>JAFAZD010000389.1 GCA_019239955.1 Armatimonadota bacterium | reverse complement strand
GCGTCAAGGTCCTCAAGGGCATGAACGCGCAGGGCGTCATCACCTGGGACCCCGAGGGCCAGGAGTACGGGCACTCCACCTACTACGGCGACCCGCGCCTGGTGACGCGCCTCGCCCCTGAAATGGAGGACAAGGACGCCTCCGGCGTCGCCACCGTGGACGCCTACTTCCAGAAGTTCCGAGACGCCGGCCTGCGCGTCGGCGTCTGCGTCCGTCCGCAGCAGATCCGGTTCGTCAACGGCGTTCCCATCCAGGAGGACTCGCCCGACCCGGCGCGCACCCTGGAGGACAAGATCGCCTACGCCAAGCGGCGCTGGGGCTGCACATTGTTCTACGTGGACTCCACCGTGGACGCCGCCGGGCACGCCCTCAACCCGGACATCTTTGAGGCCGTGACGCGGGCCTATCCCGACGTGCTACTGATGCCGGAGAACCAGACCACGCGCGACTACGCCTGTACCGCGCCCTTCGACTCGTTCTTCCACCACGGCGTCACGTCCACCCCCGCCGGCGTGCGCGCCGTCTACCCCCGCGCCTTCAGCGCCCTCTACGCCCCCGATAACTGGTCGGGCGGCAGCCTGGCCGCCAACCATGACAAACTGACAGCGGCGGTCCGGCGCGGCGACATCCTGCTCTTCCACGGCTGGTACGACGCCCCCGCCAATGCCGAAATCCGGCGCATCTACGCCGACGCCGCCCGGCCCGAAAAGCCATGACCATGACGGAGAATGCCATCATCGGGTGCCTGCTCGGAACCGCCGTCGGCGACGCGCTGGGGCTGCCTTGCGAGGGGCTGTCCCGTGGCCGCCAGGCGCGGCTGTTTCCCGACATCCGCCGCTACCACTTCCTCTTTGGCCGAGGCATGGTCTCCGATGACACGGAGCATACCGTCATAGTCGCCCAGGCGCTCATGGAGTCGAGCGGCGACCTGGCCTTATTTCCGCAGCATCTCGCGCGCCGCCTGCGCCGGTGGCTCTGGACCCTGCCCGCCGGCGTCGGCAAGGCGACGCTGCTGGCCTGCCTCCGCCTCAGCGTCGGTGTCCCGCCGGACCGCAGCGGCGTCTTCTCGGCGGGCAACGGCCCCGCCATGCGGAGCGCGCTGCTGGGCCTCTGTTGCCCGGAGGACCCGAAGAAACTGCGCGCATTGGTGAAGGCGTCAACCCGGCTCACGCACACCGACCCGAAGGCCGAATGGGGCGCGCTGGCGGTTGCGCTGGCCGCTTCCCTGGATTCCCGGCCCGGCAACGTCAGGCCGCAGGACTACCTGACATGGCTGCAAGCCTCTCTGGAACCGGAGGCAGGGGAACTGATCGGGCTGGTGCAGCGGGCCGTCGCCAGCGCCTGTGCCGGAGAGTCCGCGGACGCATTCTCCGATGCCCTCGGTTTGCAGCGCGGCGTCAGCGGATATGTCTATCACACCGTCCCGGTCGTCATCCAGACCTGGCTGCGGCACCAGGAGGATTTCGAGTGCGGCCTGACCGAAATCATCCGCTGCGGCGGCGACACGGACACGACCGCGGCCATCCTCGGCGGCCTCATCGGGGCGTGCGTCGGCAAGGCAGGTATTCCGCCCCCGTTGCTGGACGGCCTGTGGGAATGGCCGCACTCGGTTGAGTGGATGGAGAGGCTTGGCAGGCGGCTCGCTGCCGCGATGGAAACGGGCCAGCCCGCCGCGCCGCCTCCCGCCCATAGCGGCTTCTTGCGGAATCTGCTGTTCTTGTTCGTCGTCCTGGCGCACGGCTTCCGCCGCCTGCTGCCGCCCTATGAAATATGAGAAAGGAGTGACCCGTGACACTGACACTTGACCTCTCGCCCGAACAGGAATCGCGCCTGCGCGCGCAAGCCGCCGCGCATGGTCAGGCTGCCGACCAGTATGCCGTCAGCCTGCTGGATGGCGCCCTGAACACCAGCGCAGCCGAGCAGAGGCCGTTCTACGAGATAGCCACGAAGGAGGAATGGCTCGCCGCCTTTGGCGCCTGGACGGCCAGTCTGGACCCAAACACGCCCGTACTGCTGAATGACAGCCGGGAAGTGATTTACGAGGATTAGTGTGGCGAACATCCTGATCGACTCCAATCGGAGGGTGCGGGTGACAAACCCGCTGTTCCCCATCGCCGACCGTGCTCTGAGGACGCTAGGGAAAGTACCTGTCCGCCATGTGCAAGACGTGCTGGAACATATACCAGCGGGAGCGCAACAGGATCATCGGCAACGCCGGCAGGGCAATAACGGAGACCGGAAGGGGGAGCCGTGGAGGAGATTGAGCGGATCGACCGCGCCAGCATCACCCTGCTCACCGTCATCTCCCACCTGTGCGTCCTGGGCCTGGGGCTGCTGCTGGGCATGTGGCTCATGGGCTGGCTGGACCGGAGGGACGCTGTCCCCGATCCCCTTCCCGCGAGCCATGCGGTGCAGCCTTCCCCGCTTCCCGCCCCCTCCCGCGTGCCGATGCAGATATAGGGCAATCGTCCCGATTGCCCGTGCTATGATAGCCTCATGCGCATCCTTCCCGAGAAGCCCATCCACGGCCTGCGGTTCGCCCAGGTGGAGCGGAACGCCCTGGTGGCGGCCGGCTACATCTTCATGGACGAGGAGCGGGTGTGGCGGGTCAGCGAGGAGTACTGGGACCTCACCGACGAGGAGCTGGAGGAGCTCATGCAGGACTGGCTCCGGAAGAGGGACCGGTAGCAGGCAGGACAAGCGGGCGGACGCGTGGAAATAGCCCTTAGAGTGTAAGGTAGCCAAAGGTTCCTGGGAGCGTTTCAATACTGATAACGGCGGAGGCAGCGAAATGCAGGGAGCGGTCGCATACCTCAGAAATCTGGTCTTCTACCGCGACGCGAAATCGTCCGCGGCCTTTTGCCTCGCGTGCCTGGCCTGCGCGGCCGCCTGGTATGCCGGCACCCACCGCCACCCGAAGGTACGGGCGCCGCTCCCGTTCGTTCCCGCTCCGGTCGACCCTGTTGACCTCGAGCCGTCCGGGCTTCTGCCATACCCGCTCATAACGGTACCCGTGGCTCCGCCTAAGCGCCATCCTGAGAAAACCAAGAAACCCAGTCACACCAGAACCACGGGCCATCAGCCTAAACGTTCTCACAATGCATCGTTGAAACACCATCGGCATGCAAGTCATCATATTCACCACGTTAGTCAACATAAACCGTCTGGAGACCGGCGACGACTATTATGGCACCTTTATAATCGGATATTATGGTCTAACTCAGACGTTTTCAACAAAGAACTTTTCAACCCGATCGGGAGCACTAGGGATACGGCCTTTAACGCGGCTATTACGGACCAGATCCGAAGGCTGCCCTGGGGCCGCATCGCCTACAACCCGCCGCACGACATGACCGTCGGGGAGCCGTCGGTCGTGAAGGTGCTGGTGTCCAAGGACTGCAAGGCCGAACTGACCCAGAAGTTCAAGGACGAGGGGCTCGGCATTCCGAAGGTCGTCAAGGTCCGCGTCAGCCAGTTCATGACGGTCCACCTCCGGGGAGATGCCGGCGCCTTCGACGTCCAGTCTCCCGACCCTAAGCAGCTTATCGCCGAGGACCAGGGCACGCAGTGGAACTTCACGGTCACCCCCAAGGAAGAGGGAGTCCACGTGCTGACGCTCACGGCCGACGTCATTCTCAAGGCCAATAACAAGGAGGTGACGCACGAATACCCGGTGTTCGAAAAGAAAGTCGACGTGAAGGTCCGCTTCGGCGAGAGGATCAAGAGGATGACGGTTGCAGGGCTGCAGGTCGCGGGTGGCGCGACGGGCCTGGCGGCACTCCTGACCGCCGTAGTCGCAATGATCAACACCAGGAAGAAGGACGAGAAACCGGCAGACAAGGAAAAGGAGGGTCCGAAGCCCAAGGCCCCTCACACGGGGCGGCGGGGCCGGCGGCAAAAGGACCGGCAGGGACGGTTCCGCCATTAACAAGTAATTACATCGCTATGATCCGAAAGATACTCGCCTTCCTCTGGCCGTTCCGGCGCTGCGCCTGCGGCTTCCCCATGCGCTGGAACGACGGCTGGGGCCGCTGGGACTGCCCCGCGTGCCTCAGGCATTCTTGACAGCGCCCGCCCCGCCCTGCATCATGGGCCTGACACCCGCCACTAACCGACCCCGCATGGACGTGCCGAGCGACCTGGCCCCCGACGAGAAGTCCGGGGCCGCCCTGAACGAGAAGATTGGCGACGTGCGGCGATGTCGTCCATGTCTGCCCGCAGAATCTGATTGAATTCTGGGCCGTCGCCACGCGCCCCATCGCCGCGAACGGGCTGGGCATGACCACGACGCAGGCCGACGCCGAGGTGACGCGCATCCTGACCCTCTTCCCGTTGCTGCCAGAGCCGCCATCGGTCTTCCCCGCCTGGCGGCGACTGGTCACGGCGGCCCAGGTCTCCGGGAAGCCGACCCATGACGCCCGACTGATGGCCGTGGCCGATGTCAATGGTATGGCGCAACTGCTGACCTTCAACACAGGCGACTTCACGCGCTTCGTTGCGCTCACGCCGACCGTCCAGGTCGTTGACCCGAACACAATTTGAGGGGATTGCTCATGCAAGTCATGGCACAGGAAACGATGTGGGGGGTGCCGTTCGTGGCGCGGGAGACGGTGCGAGTCGCCCTCCTGGGCTGCGGTGGGCGCGGCTTGTCCCTGCTGTCGCAGTTGATGAGGCAGGAGGGGGTGGAGGTCCGAGGGCTGTTCGACGTCAACCCCGAGCGGGCGGGGGAGGGGGCGCGGCAGGTCGCTGAGGTCGGTCGGCCCATGCCGCGCGTGGAGACGGAGGACGTCGCCCGACTGCTGGACGGCGGGGGGCTGGACCTGGCCGTCGTCGCCTCGCCCTGGCACGCGCACGTGCCGCTGGCGGTGGCAGCGATGGAGCGCGGAGTCCACGCGGCGGTGGAGGTGCCGGCGGCGACGACATTGGAGGGCTGCTGGGACCTGGTCAACGCCTCCGAGCGCAGCCGGCGGCACTGCGTCCTGTTGGAAAACTGCTGCTACGGCTATGAGGAGCTGCTGATGCTGGGCCTGGCGCGGGCGGGGCGGCTCGGCGAGATCACCCACGGCGAGGGCGCGTACATCCACGACCTGCGGGCGTTGCTGCTATCCGACCAGGGCGAGGGCCTCTGGCGGCGTGAGCCTCACCTGCGGCGCGACGGCAACTTCTACCCCACGCATGGCCTCGGCCCCCTCGCCCGCTGTCTGGACATCCACCGGGGAGACCGATTCGTGAGGCTCGTGTCCATGAGCAGCCGGGAGGCCGGCCTGACCGCCTACCGGGACGCCCACGAGCCGATGGATGGCCCCAAGCGGCGGGAGCGCTACACGGCGGGGGACATGAACGTGTCGCTCCTGAAGACGGCGCGGGGCCGGACGCTGGTGCTGCAGCACGACGTCGTGACGCCCCGGCCCTACAGCCGGAACACGCTCCTGCAGGGGACGAAAGGCGCGTTCCGGGACTACCCGCCCGGCGTCTTCTTCGACGGCCAGACCGAGCACGTCTGGCAGCCGCTGAACACGGTGAAGGAGTACGAGGACCCGCTCTGGCGCGACACCGGCGCGGCGGCCCGTGCGGCGGGCGGCCACGGCGGCATGGATTTTTTGATGATCTACCGCCTGATCCGGTGCCTGCGCGATGGGCTGCCGCCGGACATTGACGTCTACGATGCCGCCGCATGGAGCGCGCCGGGGCCGCTGTCGGAACTGTCCGTGTCCCAGGGCAGCGCCCCGCTGCACTTCCCCGACTTCACGAGGGGCCACTGGGAGACGCCTTCCTAGCGAGGAGAACCATGCAGATCAACGACACGATCATTGAGGTCATCCGGGGCAGCGTCTTGGACCAGGGCGTGGAGGCTATCGTCAATGCGGCCAACACGGCCATGCGGGGCGGGGGCGGCGTGGACGGGGCGATCCACCGTGCGGCGGGTCGGGGGCTGATGGAGGAACTGATCCGGGTCGCGCCGCACGGGGCGAAGACGGGCACGGCGGTCATCACCGGCGGGCACAATTTGAAGCAAAAGCACGTCCTCCACACGCCCGGCCCGGTCTGGAACGGCGGTAATAGCGGTGAGCCGGAGAAACTCGCCTCCTGCTACCGCTCCTGTCTGGATCTGGCCGACGCCAACCATCTGACCAGTCTCGCCTTCTGCTCCATCTCGACGGGCATCTACGGCTACCCGCTGGCCCAGGCCGCCCCGCTGGCCGTGCGAACCGTCGCCGACTGGCTGCGCGCCCACCCGGACACGTCCCTGTCGCGCATTGTCTTCGCCATGTACCAGGAGAACGAATACCAGGTTTTCACCGAGGCGCTGAACGCGCTTCGCCAATAAATCGCCAAAACAAACCCGCCTTCGCCCCTCTCTGATTCCGATGGGGAGGGGTGGCCGAAGGCCGGGGTGGGGGCCTTATGAGCATCTTCGACAACAGGCGCATTCCCGCCGAGACGTTCAAATTGGACGTGGAGCGGATGCGGCACGGCTGGTACGCGGACAAGTACTTCGCCAACATCGTCACCCTCCTGACGGGGCTGGCGCGGGAGGGCTACGCGTTCGGCGGCCACAACGCCCTGCTCGCCGACGCGGACAGTCACGACGTCCGCACCGGCGACATTGAGGTGGAGATGCAGTGGTTCACCCGCCGCCGTCCCGCCTCCGTCGTCGTCGGCGTGGACAAGGCCCTCGCCATGCTCAAGGAATGCACCGGCTATTTCGACGATTATGGGGCGTGGGTTTCTACCTATGACCGACTGGAAGTGCGCGCCGTGCAGGACGGCTTCGTCGCCCCCTACGAGGGTGACCCGCGCCGCGTCACACCCATTCTGAAAGTCCGGGGCCGCTACCGGGACTTCGCCGCGCTGGAGACCCCGACCCTGGGCGCGCTCACCCGCACCACCCGCGTCGCCACCAACGTCTACGAGGTCCTGAAGGCCGCGGGCGGCAAGCCGGTGCTGTTCTTCCCCGCCCGCTTCGACGCCCACGAGGTCCAGGCCGGCGACGGCTACGCCTATCATATCGCCGTGCAGCTCTTCAACCGCACCTACGGCCAGAACGTCGTCAGCGCCGTCTCCACCGACGAGCAGGGCGACTGGTGGGGCGGCGCCGGCGGCGGCACGGTGGCCCACGCGGCCATCGCCTGCTTCCTGGGCGACACGCCGGAGACCGTCCTGCAATTCGCCCGCCTCCTGCCGCCCCACATCCCCCGCATCGCGCTGGTGGACTTCAACAACGACTGCGTCGGCGATAGCCTCCGCACCATGAAGGTCCTCTTCCAGAAGCACATGGAACTGGAGAACGCCGGCAAGCATGAGGAGGCCCAGAAATACGTCCTCTACGGCGTCCGCCCCGACACCGGCGGCAACCTGATGGACAAGAGCCTGGAACCCCTCGGCGACAAAAAATTAGATCGGGGCGTCAACGCCCGCCTCGTCTTCAAGATGCGCCGCGAGATGGACCACGCCTACGAGGCGTGGGATGTGCCCTTCCCCTGGCTGGAACGCGCCAAGGCCTACTGCAAGAACGTCAAGATCACCGTCACCGGCGGCTTCACCCCCGCCAAAATCCGCGAATTTGAGGAAAACGGCGTCCCCGCCGACGTCTACGGCGTCGGCTCCTACCTGCTCAGCAACTCCAGCGCCGACGGCACCAACAACGACTTCACCGCCGACATCGTCCGCGTCAAATTGAACGGCCAGTGGCGCGACATGGCAAAAGTGGGCCGCGCCCCCGCCGACAACCCCGCCCTCCAGCCAGTCAACTGGGAGGAAATCTGATGCATGGGCAATGAGTGAAAAAGGCCCTGCCCCAGTGAGGGGCAGGGCCTTCCCTGTACCAAGGTGGCGTACTCAGGCATCACGCCGGGACAGCCGCCGCCGGGCGACCAATCCCAGGGGCACCAGGCCCAGGCCGAGCAGGGCAACGGATCCGGGTTCGGGCACGGCGGCGGAGTTGACGTTGAGGACGAAGTTCCCGTTGCGCTGATTCGAGTCAAAGTCCACGAATGGCGGTGCGCTCGTGCTGCCCGGGGCGACAAACTGGGAAGTGAAGGTGTGATTCCCATCCTCGAAGAAGCCACTGGCAAGCGTGCCGTTGGGGAAGTTATCGTATTGCGTCAGCGCGAGCGTATACGAGCCGGGGCCGAGCGTGTCCTGCAAGTAGGAGTCGTAGGCGCTGCCCGTGACCGGATCTGTCGGGGCGTTGTCGCCGTCATCGTTGACGTCCAGCAGGGTGCCTGACGAGTCGAAAAGCGACAGAATCGGGTCAAAGCCTCCGTTCGGGGTGGTCGTGCCGTCCAGATTCGTCCCCCCGGCGTAGGAGGTGGTATAGGCCGTGACCACCTGGGGCGATGACAGGTTGAAGGAGTAGAGGAAATGGTCATCGTCGTGCAGGAAAGTGCCGGTCAGGGTGGTGGGAGAGAGATCGGCCTGGGCGGGGCGGGGGGCGGCAACCAGGCCGCCGAGAAGAAGGCCCAACGCGAGGTTGGCGGCGAGACGACGTAGTGTCATGGGCACATTCCTTTCGAGAACAACAAGGGTCAATGGAGTTGCAGACGCTGCGCGTACAGGCCAGGTAATCTACGCGGGTCAACATACCCCAAAGCGCCGAGGATGAAACGCCTTTTTGCGGGGGGGCTTACGGAGGGGAAGTTTTCAAGGCCAGACTGCTCAGGTCGGGATCTTCCATTGAGGAGCAGTCATGGCTTCAGCTCGTACTCGTGGAGCATCTTCTCCGTCTTGGCCTCGCTCAGACGGTTGATGAGCTTCTTCGCCTCGTGCGCGTCCCGCGTGGTCTTCGCCAGCGTCAGCGTGGAGGCGACCGTGAAGAATAGGCCCATGCCCAGATACCCCTTGATCCAGAGGCTGGCCGGCAGCGCCCAGATGCCGAGGCACATCAGGCCGAGCGACAGCGCGAACGACAGATGCACGAAGAAGTGCCACGCCGGGCTGTCCTGGTGAATGTTGCGTGTGTCCATTGCCTGCCTCCGTGACAGTGATACCTCATTGTGCCATGCCCCGCCCGGCAACGGATGGGCCGAAAGACCCAATTTTGCGATGACGAACCCCTCCTTCTCCCGTTTCGCGGCAGGTGGCTGTCGAGGGTTCCTCCTTGACACGCCGCCCGTCCGGTCGGGTATACTGAACGGCAACACTTTTCGCCGACATCAATCGGGAGTTCGACATGACCACGCCGCCCCAGCAACGGATGCTTTCCCAGCGCGCCCTCGCCGCCGCGCCCTCACCGACCCTCGCCATCACCGCCAAGGCCAACGCGCTCAAGTCGGAGGGCAAGGACATCATCGGCTTCGGCGCGGGCGAGCCGGACTTCGACACGCCCCAGCACATCAAGGACGCCGCCATCGCCGCATTAAACGCCGGCCAGACCAAGTACACGCCGTCCAGCGGCACGGTCGCCCTGAAAGAAGCCATCATCGCCAAGCTGGAGCGTGACAACGGCCTCACCTACGGGCGCAACGAGATCATCGTCTCCTGCGGCGCGAAGCACTCGATCTACAACGTCATGCAGGCGATGCTGGACCCCGGCGACGAAGTCATCATCCCCGCGCCCTATTGGGTCTCCTACCCGGAGCAGGTCAAGCTCGCGGCGGGCGTGCCGGTCATCGTCCCGGCGGATGAGCGCACCGGCTTCCTGGCGACGGCCCAGGACATCGAAAGGGCGCTGACGCCGCAGACCAAGATGGTGATCCTCAACTCGCCCTCTAACCCCACCGGGGCCGTCTACGCGCCCCGAATGCTGCGCGACATTTCCGACCTGTGCGTCGGTCGCGGCGTGTACCTGCTGTCCGACGAGATTTACGAAAAGATTCTCTATAAAGGCCAGCAGTTCGTCTCGCCTGCCTCGTTCAGTGATGCGGCGAGGCGGCTGACCGTCACCATCAACGGCTTCTCCAAGGCCTACTCCATGACTGGGTGGCGTCTGGGCTACGCCGCCGCCGACAAGGACATCGTCGCCGCCATGTCCAAGATACAGGATCAGAGCACGTCCAACCCCACCTCCTTCGCCCAAGCGGGCGGGGTGGAGGCCCTGAACGGTCCGCAGGAGACCGTGGAGACCATGCGGCAGGCGTTCGAAGAGCGCCGGGACTACATCGTGTCCGCCCTCAACGACATCCCCGGCGTCAAGTGCCTCTCGCCCGGCGGCGCGTTCTACGTCTTCCCGAACGTCTCCGCCGTCTACGGCAAGAACTGGACGCCGCCGGGCGACAGCCCGCGCACCATTGGGGGCTCCGACGACTTCGCCGAGTACCTGCTGACCGCGGCCGGCGTCGCCGTCGTGCCCGGCTCCGGCTTCGGCGCGGACGCCAACGTCCGCCTTTCCTACGCCACCAGCCTGGCGAACATCCAGAAGGGCGTCGCCCGCATCGCCGACGCCGTGAAGAGACTGGAGTGAGACCCCCTCCGCCCGGCGAGCCGGAGGGGGTTCCTAACGCCATGACCGAGCCGGACCTGCTCCTCGCCGCCCAGTCGCGCCGCCTGCCCATCCGGGATGGGACGGCGTTGCGGCAGGCCCTCACGCATAAGTCGCGGGTTCCCGACGCGCCGCTGGAGAGCAATGAGCGCCTGGAGTTCCTCGGCGACGCCGTGCTGGGGCTGGTCATTGCCGAGTATCTCACCGCCACGTTCCCGGATCGCACCGAGGGGGAACTCGCCAAGGCCCGCGCCCTGATCGTCTGCAAGACCGCGCTGGCCGAGGCCGCCCGCCGCCTGGACCTCGCGCCCCTGCTGCGCCTGGGGCGCGCGGAGGAGGCGATGGGCGGGCGCAACCGCGCCAGCCTGGTCGCCGACGCCGTGGAGGCCCTGATCGCCGTCATCTACCGTGAAAGCGGCCACGGGGCCGCCCGTGACTTCATCCTGACCGTCCTGGCCCCGGAGATCGCCGCCGTCGCCGCCGTGCGCGACTGGCGCGACCCCAAGACCATTCTGCAGGAGCAGCGGCAGGCCGCGCGCCAGACGGCGCCGGTCTACCGGGTCGTCGCCGAGCACGGGCGGCCGCACGACAGGACGTTCGCCATTGAGGTTCTGCTCGATGGCCAGGTCGCCGGCCACGGCGTCGGCAAAAGCAAAAAGGAAGCCCAGCAGGCCGCCGCCGAGGCCGCCCTGACCCAGCGTGATCCATGACCGCCCCCACCTTCATCATCGGCGATGTCCACGGCCAGTTAGACAATTTCCTCCGCCTGCTGCATGAGGCCGGCCTGATCGACTCCGAACAGGCCTGGTCGGGAGGTGGCGCGCGGCTTTACTTGCTCGGCGACTATGTGGATCGCGGCCCCGATGGCCTCGGCGTCATAGACCTCCTCATGCGCCTGCGCGTGGAGGCGGCGACCGCGGGCGGTCGGGTCGAGGCGCTGCTGGGCAACCATGACGTCATGCTGCTCGCCGCGTACCGCTTCGGCGACGAGAGGCCCCCCGATGGGGACCTCTCCTTCCTGGACGTGTGGTGGCGCAACGGGGGCCGCTTGCGCGACCTGAATGGCCTGACTCCGGAGCGCCTCCTCTGGCTGGCCCAGCGTCCCGCGATGGTCCTGGTCGGGGACACCTTGCTCCAGCACGCCGACTCCGCCTTCTACGCCGATTATGCCAGCACCATCGCCGAGGTCAACGCCGCCCTCGCGGATATCCTCGTCAGCGACGACTACCATGCCTGGGCCGGTCTGATCGTCGCGTTCGTCCGCCGCATGGAATTCGACGAGGCCAACGGCGGCAGCCTCGCCGACCTCCGCGAGTACCTGCGCCTCTATGGCGCGCGCCGCCTGATTCACGGCCACACGCCCATCGGTTACGTGGCCCGCGACATTCGCGGCCCCATCACCGCCCCCTGGTCCTACGCCGACGGCCTCTGCCTCAACGTGGACGGCGGCATGTTCCTCGGCGAGCCGGGGTTTGTCTATGAGTTGCCCACCGATGCACCCGATCCCGGAGAAGTTGGCTCGTACGGCGCTTGACCTGCACGGCGAGGCGGGGGCCGCATGGTTGCGCCGTCTGCCGGATCTACTCGCGGACTGCGCCGCTCGCTGGTCGCTGACGCTCGGCCCGCCGTTCCCCGGCCTGACCTACCATTATGTCGCCCCAGCCATCGGGCCCGACGGGAGCCCCCTCGTTCTGAAGGCGGGAGTGCCGAGCCGCGGGCTTTTTGCCGAAATCGCGGCGCTCCGGCATTACGATGGGAGCGGCGCCGCCCGCCTCCTGGACGCGGACGAAGAGCGCGGCGTGATGCTGCTGGAACGGCTGGAGCCAGGCACGTCCCTGGTCGGGTCGGCAGATGACGCCGCCGCGACTCGGATCGCCGCCTCCGTCATGCGCCGGCTCTGGAAGCCCGCGCCGGAGCAGCCGGCGTTCCCGACGGTCGCCGACTGGGGCCGGGGCTTTGCGCGCCTGCGCGCCCGCTTCGACGGTGGCCCCGGCCCGTTCCCGCCGGTCTTGCTCGCCGAGGCGGAGACGCTGTTCCGGGACCTGACGGCCTCACAGGCCGCGCCCATCCTGCTCCATGGCGACCTGCATCACGGCAACATCCTGAGCGCCGGGCGCGAGACATGGCTGGCGATAGACCCGCAGGGCGTCCTCGGCGAGCCGGCCTATGAAGTCGGGGCCTTCCTGCGTAACCCGTCACCGCGGCCGGCCAGTGTCCTCGCCCGCCGCTTGGACATCTTCACCGACGAGTTGGGTATTGACAGAGCGCGGCTGCGCGGGTGGGGTCTGGCGCAGGCCGTCCTGTCCGCCTGGTGGACGCTTGAGGATCACGGGTATGTTGGGGAAGAGGCCATTTCCGTCGCCTCTGTTCTGGCCGCTTTGCCTGAATAGGGCAGTTATGGCACACGCGCACCTTTTCTTTTTCTCCCCCAGAATTGGGGGCCGGGGGGCGATCCGGGGCTGAAGACCATCCCATGACACAACATCAGGCGGACATCGGCATCTTCGGCGGCAGCGGGTTCTATGAGTTCGCCGAGGGAGACATTCGGGAGATCAAGGTGGAGACGCCCTACGGCCCGCCCTCGGACGCCGTCGCCCTCGCCGCCGTCGCCGGGCATCGGGTCGCCTTCCTGCCCCGCCACGGCCGGACGCACTCCCTGCCGCCGCACAGAATCCCCTACCGGGCCAACCTGTGGGCGTTGCGCAGCCTCGGCGTCACCCGCATCCTCGCCCCCTGCGCCGTCGGCTCTTTGCAGGCCCACATCCGGCCCGGCCACTTCGTCATCTCTGACCAGTTCGTTGACCGCACGGCGGGCCGCGCCGATACATTTTACGACGGTCCCATCGCCACCCACGTATCGAGCGCCGAGCCGTACTGTCCCCAGCTCCGCGCCCTCGCCATTGACGCGACAAAGGCGCACGGCATCCCCGTCCACGAGACGGGAACCTGCGTCGTCATTCAAGGCCCGCGCTTCTCCACGAAGGCCGAGAGCCGCTGGTTCACGCAGATGGGCTGGGACGCGATCAACATGACCCAGTACCCCGAAGCCATTCTTGCCCGCGAACTGGCCCTCTGCTACGTCAACATCGCCCTGGTGACGGACTACGACGCCGGCGTAGTCGCGCCCGCCGACGCCGTGCAGGTGCAGGACGTGCTCGCCGTCCTGCGCCAGAACAATGAGAATGTCAAAAAGGTCATCCACGCCATGCTGGAACGGATGCCGCCGACCCGCGACTGCCCCTGCCCCGACGCCCTCAAGTATGCCCGATTGGAGTAGCCGATGAAGGCCCTCATCCTCGCCGCCGGACGCGGCACCCGCCTCGGTGCGCTCACCGCCGACCGCCCGAAGCCCCTGCTGCCCATCCGCGGCGTCCCCATGATCGAGCGCATCATGGCGAGCATTGCCCATGAGGCCGGCATTACGCAGTTCGTCCTCGTCACCGGCTACCGCGCCGATGTGATCCAGGCCCACTTCGCGGATGGCGCGCGCTGGGGCTGGCACGTCCAGTACGTCCATCAGGACCCGCCGCGCGGGGTGGGGGACGCCGTGAACTGCGCCCGCGCCCTGCTCTCCGATGGCCCATTCCTGATGACCTACGGCGACATCATGCTCGACCCCGCCAACTACCGCCGCTTCATGCAGATGTGGCTGACTCCCCCAGAATTGGGGGTGGGGGGGCCGTTCTCCGCCCTCGTCGGCCTCAACTGGGTACCCGACCCCTGCCGGGGCGCTGCCGTCTACCTCAACGACGACCACACGATTGCCCGCATCGAGGAAAAGCCCGCCCCCGGCACGGCGGCCACCCACTGGAACAACGCCGGCCTGTTCATCTTCGCCCCCCTCATCTTCGACTACACCGCCCATCTGCAACCCTCCGCGCGCGGCGAGTATGAGCTGCCCGACGCTATCACAGCCCTGATCCAGGATGGGCACAGGGCCTACGGCCTCGAACTCGCCGGCAGCTGGCGCGACGTCGGCACGCCTGAAGATTATGCCGCCATCAACGCGGAACCCGAAGCGCTCTGACAAGACGTACTGCCGCCCAGTCACTGGCCCCTCTCCCATTGTTATGGGGGAGGGGTGCGCGAAGCGCGGGGTGGGGGCCATCTTCTGCTATAATAAACACCATGAGCAACACCACAGTAGACAGCGCCGTCCAGGCGTACCAGGAACAGTTCGACAGCCGGCCGACCGCCGCCGCCCTCGCGCCGGGCCGGGTGGAGATCATGGGCAACCACACCGACTACAACGGCGGCTACGTCCTGCTCGCCGCCCTTGACCGGGGAACCGCCGTGGTCGGCGCGGCCACCGGCGACGACACCATCACGCTCGTCGCCGCCGACTTCAAGCGCCGGGCCGTCCTCTCGGCCAGGGACCTCAAGCGCGACTCGCAGAACTCGTGGGCCTCTTACGTCCTGGGCGTCGTCCAGCAGCTGCAGCAGCAGGGCGTCCCCGTCGGCGGTTTCAACGCCGTCCTCCGCAGCGACGTGCCGAGCGGATCCGGCCTGTCCTCCTCCGCCGCCCTGGAGGTCGCCACCGCGTTTTTCCTGCGGCAGTTGTTCCCTTACGAGATGCCGCCGATGGAGATCGCCCGACTCTGCCAGCGCGCCGAGAACCAGTTCGTCGGCGTCAACTGCGGCATCATGGACCAGTTCTCCTCCATCTTCGGCCGCGCGGACAGCCTGCTCTTCCTGGACTGCCTGACCCTGACGCACCACCCCGTCCACATGGGCCGGGATGATGTCGCCATCGTCATCTGCGACTCCGCCGTCAAGCACGCCCTGACCGGCGGCGACTACAACACGCGCCGCGCCGAGTGCATGGCCGCCGCGCAGCATTTCGGCCGCAAGCTTCTGCGCGAGGTCTCCTGGGATGAATTCGTCGCGCGCGAGATGGAGCTGCCTGAGAACGAGCGCAAACGCGCCCGCCACGTCCTGACCGAAGACCGGCGCGTGCTCGCCATGCGCGAGGCCATCGCCCGGAAGGAGACCGCGCCGGTCTGCCACCTGCTGGCCGAGGGCCACGCCTCCTGCCGCGACCTGTTCGAGAACTCCACGCCGGAGCTGGACTTCCTGGTGGACACGGCGGTCATGCTGGACGGCTGCATCGGCGCGAAGCTGACGGGCGGCGGCTGGGGCGGCTGCACCGTCAACCTCGTCCACCAGGACGCCGTTCGACAGTTCTCGCAGGATCTCGCCGCCCGGTACAAAGAGAAAACTGGCCGCGCCGCCCACATCTACGCCTGCCGCGCCGCCCAGGGCGCCCACACCGTCAAGGTGTAGGGGCGCAGCATGCTGCGCCCCTACGGGGAAGATTCATGTCCGACAAACCCCTCGCCATCGTCACTGGCGCGAGTAGCGGCATCGGCGCGGCCACGGCCCGCCATCTGGCCGCCGCTGGCTATGACCTGATTTTGGGCGCGCGCCGGCTGGACAGATTGCGCGAAGTCGCGGAGCCGCTGGGCGCGACAGCCCTGCCGCTGGACGTGACCGACCCCGCCAGCGTCCAGTCCTTCTGCGCCCAAGTCCTCCGCGTGAATGTCCTGGTCAACAATGCGGGCGGCGCGCTCGGCCTGGAACCCGTCGCCGAGGCCGACGACGCCAAGTGGGAGACGATGTACGACTCCAACGTGCTGGGCCTGATGCGCGTGACCCGCGCCCTACTCCCCCAATTGGAGACGTCCGGCGCGGGCCATATCGTCAACGTCACCAGTATCGCGGCGATTGAGGTCTACCCCGGCGGCGCGGGCTACACCGCCGCCAAGCACGCCGCCCGCGCCGTCACCGAGACCCTGCGCCTGGAACTGCTCGGCAAGCCCATTCGTGTCACCGAGGTCGCCCCCGGCATGGTGGAGACCGAGTTCAGCGTGGTGCGCTTCGCCGGGGACAAGGCGCGCGCCGACAAGACCTACGCCGGCATGACCCCGCTCACGGCGGACGACATCGCCGACGCCATCACCTGGGCCGTCACCCGCCCCGCCCACGTCAACATTGACACCCTGGTCATCCGCCCGCTCGACCAGGCCACCGCCACGCAGGTGCATCGGCGGTCATGACCCTCTGCTACTACATCACCGGGCACGGCTACGGCCACGCCATACGGACGGCGCAAATCCTGAAGGCGCTGCCGCCGGACGTGCCGCTCATTCTGCGGACCGTCGTGCCGGAGAGGCTATTTCGGGAGGAAGCGCCGGGGCGTGACTTTTCCTATCGGCCCGCCGAGTTTGACTGCGGCTGCCTGCAATCCGACAGCGTGACCGTCCTGCCCCGCGCCACCCTGGACCGCTACGCCGAGATCGCCGCCGCCAATGAGGCGCGTCTGCCGGAGGAGGTGGCGTTTCTCAAGCGGGAGGGGGTCAGGGCGGTTGTGACGGACATCCCCGCCTTCCCGCTGCGCGCGGCGCGTGAGGCGGGCCTCCCCGGCTTCGCCGTCGCCAACTTCACCTGGCACGACATCTATCAGGAGTACACGGAGACGCCCGACGACGGCGCGTTGCTGGCGCACATGGCGGAGGAGTACGGCGCGGCGACCGCCGCCTTCCTCACCCCCCTGTCCACGCCGACGGTCGCCGATCCGTTCCCGCGCGTCGAGCGTGTGCCCCTGGTCGCCCGGCGGGGCAGAAACATCCGCGCGGCCCTGGACGCCACCCTGACCATTCAGGCTCCCCCAGAATTGGGGGCGGGGAGGGCGGTCCGGCATCTGGCGCTGCTGTATCTGGGTGTCTGGGGCCTGGACATGGACTGGGCGGCCCTGGCAGCTGCCGCTGACTGGCTCTTCCTGACCTATGACCCGCCCGCCCTGCCCGTGCCGAATGTCGTCACCCTGGATCGGCGGCGCTGGCCCTACGCCGACGTCAGCGCGTCCGTGGACGCCGTCGTCTCCAAGCCGGGCTACGGCACCGTGACGGAGTGCATCGCCAACGGCGTCCCGCTGATCTACGTCCCGCGCCCGGCGTTCTCCGAGTACGACACGCTGGTGGCGGGCATGGCCCGCTGGGGTGGGGGAGTACCGATCAGGGATACGGACTTCCGGGCGGGCAGCTGGCAGGACGCGCTCGACGCCGCCCTGTCCGCCGCCCTTCGCCCGGACGCCTACGCCACCAACGGGGCCGAGGTCATCGCCGCCCGCCTGCGGGCGATGGCGGAGGGGGAGGGGCGACCCGGCGGGTCGCCCCTCCCATGACGTTCTTACTTCAGCGTCTCCAGGTAGGCAAAGATGGCCTTGGCCTGCGCCGCCGTCATGGTCGGAGGCCGGCGCATCCCGCCGGGCGGCGGGCGCATGCCGCCTCGCGGGGGCATGCCACCGGGAGGTGGGGGCATGCCACCGGGAGGTGGGCGATGGTCGCCGCCCATCGGCGGGGGCGGCATCTGCTGGTGACCCGCCCCGTAGACGGGCATCGGGGGTCGGACGTGGCCGCCGTCATTTTTCTTGCCGGTGAGCAGCAGCGTCACGAACTGCGCCTGCGTGTAGTCGTGCAGGGCGCCGGTGCGGTGGATGTTGGGTGAGAATCCGGGCCGCCCCTGAAGATTGGCGTTGTGGCAGCCGTTGCACCGGAACTGTGACACCAGCGCCTTGCCCTGGCTGACCGACCCGGCGGCCGTTTTCGTCGTGCGCGCCGTCGCCTTGGCCGCCAGCGGCCCATGCGCTCCATAGAAGAGCGTGGCGGCCAGGCAGGCCGTCGCCCCGGCGGCGACTCTGGGAATCTTTGTGGTTCGCAAAACTCAAAGTCCTTTCGTCTGAGAAGATGCTCCCATTGTACCCGATTGCGCGCCTCCTTCCTTTTGTGCTATACTAGCCCGTGTTGGAAGCTGCCGGGGGAAGGCGCGTCGCCATTGTCGGGCCGACGGCGGCGGGCAAAACCGCCGTCGGCGTCGTTCTGGCGCAGAGGCTCAATGCCGAGATCATCTCGGCCGACTCAATGCAGGTCTATCGCGGGATGGACATCGGCACGGCGAAGCCGACGCTCGCCGAGCGGGCGGAGGCCGCCTTTCACGCTGTGGACGTGGCCGACCCGGACCAGGAGTGGACGCTGGCCGATTTCCAGGCCCTCGGCGAGCGGGTCTGCGCCGAGATCGCCGGGCGGGGCCGCCTACCCTTGATCGTCGGCGGCACGGGCCTGTACGTCCGGGCATTGACAACCCGCCTGGACATCCCGCACGTGCCGCCGGATGAAGACGCCCGCGCCCGCTGGCGCGCCCTGGCGGAAGAACGAGGCAATGCTGCCCTGCAGGCCGAGCTCGCCCGCGTGGACCCGGCCGCCGCAGCCCGCATCCACGGCAACGATGTCAAGCGCCTGATCCGCGCGCTGGAAGTGTACGCCGCGACCGGGATTCCCCTCTCGGAGTGGCACGCGCGCAATCAAAAGCGGGGGATGGAACAGGATGCGGTCCTGTTCGGGCTTCACTTCACCGACCGCGAGGCTCTGTACGCCCGCATAGACGCCCGCGTGGATCGGATGCTGGCCGAGGGCTTTCTGGACGAGGTGCGCGGTCTGCTCGCCGCCGGCTACGGGCGCGGCCTCAAGCCGATGCAGTCGCTCGGCTACCGCCATCTTGCCGCCTATTTGGCGGGAGAATGGGACTGGGACACGGCGGTCGCCGAACTGAAGCGGGACACGCGCCACTTCGCCAAGCGCCAACTGATCTGGTTCCGCGCCGACCCGCGCATCCGGTGGCTCAATGCCGGCGGGAAAACCCCGGCGCAACTGGCCGATGACATTCACGGAATGATGAAATCTGGGTAAACTCCCCAGAAGTAACCGACATAACAACAGAGATAAAGGGACATCGCAGCCCAATGAACAAGAGTCAGCTCAACCTGCAGGACACGTTTCTGAACCAGGCCCGCAAGGAAAATATCGGCGTCACCATTTATCTGGTCAACAGCGTCCAACTGCGCGGCAACGTGCGCGGCTTCGACGCCTTCACTATCCTGCTGGACTCCCCCGGCAAGGCGACGCAACTCATCTACAAGCACTCCGTCACCAGCATCGTCCCCATGCGCCCGATCCCGAACCTGATCAATGAGGCCATGCGGGAGGCCGGCACGCTGCCCCATGCCCCCGCGCCCGGTCCGACGGCCCCGCCCGTCGCCCCCGCCGCCGCGACGCACCCCGACCCGACCGTCGGGGTGGACGCCCCCCGGCCCGTCCCGGCCCCCGCGACCGCGCCCGATGTCGAACCCGTCTCCTGACGGCCTAATGTTTCGGTAGGGGCATGGCACGCCATGCCCCTACCTCTGTTTTGAGGCAATCATGCACTTCACGAAGATGCACGGCATCGGCAATGACTTCATCATGGTCAACTGCCTTGGTGAAGGGGGCCCTGCGCTTGCCCGCGAGGCGCAGCAGCGCGCCGCCTTCCTCAACGACCGCAAATTCGGCGTCGGCGGCGACGGCGTCATCCTGATCCTGCCGGGCCGGGACGCCCCGTTCCAGATGCGGATGTTCAACCCCGATGGCTCCGAGGCCGAGATGTGCGGCAACGGCATCCGCTGCTTCGCCAAGTACGTCGTTGATCGGGGCCTGGTCCCTTCGAATGGAAGGCCGGGGGGCGATGTCCCGGTGGAGACCGGGGCGGGCCTGCTGCGCCTGCGGCCCCACCTCGGCCCGGACGGCAAGGTCGCCACGATCCGCGTGGACATGGGCGCACCGGTCCTGACGCCCGCCGACATCCCGACCACGCTGGGCGAGGACGGCGACGCCCCCGTCGTCTCGCAGCCGCTGCGCCTGGCCGACCGGACTCTCGCCGTCACCTGCGTCTCGATGGGCAACCCCCACGCCGTCGTCTTCGTGGACGACGTGAAGGCCTACCCCGTCGCCGCCATTGGCCCGCAGGTCGAGTATCACCCCGCCTTCCCCCGCCGCACCAACACCGAATTCATCCGGGTGCGGAGTGCGGGCGAGATGGACTTCCGGGTCTGGGAGCGCGGCGCGGGCGAGACGCTGGCCTGCGGCACGGGCGCCTGTGCCGCCGCCGTCGCGGGCGTCCTGAACGGCCGGACGGAACGCCGCGTCCTCATCCACCTCTCCGGCGGCGACCTGGACATCGAGTGGTCCGAGGCCGACGGCCACGTCTACATGACCGGCCCCGCCGCCGACGTTTTTGAAGGCGACATCTAACGGAGGCACACCATGGCCCTGGCAGAAAAAGAATTGGCAATGCCGGGACTCCCGGAAGCCGAAGAGCCGGAAGACTTCGAGCCGCGCCCCCTGCTCTGGAGCAAAGAGCAGTATTACAAGATGGCCGACCTTGGCTGGTTCCGGGATGTCCGCGTGGAACTTATGGAAGGGGAGATCATCCAAATGTCGGCGATCAGCAGTGGACATTGGAAGTCGACGATCCTGGTCGGGCAAGTCATGCGCGGCATTTTTGACAAAGGGTACACCGTTGCGGAGCAGACTTCCTTCGATGGGGGGCGCAAGTCCGAGCCGCAGCCGGACCTGGCCGTCTACGAGGGCGACGTTCGAGACTTCAACGCCCAGCCGACATATGCGTTGCTGGTCGTCGAAGTTTCCAAGTCAACCCTGACCTACGACCGCACCCGCAAGGCCGCCCTCTACGCCAGCCGGGACATTCAGGACTACTGGATCGTGAACCTGCGAAACAACGTCCTGGAAGTCCGCCGCCAGCCCACGACTCTGCCCGGTCAGCCCGCCGACTACCAGAGCCTCCAGACCCTCACCGCCGCCGACTCCATCGCC
>JAFAZD010000380.1 GCA_019239955.1 Armatimonadota bacterium | reverse complement strand
CGCCTTCATCAAGTCTATGTAGTCGTAGTGCGGGTTCGTGAGCAGCCTGTAGTCGTAGCTCGGCGTGCCCGAGGACGTGCCACTCGACATGGATCCCGACATCGCGCCGCTTCCGGCCGAGCCGGTGTCGCCCTGCTGGGCCAGCGCCGCGCCGCTCATCCCCAGAATCAAGGTCGTCGCCAGAAACATCGTTTTCTTGCGTTGGTTCATTGCTTCGTCTCCTTTGTTCTTGTGTCTTACCAGAATTCTTGTGCCTTATCGGCCTCCCGCGCCGGCGCCTCCGCCCGCGCTTCCAGTTCCGCCCGCGCCGCCGATCCCCGTACCCACGCTGGCCCCCGCCCCGGCTCCGCCGCCGGTGGCGCCCGTCGTCCCGCCGTTATTGGCATCGTTGCGGCGGTGTGCGACCGCCCAGACAATGATCGCCAGCGCGATCAGCACGATGACGATCATAGCCGCCGGGTTGGTACTGCCGCGCACCTGATTGGTGTCTGCGCCGCTCTAATACAGAGATTCCCCGCCGCCATCGTATTCTCCTCCCGGCCGCAAAGGCCATTTTGTTGTTGCCCTTTTCCCGGTAGAAATTCGCTCCAAACCGTGCGAGCGTTGCTTGTCATAACCAATGTCGGAAATTGTTGTAATCTTCAGGCTACGAGAGTGGACGGCAGAGCCGGAGCAGGTCATCCAGGTGAGCAGTTGCGAGGCACTGTACCGTGTCAGCGGCCCCGTAGTAGATTTTCACCTCCCCGTCGTCTTCAAGCACCCAGCCGCACGGGAAGACGACTCCGTTGCGATACCCCCACCGACCTCATACGGCGCCTCCGGCACCAACAGCGGCTCACGGGAAAGGCCGATCACGCGACGCGGGTCATGCGGGTCCAGCAGGAGGACACCGGCGGTGTAGCGATTGGTCCAGGTCTCCTCCCAGCCGTTCTTGCCGCGCCGGGGGTCGTCGTCCACCGCATGGAAGAGCAGCAACCAGCCGTGATCGGTCTTCAAGGGCGGTGTGCCGGCGCCGATCCTTTGGTTGGCATACGGCACCCGGTCCACGTCGAGCAACAGTTGCGGACGGCCCCAGTAAGTCATATCCGGCGATTCGGAGATCCATATGTCGAAGGCAGCCCGCTTATCATGGCCGAACGTGGGGAACGGCCGCTCGAGGCGCAGATAGAGGCCGCCGATCTTCTCCGGGAACAGCACAACGTCTCGGTTGTCCGGGACCATCTTGAACACCGGATCGAAGCGCCGGAAGTCCTCGGTGGTGACGCACCAGGTCTCCATGCCGTGCCGGGCGTTGACGGCGACGGTGGCATAGGGGCGACCTTCCACCAGCATCAGGCGCACGTCCGTCGGCGCGACGACTTCCTCACTGCGCCAGTCCATGCAGGGCGCCGGCTGTACCTCCCACCGAATACCGTCGTCGCTGCGGGCATGGGCGACAGTGGTGACATTCTGAAGCATCTGCGCCCGCACGTCGGCATGGTCCACCCGCACCAGCATCACATAGCGCCCCTCATATTTCAGGACACTGCCGTTGTAGACAAGCCCCTCCGTGTAGGGAACATCCCCGCTCTTAAGGATCGGATTCCCGGCGAAGCGTGTGACGACGGGGCTGGAGCGCAGTTCCCCGATGATCGGCTCAGGCATCAATCCTTACCGCCTGTCCCAGTGAATCTCGATTCGGCCACCGGCGGGCGCATCGAACTCCCAGTGCCCCTCCGCGGTCTCCCGGCCCGGCAACGGCGCATCGGGCCGCCCCTCGTGCCGGACGCTCACCGGCGGCAGCGGCTTCCGGCCCCTGGGGATCAGGCGGGCGCGGCCGGAGAAGCCTTCCGCGCCCCGCACCCGGAAGGAGACGCACGGCTCGTCCGGCTCCTTCAGCTCGTAAACCGGGTACTCGCAGAAGAGCACGAACGGCGCGTGCTTCAGGCGGTGGTAGGAGCGGGTGGTGAACGCGAACGCCGCCCCGCAGCCGTAGATCTCCTGCCCGACCTGCCCCGCCGGCTGCCCATCGCCGTACAAATCCTCCAGGGGGAAGGTCAGACTACGGTCAATGTGGCCGTTGCGAATCTCCGTCGCCAGCGCGTCGTCGGGCAGTTCCTTCGGGTAGTAGTACCAGGCCCGGCTCGGCGTGTACTTGCAGTATTCGGTCAGCAGTAGGCGCACCGAAAGGGACAAGTCCTCCCCGCCGCGATCCAGATACTCGTGGAAGGCGGCGAAGGACTCGAAGCATTCGTACAGCGCCATGTATGCCCCGTCGTGCAGGCAGGTGACTCCTAGAAAGACAGGATAAAACTTGGCGTTGCCGATCTCCGACTCCCAGATCATGCAGTTGTGGAAGAAGCTTGCCAGGAAGACGTCGCCCTGGTCGCGGTAGAATTCTTCCCCCGTGATCCGCCACAGGCGCAGGCAGGCGTTCGCGCCACAGGCGGAGAGATTCGCCTGGTAACCGATCTCAAATTCCATGTCCTTCAGCGCTTGAATGGCCTTCTTGGCCTCGTCCAAGTAGCGCTGCTTCCCCGTCAGGTCCCAGGCCTGGAGCATGACGTAGGCGTAGAGGCCGCCCGCGTCGGACTGGCCCGGCTCGCCGGGCTTGCGCGGCCCTTTGATGACCTCCAGGGTGTCCATCTTGAACTGCACAGGCCACCGATACTGAAAGTGCCGGGCGGCCTTGATCCCGTATTCCAGCGACTGGAGGAACAGGTCGCGGGCCTCCGCGTCGCCGCCCAGCGCGAGGCGGCCCAGGTTCGAGAGCGGGTGGTACAGATACCAGCTGTCCACCTCGTCCGGGTTCTTGTCGGCCTTCTTGCCCTTGCCCACGTCAGGCAGGTAGCGGCGGAGGGTGTTCAACTCCGGGTCGAAGAAGCGCTTGATCCCCGCCCGCAGTGCATCGGTCAGCGGGATCGGCTCGCCTTTCCAGTCCTGAAACTCGCGCATCGGCAGCAACACGGTGAGCTGCACCATGCTGTCCGGGTGCTCGGCGGCGACGTAGGGGTGCAGGTAGAGGTGGCCGTATTGCCTCAATGTGGCGTCCGGCGAGCGCACCAGGTCCCGCACCGTCTCCTCGGCGCGGCGGGGCCAGTCGTGGTACTCCGGCTCCGGGCGCTCCAGGCGGCGGTAGATGCCTGCCAGCAGGTCCAGGAACAGGCGTGCCGACTGCCGCGGGTCCTGGGGAATCTCCCGCGCCCAATGGAGGAAGACGTCCGAGAGGGTCACTTCCCGGCCTTTCAGGAGCGGCCTCTCGTTGGATGCAGGAATCTCATAGCCCAGTTCCGGCCACTGCCCCCCGACCTGTCCCTCCGGCGTCGTGCCCGTCGCCCGAAAGTAATCGTTCAGGGCCGTCAGATTCTGGAAATAGAGCAGGCAGCCGAACTGGGGCCGGGTGAGCGACAGGTAAACGATTCCGGAATTCAGGCCGCGCTGGGCGGCACGGACGATCCCCTCCTTGCCGGCGGGGTCGGCGTCGGCGTCCAGCGGGTACAGGTCGCGCGGCCCGCAGGGGAGCAGCAGGTCCTCGGCGGGCGTCAGCCGCACCGTACAGCGCAGCAAGGGCTGCTCCGGGTCCGGGATGGCGAGAGTGACGCGGAACGTGCCCAGGGAGCCTTGCGCCTCAAACTGCTGGCGACCCTGTGCGTCCTCCGCCGTCTCCACCCGGAGGGGCCGGCCCGGTGAGTGGACCGCCCGCAGGGCGAATCCGCCGCCGCCATCGCGCCGGACGAAGAGCCAGAGGGCGTCGTGCCCACGGCGGACTTCCATCGTGCAGTTGTCCAAGTGTCGCCGGCCGATGAGCGGCATCCGCCCGGATGCCAGCTCATCGCGGAGTGCCAGCACACCGGGTGTCAGGCCCGGCACGCCCTTCCTGTCTCTGTGGTTGACCCTGCTCAATGATCTGCTCCTGCTAAATGGCCTGCTTCTGGGGCCGAATCTGGACCAGGGCGATAGCACAGCGCGCGGGCTGGATCAGGGCGTAACGGATGCATTCGGCGATATCCTCCGCCGTCAGCATCTCCCCTTCCCGCTCCTTCTGCGGCTGCTCCTCCGGCGGGGTGTTGGAGGCGGTCATGTCCGTCCCCACCAGGCCCGGCTCAATGGTCGTCACCTTGATGCCCTGCTCGCTGACCTGCTTGCTCAGGGCGTCCGCGAACCCTTCGATTCCCGACTTGGTTGCCACGTACACGTCGCTCCCGGCCTCGCGCCCCTTGGCGCTCATGGAGCCGACGTTGACGATGTGGCCCGCCCCCTTCCTCTTCATCCGGTCAATTGCCTGGCGGCAGCAGGCCATGTAGCCCAGCAGGTTGGTCTGGACCACGTACTGCCACTCGGAGTAGTCGCTGTCCAGGATGCTCTGGGCGGCCAGGGCGGCGTTGTTGATGAGAATGTCCACGCCGCCGAGCTTGGCGTCGGCCTCTTGGAAGACGCGATCCACGTCCTGCGGCTTCGACTGGTCGGCGGTCAGGCCGTGGACCTGCCCCCCGCCGCTCTGCAGATCTTGCAGCGCCTCCTGAAGCGCCTTCTCCTCACGGCCGAAGATCAGCACGTTCGCGCCGTCGGCGAGGAGGCGCTGGGCCGTGCTGCGCCCGATGCCCGTCGTGCCGCCGGTGATCACGACGCTTTTGCCGGCCAGGCTCTGCGGTTGATAGTCGTAGGCCATGAAAAACTCCTTGCTTCTCCCCGCCTTCAATGAGAGGAGAAAGAAAAAAGGCTGGTGTGCGAGTTTACCCGCAATTCCGGCGGAATTTAACCTAAATGAAGGCTTTTAGAACAACAACTTGTATGCTAAGAGCTTCACTCCGGCCCAGGGGAGCGTTTACGACCGTGCCGAACCGGGAACCCTAATTTTATCGCGGGAAGCGTACAAATCTGTCAAAGTGCGGCTTTCGGGGACGACCGACCAGGAGATCTCACGGGACGTCGTCTGCCCGTCTGCCCCGCAGGATCGCCGGAAGGAAGTGCTCCGATGTCCCTCTCAGGTCCTTTGAAGGCGGCCGGCGACGACTCTTCCGAACACCTTTTGGGCGAATCGGGCGTGCGCGAGATCGTCGCGCAGGCGCTCTCCCCGCTCGGCCTGGCCGGCAAGAGGGTGCTGCTGATCGTGCCCGACGCCACGCGCACCGCGCCGGTCGGGCTGCTGTTCCGCGTCATCCACGACCTGATCGGCCGGGAGGCGAAAGCCCTCGACGTCATGATCGCGCTGGGCACGCACCCGCCGATGAGCGACGAGGCGATCAACCGCCGCCTGGAGATCACCGCCGAGGAGCGGGCGGGCCGGTACGGCCGGGTGCGGGTGCTTAACCACGCCTGGGACGACCCCGCCGCGCTCGCCTCCCTGGGCGCGATCCCGGCGCAGGAGATCGCGGAACTGTCCGGCGGCCTGTTTGCGATGGATGTGGAAGTCACGATCAACCGCGCCGTCTTCGACTACGACCAGTTGATCATCGTCGGCCCGGTTTTTCCGCATGAAGTCGTCGGCTTTTCCGGCGGCAACAAGTACCTTTTCCCCGGAGTCAGCGGCGCCGAAATCCTCAACTTCTTCCACTGGCTGGGCGCGGTCATCACCAACCCCCGCATCATCGGACACAAGTGGACTCCGGTTCGCCGCGTGATTGACTGCGCGGCGGCTTTGGTCCCGGTCCCGCGGCTCGCCTTCTGCCTGGTGGTGCATCATCACCGGCTGGCCGGGCTGTACGCCGGCACGCCCGAAGAGGCCTGGTCGCGGGCCGCCGACCAGAGCGCCCGGCTGCACGTCACCCAGAAAGATCACCCCTTCCAGACCGTCCTCTCCTGCGCCCCCTTGATGTACGACGAGCTCTGGGTCGGCGGCAAGTGCATGTACAAGCTGGAGCCGGTGGTCGCCGACGGCGGGGAACTCATCATCTACGCGCCCCACATCCGCGAAATTTCCAGAGTCCACGGCGCGCTCATCCGGCGCATCGGGTATCACACGCGGGACTACTTCCTGCGCCAGTGGGACCGCTTCCGGGATGAGCCGTGGGGCGTGCTGGCCCACTCGACCCACGTGCGCGGCATCGGCACCTACGAGGGCGGCATTGAGCGGCCCCGCATCCAGGTGACACTCGCCACGGGGATACCGGAAGACGTCTGCCGCGCGGTCAACCTGGGCTACCGCGACCCCGCCTCCATCGCCGTGGAGGATTACCAGAACCGTGAAGCCGAAGGCATCCTCTACGTCCCCGAAGCCGGCGAGATGCTCTACCGGCTCAAAGACCCGCCGGACTGGGCGCGGGTTTAGCGCCGCAGATCGTCTGGCAGACTTCTTCCGCTGAAGGAATCATCTGTGATATCTGCGCTTGAGGAGCGATTCAAAACTGTCATTCATGAGGCACTTACCTCCACGCTCACTCCGCAGGGCTTTCGCCGGCGCGGGCGCGTGTACGTGCGGCGGCTTGAGGACCTGGCCTGGATGATGGACGTACAACGAAGCCGCTACAACACCCGCGAGGAGATACAGTTCACGATCAACTGCGGTGTCTACGTACCACATGTCCTGTCCACATATCTGGGGCTGCCGGAGCCAATCTCTCCTACGTCGGTAGACTGCTGTATCAGCGCTCGGATCGGGATGCTCTCTGAGGATCGCCTGGACAAGTGGTGGACGCTCCGGGATCAGGCGCAGGCACCGGAGGATGAGCAGGCCGCTCTAGATGTGCGTAAGCGGATCACCCGCCATGTGCTTCCCTTTCTCGAACGTTTTCCGTCGACACGGGAAGTTGCAGTGTACTTGGAGCGTCCCCGGCCACGGAACGAGGGCCGGGTCTCCCCACACACCGAAGCAATGGCTTTCGGTTGCGCGGGGATCGTTCATTTACTTCGAGGCGAGCGCGAGACAGCCCATGATGTACTTGCCAAGGCAGTTCTGACGGCCACGGGCACTCCTGCCGAAGAGCACGTCCGAAGCCTGGCACAGCGACTTCTAGCCAAGGGATTACTGGCCTGAGCTATACTGTTCTCAACAGCCCACAACGCTTGGCAATGACGGGCGGTAGGGCTGTGCCTTTGCTGTCGCTTGCTGTCTATTCTTAAATCAGTACGGCAGGAGAAGCAAGCAACGGGGGAGAACAGGCCAGAGAGAATATGGATCACGCAGATATACATGAACCGGAGTCGGACACACCAGCCCCGGACGCTCCACCGGCGGGGCGGGCGTTTCTGAGCGACGGCGTGGGGCTGACGCGGCTGGAGGAGGTGCCCTGGGACAGCCGACGGTTGCGCGCCGTGCTGGCCGTGGCGCTGGGCGACACGCGGCTGGCGGGCGCGGGGGCCTTCGCCGTCGTTCCGGGCCGACACGCGGGCGCTTACACCGCCCGGCCCCTCGGGGCGCTGGCCCCGCACGCACCCGTGGTGTTGCGGGTGACACACTGCGCGGGCCGCTGGATCGCCGTCGGCCCGGATGGGACGGGGCCGCGCGAGGTGTTCGGCGACGGCCGCTCCCAGGCCTGGGACGGTCCCGTGCCGGTGGAGGCGCTGGCCTGAGTCCAAGCCGCATCGACGGGCCAAAGGGGGGGGTGATGACATGACGGAATGGGAGCAGATTCTGCCGGGCGTCTTTCGATTTGCGGATAGCTGCAACGTCTATGCCATCGCCGGGCCGCAGGGCTGTCTGATCGTGGATGCGGGGACGGGGCGCTGGCTGGATCACCTGGCGGCCCTGCCGAAACCGCCGACGGCGCTGCTGCTGACGCATTACTTCCGCGACCATGCGGCGGGCGCGGTGCGGGCGGCGCGGGCCGGCATCCCCGTCTACGTTCCCGAGGGCGAGCGAGCCATCTTGGCTGACCCAGGACAGCATTTTCGGGAGCGGGAGACCTACATTATCTACGACAACCTCTGGGACCTCTTCGCCCCGATTGAGGGCGTGCCCGTCGCGGGCGTCCTCCATGACTACGAGAGGTTACAGATGGCCGGGCTGGACGTGGAGATACTCCCCCTCCCCGGCGTCACCCTCACCCAGATCGGCGTCGCCGTCGCTCTGCCGGGGCCGGAGGGGGCGCGCCGGATCGCCTGCTGCGGGGAGGCGATCCATTCGCCGGGCCGGCTCGCCCGCGTCGCGCCGCTCCAATACAACTACAACGACCTCGGCGGCGCGGTGAACGCCTACACGTCCGCCCGCTGGCTGCGGGAATATCGGCCTGATGTGCTCCTGCCCAGTTTGGGCGACCCCATTGTTCGTGACACCGACGTTGCCCTGGCGCAGCTGCAGGACTCGCTGCAGTTCCTCGTCGCGGGCCGGCCCGGCATGACGCAGTCGTTGGACAGAATCGGCCCCGACCCGCTGGAAAAAGTGACCGATCATGTCTGGAAAACCACCCACACGCAGAGCATTAACTGGTTCCTCCTCAGCGAGTCCGGCAAGGCTCTGGTCATTGACTACGGCTACGACGCGACCAACATCGTCAGCACCGGCTACCCGCGCCCGGCCAACCGCCGCGCCGTACTCCACAGCCTGGAAGCATTAAGAGAGCGCTTCGGGATCGAGCGCATTGATGTCGTGCTGGTCAGCCACTTCCACGACGACCACGTCTGCGGCATCCCGCTGCTCCAGCGCCTGTTCGGGACAGGGTGCTGGGCCGCCGAGAACTTCGCGGACCTGCTGGCCCATCCCGAAGCCCACTGCTTCCCCTGCGACTGGCCGGTGCCGATCCGGGTGGACCGACGCCTGCCGCTGGATGAGCCGTTCACCTGGGAGGAATATACCTTCCGGCTGCACCCCATGAGCGGCCACACCCGGTTCGCGGCGCTGATCGGCTTCGAGGCAGACGGCAGGCGTTTCGCGCACACCGGCGACCAGTATTTCTTCCAGCAGGGCAGGAGCGGGGAGACGATGCCGCCCTTTGCCGAGAACCCCCTGTACCAGAACCACGTGTACCGCAATGGCGCGCTGCTGGATGGCTACTGCCAGAGCGGCGAGTGGCTGCTGGCGTGGCGGCCCGACATCGTCCTGCAGGGCCACCAGCCGCCGTTCCACACGGACGCCGCCTTCTTTGCCAAGATCGCGGCGTGGTCGGAGGAGTACAAAGAGATCCATCGTCGGGCGATGGTGCTGGGGGAGGACGAGACGCACTTCAACCTGGACAGTTGGGGCGGCTGGATCTGGCCCTACCGTACCCACCTGCGCGAGCCGGGCGCTGTTCAGGTCCGTGTCACCGTCCGCAATCCGTTCCCGCGCCGGGCGACGCTGGAGGTGGGGCTGATCGGCCCGGCGGGCTGGGGGGGCACGGCGGCAACCCTCACCGCAGAGCCGCGCGCCGAGGCGTCGGCGATGCTGGAGATCACGCCCGCCGGTCCCTGCCGCCGGCAGCCCTTTGCCGCCGAACTCGTTGCCGATGGCCGGCCCTTCGGCCAGGTCGCCGAGGCCCTGCTCACCGTCGGCGGGGAAGCATTCTGATTTCCGAAGGAGAACGCACATGAATGGAATGTCACGCACGATCAGCCGCTGGTTCATGCAGACGCCGGAGACAGCCCCGGCCCGGCCCGCCGAGGGCGCGGTCTTCGACGCGCCGCGCCTGGAAGGCATTATCATAGACGGGGACGCGGGCGACTGGGGCGGGCGCGGGCTGGCGGTAGAGGTACTGGCCGGCGATGGCGGGGCCGTCCGGCCCCCCGATGACCTGGACGCGCGCCTGCGACTCGGCTGGGACGCGCGGGGCTTGCTGCTCCTAATTGCCGTGCGCGACGACGTACCCGTTGAGCACCCGGAGCAGTTCCACCTGGGGGACTCGGTGGAGCTGTTCGTGGCCCGAAAGGTCGGCGCGGCGGGTCACTATCAAGTGCTGCTCAGCCCAGGCCGCGACCCGAAGCATCCCGAACTGCGCCACCGACTCCAGGACTTCCGGCAGGGCGAAGGCCGTGCTCCGCTGTCTCTGACCGCCGCGCGCACGGTGAACGAGACAGGATACGTGCTGGAGGTTCTGCTGCCCTGGTCGAGTCTCGGCACCACGCCGGCCGTCGGCGACGAGATCGGCGTTCAGGTCCACATCAATGACATTGACGGCCCCGGCGCGCCCTTCACCGTCCGCTGGTTCCCCGAAGGCGGCGCACACGCCGACCCGTCCCGCATGCAGCGCGTCCGGCTGGCCGAAGCCCCCTCCCCGCCCGTCCGCGCCGTCGTCAGCGCCGTCTGTCGGGGCGGTCGTCGCGCCCACGTAAATGTCGTCGCCGTGCCGGAGTGGGCGGGGAAGGTCGTGGAGGCGCATCTGGACGGCCAGTCGCCGGCGCGGGCGACGCTCGCCGGGCGCAGTGGCCGGGCGGCGGCCACGCTGTCGCTGCCGATGCCCAGAACCGGGCAGGCAGCGCCGATGTTGACAGCCAGGGTTGATGATAGTGTCATCAGCACACTCCTCCTGCCCGACCCGGACGCGCTGCGGGCGCGGGCGCTGATGACGGCCCCGCTCGCCTTCCGGCCCTCAGTCTTCATCGGGGAACAGTTCCCGGCTGTTGATTTTGATCCGTCCGAGCTGGGCGACGACCTGCTCGGCCCGCACACCGTCCAGACGACCTTCTACGACCGCGACTACAACGCCGTCACCGCCGCCGAGCGGCCCGGCCGCTACGGCGCCGTCATCGAGATCGTCCCCCAAGAAGGCCGAACGGCGCGCCGCTATCGGACGCTGTACCGGCAGCCCGCCGACTTCGCCTGGTGGCGCGCCTTCGTGCCCGCGACCATCGCGCTCCCAACGGCGGTCGGCGTCGCCCCAGCGGCCCTGGACACGCAGGCGCAGGCGGTGAGCAACTTCCTGAAGGAACAGTTCACGGCCGCCTCAATGCGCGACTCCGGCGTCGGCGCCCTGCTGGCCGGGCTGGCGGAGACGGAGCCGGGGCAAGGCCCCGCCTCGTCCGCCGATGATGTGTGGGCGCGCGACCGGCAGTGGTGGGTCGGCCTGAAGCGGCGGCTGGGCCGCCTGCACGAGTCGGCGGGGGAGCCGTTCGCGGCCCCGCGCCCGATGGCGGGCGACTCGGCCCCCGTGCTGCGGCCCGGCTCGCCGGAGGAGGCGGGCATGAGGCCGGATGTGGCGGCGACTCTGGACGCAGTCTGCCGGGAGTGGGCGGCGGACAGCGACCAGGCGTTCGCGGCCCTGGTCGCACGTCGGGGCGTGATCGTCTTCCACGCGGCCTACGGCGAGCGCGAGGGCCGCCCCATGACCGTGGAGACCGGCAGTTGGATGGCCTCGATCACCAAGCTGCTGGGCGGCACACTGGTGATGATGCTGGCGGATCAGGGGCGCTTGTCTCTGGATGAACCTGTGGACACGTACCTGCCCGCCCTGCGGGGCATTCCCGTCAAGACGCCGCTGACGCTGCGGCACCTGATGACGCACACCGGCGGTTTCTGGGGCCACTGGGGCGACGACCTGCATGACTTTGACGAGATCGTGGCCGGCTACTACCCCCATCTGGAGGTCGGCCGGCGCTTCGAATACAATGGGGCGGGCATGGCGCTGGCCGGCAAGGTGATCGAGGCGGTCAGCGGGGAGGCATTACCCGTATTCTTCAAAAGCCACCTGCTGGACCCGCTGGGCATGGGGCGTACCGAGGTGACGAACATGTCCTCGGACGCATTCAGTATCCCCCTGGACATCGCCCACGTCGGGCAGATGCTGCTCAACGGGGGCGCGTATGGGGACAAGCGGTTTTTAAGCGCGGGGTCGGTCGCGGCCATGCTGCCCCAGCGCCTGACTCGGACGCTGGGGCCGGACGCCACCGAGGAGTACGGCATCGGGACGAGCTGGTTCCGGGGCGAGGGCCTGGGCGAGCGCACCTTCGGGCACGGGTCCGCCGCGGCGGCCACCCTGCGGATTGACCTGGACAACGAGCTGGTGGTCGTGATGACCCGCAACGACGCCGGGAGGAACTGGGACAAGTACCACCCCCGGTTCCTCCAGGCCGTCGCGGACGGGGTGCGTCAGCGGTAGGTGACGATCGCCAGGCGCTCGAACTTGAGGACGTCCTCCAGGTCAACACGGCCGGTGCCGCTGGTCACTTTCGGGACCACCGCCACCGTCACGTCCGGGCCCTCGCCCAGCGCCCGCCGGACGGCGTCCGTGGCGATCACGACCTTCTTGGCGGGCGTGAGCGGGTGCGCCGGGCGCGGGTCGTAGGGGCGCGGGGGGCCGGTGACATCGCAGTGGCCCGCGTCGCCGAGGCAGCCCCCGTGGCCGAAGATGTGGAACGAGCCGGCGTATCCCTGCTCCGGCTCCTTCGCGGTCGTCTCGTCCGCGCCCGGATTGTTGAGGAAGACGGCGGCCTCGAAGGAGGCCCCGGAGTGGTCGACGCCGTGGAACTCGATGTCGGCCCGGTGGAAGTCGGGGTCGAGGGGATCGAGGCTGATGGTGGGTGACACGTACTTTTTCGCGGCCATGACGCGGCTCCTTTCAGGCGTTGCTGTTGCCGGCGGCGCTGACGCTGGAAACGGCGTACTCGTAGCCCAATTGCTGGATGTCCAGCACGTCGGCGACGGTCAGGGCGAACGGGGACAGCGGCTTGCTCAGATACGCCTGGGGGATGCTGTCGTTGCCGTTCTGAATCTGCCACAGGTACCAGATGCGGTCAATCATCACATGGTGTGACCAGAAGATCGGGTCGAACGCCGAGGTGCCGATGTTGCCCATGTCCCCTGACCGCTGCTGGTTGGCGGGGTCCGTGCCGCCGGCCCAGCCATGCACGGCGTCGTGCAGGTCCTGCACCTGGCTGGTGAAGTCCACGAAGCTGCCGAGGCCCATCAGGGCCGTCACCTGATTGGCGGTCGGGAGCTGGTCCGGCGGGCCGGGGAAGCGGAGCGTCTGTCGCGCGGGGTCGCCCTGGATCGGGGGGACGGGGCCTTGCAGGAGTGGGTTGGCGCTGCCGTCGGCGGCAGTGGGGTCGGAGAATGCCGCCGGCACGCCGGACGTGTGAGACTGGCCCGAAGTCCAGTCCCACCAGGGGACCGACGCCGCGGGGTCCTGGTCGCGGACGGTGTGCTCGAAGTAGAGCAGGTAGGCGCGGTGCCAGGGCAGGAACAGGTCGTAGGTCTGCTGGTCGCCGAACCCGGTCCGGCCGTGGTGCCAGCAGTAGAAGTTGGGGAAGCCGTGGTAGCCGGCCCAGTAGATCCAGCTGCGATTGTCGCCGCCGCTGAAGGCCATCATCTTCTGATAGCCGTCGCGCAGGGCCGCCAGCTCGGCGGGCTGAAGCGTCGAGACCTCTTTGCGAAGCGTGAGACCATCTGCCATCGCTTGTCCTCCTCCGTCGGGTGGATTTCGTTCTTGCTTTGGGTCTTGCTAGGGGTTGGGCGTCGGTGCGCCGTCGTCCTCAGCCCGGATGGAGACTCCGTCCGCCGTGAGCAGGTCGGGGGCGCTCGCCCCGCCGCCCGGCAGGACGGGCACGACGGTCACGGTGGCCGCGTCCCCGCTGGCGGCGGCGCGCCGCACGGCGTCTGTGGCTACGAGGGAGCGGCGCATCGGGAGGCGGGCGCTCCCTGCCGGGTCGCCCTCCGGCGAGAGACCGTAGCCGTACACATGGAAGGAGCCGGCGTAGCCATGCTCCGCCGTCGGCGGCGTCTCCGGCCCCGCGTCCGGGTTGTTCAGGAAGACGCGGGCCTCGTAGGACGGCCCGGCCTGGTCCACGCCGGTGAACTCCACCACCGCCCGCCGTGCGGCGTCAATGCTCTCCGGCGAGGGCAGCGGCACGGACTCAAACTTCTTGGGTGACATCGCGCCTCCGAGGATATTGTACCCCAAGACGCGCAAGCCGGCAGACAGAGCCGGTGTGTCTTTTTTCACAGCAAGCGGGGAGGCGTCTGGTACAATGACAATAGACCCGTTGCATCAGCCAGGCGGCCACACGGGGTCGCACTACGGGCCGTGCCATTTAAAGAGTGAAGCAATAGGGCGCGGGGCGTGTCTAACCGTCCAGAACATCCCTGGAGGCTCCTCACCATGCGCCCTTTGTTTCTCGCGCTCGGCGTCCTGACGCTCGCCGTGCCCGTCCTGTCCGCCCCGACTCCCCCGGCATCGGGTGTCGGGGGGCCCGGCGCCGACCTGCCCATCCGCCGCGTCACGCTCTACACGTCCGGCGTCGGCTACTTTGAGCGCAGCGGCGCGGTGGACGGCGACGCCACGCAGACCCTGCTGTTCCCGGTCGGGCAGGTCAACGACGTGCTCAAGTCCCTGGTACTGCTGGACGGCGGGGGCGGCAACATCCGGCCCGTCACCTACGCCGCACAGGACCCGCTGGGCCGCCAACTGCAAAGTTTCTCCGTGGACCTCAGCGACAACCCCGACCGGGCGACCCTGCTGAACCGGCTGCGCGGCACGCCCGTCACGGTCACGTTTGGCCCGCCCGACGCCTCCCAGACCGTGACGGGGACCATCGTGGGCGTGGAGACGCAGACGGTGACGCTGCCCAACGGGGGCGGCACGACGCAGCAGTCCACGCTGAACCTGGCCGCCGAGGACGGGCTGCGCTCCGTCGCCCTAGCGAGCATCACGGCGCTCAAGATTGACGATCCGAAGGTCGCCGCCGAACTCAGTCAGGCGCTGTCGGTGGTGGCGCAGGGGCGGGACGCCGGCAAGCGCCCGGTGCGGCTGGCGTTCTCCGGACGCGGACGGCGCTCCGTCACCGTCGGCTACCTGACGGAAGCGCCGCTGTGGCAGACGACGTACCGGCTGGTGCTGGGCAAGGCCCCCGTGCTGCAGGGCTGGGCGCTGGTCCAGAATACCGGCCAGGACGACTGGAACGGTGTCGGCCTGACGCTGGTTTCGGGCCGCCCCATCTCCTTCATCCAGGACCTCTACACCCCGCAGTACGTCCCGCGCCCCACCGTCCAGCCGCGCGTCGCCGCCTCCCCCACCCCGCAGACCTACGCAGGCAATCTGCAAGAGGAACAGGCGGCCAACGCGCCGGAGACTCCGCCGGCGGCGGCTCCGGCCCCCGCGACTCCATCCATGGGACGCGCGGGGGGCTTTGGAGGCGGCGGCTTTGGCGGTAACGTTAACGGTATGGCCGCAGACAGCCTCTCCCGCGTCGAGCACATTCCGGCGCGGCGGATGGACTTGCAGGTCGCCGCGAAGCAGAGCCTCGCCGCTAGTGGGGCAACGCTGGGGACGGCGCTGTTTACGTACCAGATCAAGGTCCCCGTCTCCGTGCCGCGCCAGCAGTCCGCGATGATCCCCTTCGTCTCCGGCGGCATCTCGGCCCAGCCGGTCGCCATCTTCAACCCGCAGGTGCAGGCCGACCACCCCCTCTCCGGCGCGCGGCTGAAGAACACCACAGGGCTGCACCTGATGGGCGGGCCATTGACAGTGTTTGACGAGGGCGGGAACGGCACGGGCTACGTCGGCGACGCGCTGATGGACGACACGGAGCCGGGCCAGACGCGCCTGATCTCCTACGCGCTGGACCTGGCGGTGGACGCGCACTCGGAGGAGGGCGCGGGCAGCGGCACGGTGGTCTCGCTCGTCATCACCCAGAGCACACTCCAGATCACGCGCAAGGAGCAGCAGTCCACGATCTACACCCTCAAGAACAACGGCGACCGGGCACAGACCGTTGTGATCGAGCACCCCTACCAGGGGGATGACTGGAAGCTGCTGGAGCCGAAGGCGGCGACGGAACGGACGGCAGCCGTGTTGCGCTTCGACGTGCCCCTGGCCGCGAAGGCGAGCCAGAAGTTCGTCGTGCGCGAGGAGCACCCGGACGTGGAGAGCATCGCCCTGCTCAATACCGACCCAGGCCCACTGCTGGTCTACATCCGCAGCGGCCAGGCGAGCGCGGCGGTCAAGGCGGCCCTGCAGGAAGTCCTCGCGCGTCGGCGGGCCGTCGCCGAGACCCAGGCCCGGATCGCCGATCTGGACGCGCGCGTGCAGGCGCTCGCGCAGGGGCAGGCGCGCATCCGCGAGAACATGAAGGCGCTGGACCACACGTCGGCCCTCTACCGGCGCTACGTCGGCGAATTGGACGCGCAGGAGACCAAGCTGGGGTCGCTGCAAGCCGAGAAGGATACGCTTCAGGCCGAGCTGGCGCAGAAGCAGGCGGCGCTGAACGAGTACGTGGCGCACCTGAGCGTGGAGTAGGAAGGCTCCCACCCCGCGCTGCCCGCGCCCCTCCCCCATAAGAATGGGGGAGGGGCCCCTCATTATCGGGCTGTGCCGCTTGTCACCCTGGCTTCCATAGAGAAAGTCGCGGGCCGTTTAGCATTGAGGCATGATGGGCATACAATGATTGGATGATCGTCCAAAGGTTTGTCCTTATGTCCAAAGATGCTGAACGGAAGCGCCTCGATCCGGCGAAGACGCGGGAGACGATTCTCATCGCCGCGTTCGACGTGTTTGCCCAGAAGGGCTACGACGGCGCCTCGGTTGCGGACATCGCCGCCGCCGCCGGGGTCCCCAAGAGCCTGCTTCAGTACCACTACGGCAGCAAGGAGGAGCTTTGGAAGGCGTGCCTGGAGCGGAAGGCCGGCCCCGTGATCTCCGCGCTGGACCGTTTCTTGGAGGCCGGGGACGTGGCGGAATTCGTCGCCGTGCGGTTCCAATTGTTGCAGGAAAACCCGCAGGTCGCACGGATCATGGCCTGGCTGAGCCTGGGGTCAGCGCCGCTCCCGACGTTCATGGAAGAGCGCCGGGCACGGCTGTTCGAGAGGGGCAGAGGGAGTCCCTCCGGCGCGGAGTTCCCGCGCCTGCTGCTCGCCCTCGCCGCCATGGACGGCTGGTTCCTCTACCGCGACCTGTACAGCCGTGTCTTAGGCGTGGCGGTGTTTGAGGAGGCATTCGTGAGCCGCCTCCATCAACTCCTGACGGGGGTGGTGCAGGCAGACCCAAAGGGAGCCGAGGAGACAACCCCATGAACCAGACACAAGTTCTGATCGTCGGGGCCGGGCCGACCGGGTTGGCGCTCGCCCTGTTCCTCGCCAAAAGCGGTGTCAGGCCGCGCATCATTGAGAAGAATTCCGGCCCCGGCCAGACGTCACGCGCGATGGGCGTCCAGGCGCGCACCATCGAGTTCTACCGGCAACTCGGCTTCGCGGAGGATGTCGTCAATCACGGCATCCAGGTGAAAGCCGCCCACATCTGGGAGGGCGGCCAGGAGGTCGCGCAGGTCCGCCTCGGCGACTTCGGCCAGGGCCTCAGCCCCTACCCCTTCGTCCTGAGTCTCCCGCAGGACGAACACGAACGGCTGCTGGGCGAGCAGCTCCGCGCGGCCGGCGTTGAGATCGAATGGAACACCGCGATGGTCTCCTTCGCCGACGGCGGGGATCGGGTCCGCGCGACCCTGCGGCACGACGGGGCGGAGACGGAGTGCGACGCGGCCTACCTGTGCGGCTGCGACGGCGCGCACAGCGTTGTCCGTCAGGGCCTGAACCTGGGCTTTCCTGGAGGCACCTATGACCAGAGATTTTACGTCGCCGACGTGGAGGCGGCGGGCGCGGCGGCCATCGAGGACGGCTTCAGTATGTGCCTCGCCCCCCAGGCGTTCTGCCTGGTCCTGCCGGTCCGGACGACGGGCATGTACCGGCTGATCGGCCTTGTGCCGGAGGAGCTGAGCGGACACGACGAAGTCACCTTCGATCAGGTCCGGCCGTATGCCGAGAAACTGGTCGGGGTGTCTGTGGCGAAGCTGAACTGGTTCTCCTCGTACCGCGTCCACCACCGCGTCGCGGGACACTTCCGCGTCGGGCGCGCCTTTATCCTGGGTGACGCGGGCCACATCCACAGCCCGGCGGGGGGCCAGGGCATGAACACCGGCATCGGCGACGCCGTGAACCTGTCGTGGAAGCTGGCCGCCGTCCTCCAGGGCCGCGCCGACTCTGAAATCCTTGACACCTATGAGACGGAGCGGATCGCCTTCGCCCGGTCGCTGGTGGAGACGACCGACCGGCTGTTCCAGGCCATGGTGGGCCGGGGGATCACCTCCCATCTCTTTCGCGAGACGCTGATGCCTCACCTGGTGCCGTTCCTCTTCGGATTCGCCGCCGCCCGCACGGCGGCGTTCCGCCTGATCTCGCAGACGCGCATCAACTACCAGGGGAGCGCGCTCAGTGAGGGCGCGGCGGGCGAGGTCCACGGCGGCGACCGTCTGCCCTGGGTGACGCTCGGCGACGGGAGCGACAACTTTGCGCCGCTAAAATCTCTGGACTGGCAGGTCCACGTCTACGGCCAGGCGGGGCAGGCGCTCCAGGACGCGGCGCGCGACGCCCATCTGCCCCTGCATCAATATGACTGGGCCGACCCCATGGAGAAGGCCGGGCTGAAGCGTGACGCGCTTTACCTCGTCCGGCCCGACGGCCACGCCGCCCTCGCCGACCCCGGACAGGATGTGGAGAAGCTTCAGGCACATCTCTCCAGGTTCAAAATCGTGCCCATCCAAGACGCAACCGCGTAGGAGGGGAGGGTCGCCTCCTACGTCATCAGGGTGGGATTGAAACCCCGACCGTTTGGGCAAAAGGCAGAGGGGGAGTCGACCGATGCCGGAAGCCGACGGCGGGTTCAAGTTCGGGGTCAGCCAGTATACGACCTGGGAGTGGACGATCGAGCAGGACCTCGAGGCGTATGCGGCGCTCGGCGTGGACTGTGTGGAAGTCTGCGAGTTCAAGCTGGATGTCCAGCGAATGAAGGAACAACTGGCGCTGGTCGGCGAGAGGGGGCTGACGATCAGCTCGGTCCAGCCGCAGGTGCATACGCTCTACCCGGACTCGCTGGAGGCGGAGCCGACGGAGCCGCAGGCACGGGCGGCGCTGATCCGGCGGGCCATCGAGCGTGTCGGGCCGCACGCGCCGGAGGGGACGCCGTTCGTGGTCAACACGGGGGCCGCGCCGGGCGGCAATTTCCGGGAGGCCCACGCGATGGCGGAGCGGGAGTTCCGGGCGCTGGCGCGGTTCGCCGCCGACCACGGGATGCGGGTGGCGCTGGAACCATTGAACGCCATCCTGATGAACACGAATTCGTTCCTGTGGCTGATCCCGCAGGTCATGGACATGATCGCGCGGGTGGACCACCCGGCGTTCGGGCTGTGCATGGACACCTGGAACGTCTGGCAGGACCCGAAGGTGCTGGAACACATCGCGGCCTGTGGGGACAAGATTTTCGTCACGCACGTCAGCGACTGGCACCTGCCGCGCGCGTTCGCGGACCGGGCGATCATCGGGCAGGGGGAGATTCCCCTGCCCGCTTTGCTGCGCGCCATTGATGAAACGGGATATGGGGGAGCGTACTCGCTGGAAATCTTCTCGGACACCAGCCTGCCCGATTCGCTCTGGAAGGCGGACGGGCGGCAGGTCATTCAAGACAGCTGGGCCGGATTGGAACGGGCCTGGCGGGAGGCATCTTTATGAGACTGGAAAACAAGGTCGCCGTCATCACCGGGTCGGCGACGGGAATCGGGCAGGCCATCGCGGTGGCGATGGCGCAGGCAGGGGCGGCCGTAGTGGTGGACTACATCGGCAAGCCCGACGCCCCCAAGCAGACGCTGCAGATGATACAAGATGCGGGCGGCAAGGCCACGGCGATTGACACGGACGTGTCGCAGCCGGATCAGGTCAACTCCCTGATTCAGCAGACGGTGCAGCAGTTCGGCCGGCTGGACATCTTCGTCAACAACGCCGGCATCGAGTTCAAGCACCCGTTCTTGGAATTTCCCCTGGATCAGTTCCAGAAGATCGTGGCCGTAAATTTGCAGGGGCCGTTCCTGTGCGCCCAGGCGGCGGCCAAGCAGATGGTGGCGCAGGGGGGCGGCGGGCGCATCATCAACATCTCGTCGGTCCATGAGGATCTGCCGATGCCGACCAACGCGCCCTACTGCGCGACCAAGGGCGGGCTGCGGATGCTGACGCGCACCATCGCCGTGGAGCTCGCGCCGCACGGCATCACGGTCAACAACATCGGGCCGGGCGCGATCTACACGCCGATTGATGCGGATATCGAGGCCAACCCGCAGTTGGAGGCGCAGTTGATGGCCGAGATCCCCGTCGGGCGCTGGGGCAAGCCGGAAGAAGTGGCCGGGCTGGCGGTCTTCCTGGCCTCGGACGCGGCGGCGTACATCACGGGCAGCACGTACTTCATTGACGGCGGGATGCTGCGCCAGGCGGGGAGTCTGTAACCTCCCCCAACCCCCTCCTTGCGAAGGAGGGGGCTTTTCTTAACCCCTCCCTTTGCGAAGGGGAGGCCGGGAGGGGTTCGAAAGGCAACGCAGCCATGAGCATCACGAAGGAACTGGGGCAGAGCGAAAAGGTCGCCATCTACGAAACCCCGGACAATGAGCTCGCCATCGGCAGCACGCTCGGCGGGCCGAAGGCGGCCTGCATCATCAAGGCCACCGGGGCGATCCAGCTGATCTACTCCATAGACAGCGGGCAGGTGCTGTTCGGGACGGTGATGCTGCGCCACTACGCCTCGGTCACGGGGATGCACCTGACGCACGAACAGCCCGGCACGTTCCTCATCCACCCGGAGCACCAGGAACACAAATACGCGCTGCCGAACGGGGTCGGCGTCCACGAGACTGTTTTCGTTCTCAGCGGCCAGCCGGGGACCGATGGGGCCGTGGACCCGCCGGGCGTCTACCTCGCGGTGGAGCTGCACAATGGGACCGATGAGGCCGTGGAGATGGAGACCTACGCCTACGCCGACCTGCGCGGGCAGACCGGGCATGACGTGGTCGCCGAGTACGACAAGACCCTGAACGCCCTGGTCGCCTGGAATGCGTCGGAGCCGGACTGGGTGCGCGTCTTCGGCTGCTCGGAGCCGCCGGCCAGCCATGAAACGTCCCTGGACCACGGCAAGGCGGTCGCCGACGCCAGCCCCGGCGCCCTGTCCAACAAGACGGAAGCGCCGACCGACCCGCTGGGCGCGCTGCAGCACAGCCACAAGATCGCCCCCGGCCAGACCGCCCGGTTCTTCTACGTGATGAGTTTCGGGAGCGGGCGCAAGGAGGCCGCGAGGAACTACAAGGACTGCCCGCCGGCCGCCGAGGCGCTGGAGCGGACGAAAGCACATTATCACGATGCGCTGGGGCGGGCCGTCCTGGTCACGCCGAACGCGCAGGTCAACCGGGGCGTGCTGTGGGCCAAGGCGAACATGATGCGGACGATGATCAAGGCGCCGACCGGCTGGTGCTTCGTCAACGACCCCACCCGCTCCAACAACAGCGTCGGGCGTGACACCTGCTGGTTCGCATACGGCGGCGATTTTCTCAATCCCAGTTTCGCGCGTGACTCGCTGCTGGCCTATGTCCGCAACCAGGAAAAGAGCGGCAAGGTCGTCGAGTATTACGACATCCGCAACGGCAAGACCGAGGACTATGGCCTCAACATCAACGACAACACGCCCCTGCTGATTTTGGCGCTCTGGCACCACTACAACGCGACGGGCGACAAGGATTTTCTGAAGGAAGTCTACCCGGCGGCGCTGAAAGCGGCGCGGTATATTTTGTCGCAGCGCAACGCGCAGGGGCTGGTCTGGTGTACGGCAACGAAAACATCCGACTGGGGCATCATCGGCTGGCGCAACGTCATTGCCAACTACCGGCTGTCCGGCGCGAGCACGGAGGTCAACTCGGAGTGCCACGCGGCCCTGCGGACGGCCTCGCACATGGCGCGCGTGCTGGACAAGCACGACGAGAGTGCCGAGCTGGCCCAGGAGGCCGAGGCGCTCAAGACGGCCATCAACACGCACCTGAAGAACCCGCAGAACGGCCTGTACTACCTCAACATTGACATAGACGGCTACCCGCGCACCGACGTCACCTCTGACCTGGTCTTCCCGGTGATGTTCGGGGTCGCCGATGAGGAGACCTCGGCGCGCATCGTCAGCCGCCTGAGCGACAAGGACTTCTGGACGGCGGCGGGGATTCGCACGACGCCGCGCGACGCGCCCGACTATGACCCCGCCGGCCTCGTCAACGGGCCTTACGGCCTGCAGGGCGGAGTCTGGCTCGGCTGCTCGTTCTGGTTCGCCTTCGCGGCGGCGCACTACAACCCGGAGTTCATGGACCACGCCCTTTCGGCGTCCTTCCGCAACTTCTCCATGGACCCGCGCCGCAACAACACCGTGCCGGGCCAATTTTCCGAGTGGCTGCACGGGGAGACGCTGACCAACGAGGGCATGATGCTTTCGCCCTGGGACCCGCCGCGCTACCTATGGGCGGCCATCGAGGGCGCGGCGGGCCTGGAGCTGTCCGATGACTCCCTCTCGCTGCGCCCCCGCCTCGCGCCGAACTGGAAGTGGATGGGCGTCCGCAACCTGCCCTATCGCGGGCAGCGGCTGACGTGGTTCGTGGTGCGCGCGCCGGACGTGCAGCTTTACACCAACTTCCACCCGCAGCAGTCCGAGCCGTACCAGGCCTACGATGAGGACATCAGCGCCCAGGTGGAAGCGGGCTTGGACTCGGTCTGCGCGATGGGGCTGCGCCAGGGCGACAAGCTGGTGCTGCTCGCCGGCAACACGGGCGGGCAGACCATCAACACGTCCATCCGTGTCAATGTGCCCCTCTCCGGCGCGTACCGCGTCCGCATTTACGAGAGTCTGCTGGGTCAATGGCTGGACCGAGGCGTCATCCCGGCCGAGCGTCTGCGGCAGGGCCACGTCCTGCAGATCGAGCGCATGGGCTTCAGCCTATTGGAGATGCAGCAGGAGGTGTAGGAGAGACCCCCACCCCGGCTCGTTCCTTGCCACCCCAAGTACAGACGCCCCGGAGGGTCCCCCGCAAGCGGGAG
>JAFAZD010000304.1 GCA_019239955.1 Armatimonadota bacterium | reverse complement strand
GTCCTTGTCCGTCACCGGGCCGTCCGGGTCGCCGCCCGCGAACAGCAGGTTGCCGAACCCGCCGGAGAAGCACTCCACCATCACCACGACGACCGGGGTGCGGGGCGGCAGCGTGTCTATGTGCGCGGCGAGGCGCTTGACGGTCAGCAGGTCCCCGCCCCACATGTCGTACTCGTTGTTGTCGTACCCGCCGTTCGCCGCCGGCCCGCCGTGCCCGGTGAAGTAGAGCAGCAGCGGCCCCGACGAGTGCGCCGTGACGGCGCGGAAGGCGGTGTCGAAGCTGGCGAGGCGGGACGGGCCATCGAGCGCGGGCAGGCGTGGACGCCGGTACAGCGTGTGCCCGGAGGCGGCCTCGTACTGCACGTTGACGCTGCGCGGGTTGCCGTCGGTGAACAGGATGCGGGAAATCGCGCCAGCCGGCAGCAGGTGGTGGACGTAGCGGATGTTGCTCTCGATGGCGACCTGGTTGTGCGCCGGGTCCGGCCCGCCGCCGACCAGCAGGGCGCGCAGAGGTGACGCGCGGAGGGCCAGGATGTGCTGCTGGGGCCGCAGCATCCCGTAGGCCAGCGTCCCCGGCAAGAGCAAGAGCAGAAGGGCCGGAGGGAGCAACGCAATGATGGTCAGCGAATCAATTCGCCGCTTGTGGCGAGGACGCCGAGTGTCCGCCTGCGCGGACAAGGCCCTGTCTCCGCGAAGGCGGAGACTCGGCCGCAGGCCATCAGCGGCGAATTCATTCGCTGACCTTGTCTGTCGCTCTGGCTCCTGACGACGTCGCGGCGAATTCATTCGCTGGCTTTCTTCCGGCGGCCTTTCTTACCGGCCCACGTTCGGCACCGGCGCATCCGCGCGGGCGACACGGGGCTGGCCGATCTCCCAGGTGTGCTCCCAGGGCCGCCGCGTCAATTCTTCATAGCGCCCGGTGTACGGCTCCAGCTTCCAGCCCATGAACGCCCAACCGACGTAGTTGCCGACGTCCCAGATCTTTTCCGACTCGAGCTGCCCCTTGAACTGGGGCATGGCGCTGCCGGGGATGCCGTACAGGACAGCGTAGTAGATCGCCCCCTGCGAGATCGAACTGACCTCGTTCTTGCGGTAATCGTAGTGGTAGCCCGGCTGTCCACCCTGAGTGCTCGCGCCGGAGGCCTGCACCAGCGTGAAGTCCATCGGCGGCGGATTCAGGTATGGCTTGGCCGGCCCGCGCCCGTCGCCGGCCTCGCCGTGACAGCCCGCGCAGTAGGCGACGTACAGGACGCGCCCACGCTCGACGGACCCGCTCGTGACGGGGACAGGGTTGGGGATTTTGTTGACCCAGCCGGGGGGGAAGGTGGATTGCAGGTAGGGGATGTTCTCCGCCGGCCCCTTCTGGTAGTACTTGATCAGGTTCACCTTGAGTCTGGCCTGCTGGGCGGCGCGGGCGACGCCGTCCCTGCCGCCCAGGCACTGCATGTAGGCGATCAGGGCCACGCGCTCCCGGCCCTGAATGTAGCTGAAGTCCGGCATGAATGACTGGGGGCGGGTGTAGCGCGGGTCCTCGAAGTGTGCCCAGTGCCAGTCGTCGGTGTGGTAGCCGGCCTCGTGCGACAGGTCCGGCCCCTGGCGCTCGGAGCCGATCAGGTGCGGCGAGTCGTAGGCGTAGTCGCCGGGCTGCGAGGCCATGCCGCTCCCGTTGCCCCAGTCCATCGGGCGCGCGTCCTGGGAGTGGCAGTAGACGCATCCGTTGCGCACGTAGGACTCCCGGCCCTCCAGCTCCAGGGCCGTGTAGGGCCGCGCGTTGGGTGAGGGGGCCGGGTGGAACACCTGCGGCGGCAGGATGACGTTCCCGATGACGACGCTGAACACGACGATGAAGGAACCGAGCAGGACCACCAGCGGGGTCATTCTCATGGCAAAGTCTCCCTAATCCGCCCTAATCCGCCAGCGCCGCGCGTTCATCCATGTCCCCCGGGGCCAGCTCCTGCAGATCGGCGATGGCCATGCGCCGCCGCGCCGCGGCGTCCGGCGCGGGCGCGCGCACGGTCATGTACAGGTTGACCAGCTGCATGATGACGCCGATCCAGATCATGCCGCCGAACCAGGAGCGCATGACGAAGTACGGCTTGACCACCGGGTAGAACTTGAGCCACTGCGCCCCGATGCTGATCATGTCGCTGGACTGCACCAAGCCCGCCACCGTGATGGACCAGAAGTAGCCGGTGATGCCCAGCAGGATCAGCCAGTACTGCGCGTCGGCCAGGTTGAGGCTCCACAGCGGCCGGCGCACGATCTGCGGCACCATGTACATCATCGCGCCCATGGCGATGAATCCGAAGGCCCCCAGCAGCGCCAGGTGGGCGTGGGCCACCGTCCACTGGGTAAAGTGGATGAACCTGTTGACCGTCATCAGGGACTGGACGCACCCCTGGAACGAGACGGCCAGGTAGAAGAACGCGCCGGTGAGCAAAAACCGCAGCGAGATGTTCTGCAGCATCAGCCCCCATGCGCCGCGCATCGTCATGAACAGGTTCGTGATGAACGAGAAGACCGGGACGATCAGCGAGATGGAGCCGATGATGGCGACCACCTTCAGCCAGTTCGGGATCGGCGCCTGCAGCAAGTGGTGCTGGCCCGTGTTGGTGTAAAGCAGGGCGATGGACCAGAAGCCGATCAGCGAGAGGGTGTGCGAGTACAGGGGCCGCTTGCTGATCTTGGGCACCAGGTAGTACACGATGGCCAGCCCGCCGGTCGTGACGTACAGGCCCAGGACGTTGTGCCCGTGGAACCAGTTCCAGACGGCGTCGTTCAGCCCGGTCAGCGACCCGGTCCACTGGAAACTGGTGGTGTCGATGTTGCTGGGCAATCGCGGCGTCGCCCCCCAGGCCGTCCAGATGTAGTGCCATTGGCCGTCGGGGAGGGTCTGGTACATCGTGAACGGGCGCCAGATGATCATGCCGACGGCGATCAGGATCATGATCCAGATCACGGTGCCGCCGATGTACCACAGGGAGACATACAGCTTGGGCTCCCGCCGGGCCGCGATGGTGCCGTAGATGATGGACGCATTCACCGCCAGCAGAATTTCCAAGGCCCAGGCCACGTACCACGGGTACTCGGCGTACTCCTTGCCGTGCGTGTCGCCGTTCATCAGCGCGACGCTGCCGAGCAGGATGCCCAGGTTCCAGAAAAAGATTACCAGGTTGGCCGCGCGGTTGGTCCGAAGGGGGGCGCGGCAGAGGCGCGGCACCAGGAAGTACCACGCGCCGTAGAAAGACGTGCCCAGGAATCCGAAGATCATCCCGAGGACGTGCGCGGGCCGCAGCCGGCTGAAGACCATGTAGGGGATGCCGCCGAACAGCTCCGGCTGGACCAGCTCATTGGACATCACCAGGGCGACGGAGGCGAAGACGAAGAACCAGACCGCGCCGCTGAGGAGGGCGTGCAGCGCCGCCGTGTCCGGGCGGTCCATCCAGTCCCAGAGACGCCGCCAGGCACTGGCGGGGGCCGCTTGGGCGTGCGCGCCATTGCCGCCCGCGCCGTCGCCGCGAAACGAGGTGATGGTGGACATGGTGGTGGGGCCTTTAGACCTGACAGATTGAGTGACGGGCGGGGCCGGGGACGCCAGCCCGGAACTGCCGTCATTATACCCCATGCGCCTCAATGCAAGCGGCTCCGATTGACCTTTTTCCGCGCGGCGTGCTATACTCCGGTGAAAACATCCCCGGTGGGAGGGCGAGAGGTTCTGTATGGCGGCGAACGAAATCAGTGCGGGCCTTGCGGAGAAGGTCAACGAGTATCGGGTGATGACCGCCCCGCTGGAACAGGCGATCCGCGAGCTGGAGTACGCGCAGACGCTGCTCAAGGCCCGCGCCGAGAGCGACATCGCCCAGACCGTCCCGGCCCTGGGCGCCCTCGCCGACATCCTGGACATCTCCACCCTGGACCTCTTGATGGCCCCCGACCGCCTCGCCTTCGTCCACGCCGCCATGGACAGCCAGGGCCTCACCCCCGACGAGGTCGCCCAGCAGATGCGCGCCCTGGTCGCCTCCCCCCAGTCCCGCGACGACCTCAAAGCCCTCGGCATCGGCGAACAGATCGCCTGAGGCATGGACAGGATCGTTTCTCGTCGGATTAGGAATGCTTCCCCGGTTAAAGAGGCTGATGAAGTGAACAACCCTGCCCGCGAACATCCGACCGCGATCCACTGGAGTCCATGGCTGACTAGGATTGCTAGAGCCTTGCCCATAGCGTCCCGCCTTGTCCTGATGCTGTGTGTCGTCTACGCAGGGTATTGGCTCTCAGACTGTTTCCACTGGAATTGGGGTATCCATCATCGGGGCACCCCCGGTTTGATATTCGCCTTCATCGGTAGCTTTCTTGTCAACATAGCGCGGAGGCAGGAGCAATGACGATACATGAGGCGACGATCGCCAAGATACAGCAGATGTCGGAGCCGCAGGTGCGGGAGGTCCAAGACTTCATTGACTTCCTGATGACACGCGGGGATCGGGCCAAGTGGGAAGCGTGGCAGCAATTCACGGAAGGCGCTCAACTGCCCGAGGCCGGCATGTCCGATTACCTCGCGCGGCTGGAGGACTATGAGGAACGGCTGGCGCGGGGGGAAGTCAGATGGTGACGGCCCGCCGAGGCGACATATGGCTTTGTGACCTGAACCCCACTGTCGGCACGGAACAGGCCGGCCTGCGCCCGGTGGTGGTTCTCCAGACAGACCGCGCCAATTCGGCCAGTCCGCACACCATCATCGCCCCCTTCACCACCCGCATCCGCAACGTGCTGCTATCCTCACACGTTCTCATCCCCGCTGGCACCGGTGGACTGCGCCAGGACTCGGTATTGCTGTGTGAGCAGTTACGCGCCATAGACAAACAACGTCTGACGGCACACTGGGGGCATCTGGGTGAGCCGCACATGGCCGACATCGCTCAGGCCCTGCGCGCTATTCTGGACATCTGAGGCGTGCGTGCTGGACAACGGGACTTTGGGCCTATTGCCGCGCTCGCAGGGGTGTGTTATAATCAGCCCATGATGACGGACAAGCCGGACGGCGTACTGATTGTCAACCCGACGGCGGGGCGTGGGCGGGCGGGCAAGGAGGTCGGCAACATCCGGCGTCTGCTGGGCGGTCCGGGCAAGAATTGGGCCTGGCACTGGACGCGGGCTACGGGCGACGCGGAGCGGATGGCGCGGGAGGCGGCGCAGGCCGGCGTCCCATTGGTCGTCGCGGTCGGGGGTGACGGGACGGTCTATGAGGTCGCCAACGGCATTCTGGCGACAGAGTCCACGCTGGGGCTGATCCCCTTCGGGACGGGGAACGATTTGGCCCGAACGCTGGGGCTGTTCAATGACCTGGAACTGGCCTGCCGGACGCTGACCGAGGGGCGGACGCTGCGGCTGGATGTCGGCGTCATGGAGGGGCGGGGGACGGACGGGCCGCGACGGTTTCTGGTGGCGGCCGGGACGGGCTATGTCGCCGACGTGGCCAAGACCGTCAATCAGGGGATCAGGTTCGTGTCCGGCCCGGCGGCCTACGTCTGGGGCGCGGTCACGACACTGCGGGAGTTCACGCCGTTTCATCTGACGCTGGACGTGGACGGGGAGACGACCGAGGCGGACGCGATGTTCCTCGCCATCGCCAACGCGCCCGTCACCGGGGGCGGCATGAAACTGGCCCCGGCGGCGCGGGTGGATGACGGGATGCTGGAGGTGTGCCTGGTGGGGGCCGTGTCCAAGCCGACGTTGCTTTACGAGTTGACCCGCGTGTTCCAGGGGACGCACGTGAACAACCCGGCGGTGACG
>JAFAZD010000233.1 GCA_019239955.1 Armatimonadota bacterium | reverse complement strand
CTCGCGCAGGTTGGAAAACAGCCGCGACGTCTTCATGCCGCCGAGCAGGGCGTTGGCGACCAGCAGCGCCGGGTAATCAGGGGAGGTGGCCGGCGCGACGCGGTAGCCGACCATCACCGCCGTCTCATCCAGGTCGGGCTGATACAGGCGGATCGGGACCGGGTCCTGCGTCGGCCCGGGCGGCGGGGCGGGCATCTGGTCGCCGCGCCGCCCGACCCGGGCCGCCGGGAAATCGTCCATGTACTCGGCGAGGGTGGCGATCGCGTCCTGCGGGTCCACGTCGCCGACCACCACCACGATGAAGTTGCGGGGGACGTAGTAGCGCTCATAGAAGGCGATCAAATCCGCGCGCCTCAGACGCTGGACGCTTTGCAGCGTCCCCGCCGAGGGCAGCGCATAGCCGCTGCCCGGATAGAGCGCCTGGCGTATCCCCCCGTAGGCCGTCTGGAACAGGTCGGCGTCGCGCCCGTCAATGTCCGAAAGAATCTGCTGCCGCGTGTCCTCCACGACGCCCGCGTCGAAGTCCGCCTTCTTGAGCACCTCGGTCAGCAGAAACGCGGCCTGCTTGAACTGGTCGCGCACGGTCAGCGCGTTGATCTGGGTCCACTCCGGCTGCCAGGTGGTGGAGACGTTGCCGCCGAGCGCGCCGATGTCGTGCTGTATCTGCTCCGGCGTCGAATCCGTCGTGGACGCGAGCACGGTGCGGGCGACGAAGTTGCTCAACCCCGCCGTCCTCTCGGTCTCCTGGGCCACCCCTGTCCGCACGAACACGTCCACGGCGACCAGGGGCGTGTTCTCCCGCCGACAGACGATGCGAATCCCATTTGGCAGCGTCGTCCGGACCGGCCCGACGTCCTGTCCCCGCGCGAGCACGGGCAGCAATGCGAGAAAAATGGCCGCGAGCAGCGGCCGCGTGAGAGAATGAGGCACAAATGACTCCTGCGTTCTGTCCTGCTCCCCCACAATTGGGGGCCAGCCTATCGCCATGAGGCGGTGATCGGGCTGGTGCGCGGCAGCAGCGTCACCAGCGTGTAGGCCTGGGGGTCGAGATACTTCTGCGCGACCGACTGCACCTGCGCCGCCGTCACCGCCTCGAAATGCGCGATGTAGTCCGTGTCGTAGCGGGCCGAGTCGATGACGGCATAGAAGCCCAGCGCGCCCGCCCGCCCGCTGCTGGTCTGCGCGTCAAACAGGTACGAGGCCAGCAGGGCGTGCTTGGCCGCCGCCAGGTCGGCGTCCGCCAGAGGCGCGTCGCGCAGGGACTGGACTTCGGCCAGAATCGCCTCCGTCACCGCGTCGGCATTGCTCGCGTCGCATTCCGCCGTCACCGACAGCGTGCCCGGATCGTGCTGCGTCAGGTAGTTGGCGTTGATGCTGGTCACCAACCTGCGCTTGCGCTGCAAGTCCACCGTCAGGCGGTTGTTGCCGCCCTGGCCGAGATACGTCAGCAGCACGTCCATCACCCAGGCGTCCGGCCGGTCCTTCACCGAGGGCGCGCGGAAGCCCAGCATGACGTAGGCGTTGCGGAACGGGCCCTCCAGGGTGCGGGTGCGGATCGCGGTCTGGGGCGCTTCCGGGGGGACGGTGTCGGCGGGGAAGGGATGCGCCGGCCACGCGCCGAGGGCCTTGCGCGCCATCGCAAGGCCCTGTTCCGGCTTCACGTTGCCGGCGATCACCAGGGTGGCATTGCCCGGCGCGTAGTATGTTTTGTAGAAATCATACACGGTCTGCCGCGTCATCTGGGCGATGCCGGCCGGTGTGCCGATCAGCGGCCGTCCGTAGGGGTGGGTGGGAAACGTCAGCGCATTGAAGGCTTGTGTCAGCCGCCCCGTCGGCTGGGCTGTCTCACGTGCCATCTCGCTGAGGATGATGGGGCGCTCCGCCTCCATGTCTTCGGGCCGGAGGGCGGCGTTCATCAGCGCGTCGGCCAGCACCGCCAGCGCCGCGTCCGCGTCCGCCGACGCGACCGTGACATAGAAGTGCGCCCAGTCGTAGGAGGTCGCCGCGTTCAGCGTCCCGCCCAGGTCCTCGATGGCCGCGTCAATGTCGCCCGGCTTGCGCGTCGTCGTGCCCTTGAACAGCAGGTGTTCGATGAAGTGGGCCGCGCCGTTGTTGTCCGCCGTCTCGCGCCGCGTCCCCGCCCCCATCCACACGTCCAGCGTCACCAGGTCGGCGGCGTCATTGGGCGCGACCAGCACCCGCAGCCCGTTCTCCAGCGTGTACGAATACACCGTCCCCAGCCCCAGGCCCGGCGGGGCCTGGGTCGTCAAGACCGTCGGCTCCTGGGCGCGCGCTGGGGTGGGGACGAGGGACGGGAAAATCAGCAGCAGGGCGGAGAGGGTAAGCAAGGCGCGGAGGCGCACGGCGCAGGTCCTTTCAAGCGGCGACAGCACAATGCCGCTATTGTACCCGAACCGCCGCAAGAAAACCTATTCCAGCGGGGCGGCCCTCAGTCCGAGCTTGCGGATGGCCGCCATTGTCTTGTACATCCGCAACGGCCCGTCGGCCCGGCGTTTGAAGCCATATCGCTCGTAGTACGCGCACAGGCGCTCCTCGCGGGCGTCCAGCGTCATCGCATAAAGGCCGATGCGCTCCGTGATCTCCACGGCGCGGGCCTGCGCGTCGTATAGCAGACGGCGGCCAACGCCCTGGGCCTGAAAGTCCTTGTCCACGGCCAGCCGTGCGAGCAGGATGACGGGGGCGGGGTGGCGGGACAGTCGCTTCTCTTCCGGCGCACTGTCGAAATCCAGGAAGCCGAGGGCCAGCGTGTAGTAGCCGAGGATGCGGATGCCGTCGTCGGCCAGGTTGACGAGCGTGCGACTGAGACCCCTTTCTGCATCCTGCCGCGTCTGCTCCTTCAGAAAACGGTTCATGTCTTCCACGCCGCAGTCGAATGCCCGGCGGTCGTGGCGCGCGGCAAGGTGGGCGAAGATCATTCGTGCTTTCCTGGGTCAGCGGCGGCGCTCCGCCGCCGCGCGTTGCTCTCCCATGTAGTGTGCCGCCGCCGCCCTGTCCGTCTCGGAGGGTTCCGCATCGGCGTCGAGCAGGGCCAGGAAAAAGTCTCGGTCCGCATCGGCCAGACGAATGACGTTCTGCCGCTCCAGGATGTCATCGGCGCAGCGCGCCAGCGCGGAGGCGGCGAAGTCGCTGACGCTCTGCCCGGAAATCCGCGCCGCCCGCTCTACACGCTCTTTCACTTCCCGGCTCAAGCGAAAGTTCAGGCGCGCGTCGTGGCTTCGAGTTGTGGTCATGATCGCTCCTCACTCAGATTATACCATATCCTGTGGCGGATCGCCACTTCGCCGTGCATTCATTATCGGAGCCTTGCGGGAACCAATCATGCTCAAAAGTACGGTATGATAACGTGCCATGATCGTCCAGAAGTCGGGCCTGCGCCAGATAGACTGGCCCATGCTCGCCGCCGTCCTGCTGTTGTGTCTCGGCGGCCTGCTCGCCATCAGGAGCGCCGTCCACGCCGACCTGAAGCTCCGCGACCTCCCCCGCAAGGAGGCCGTCGGCGTCGTGCTCGGCCTTGCGGCCCTGCTGGCGCTCGCCCTGACCGACTACGAAACGCTGCTCAAGCGCTATGCCCGCTACCTCTATCCCCTGAATCTGCTCCTGCTGGCGGTCGTGCTCAAGCTGGGCCACGCCTCGCACGGCGCGCAGCGCTGGATCTCGCTCGGCCCGCTCCAGCTTCAGCCCTCGGAGTTCGCCAAGCTTATCCTGATCTGCACCCTCGCCCTCTCTCTGACGCGCCGCCGCGACGGCATCCAGACCTGGCCGACGCTGCTCAAGTCCTTCGCCCACATCGGCGTGCCGATGCTGCTGATCGCCAGGCAGCCTGATCTGGGCACGGCCCTGGTGCTGCTCGCCATCTGGCTGGGCATGACCCTGATGGCCGGCGCGCGCCTGTCGCACCTGGCGCTGCTGCTGATGATCGGGATCACCCTGTTCGCCTTCCTGTGGCACTCCGGCCACGTCCTCAAGGACTACCAGAAGAACCGATTGCAGGTCTTCCTCAATCCCGACGCCGACCCGCGGGACACGGGATATCACCTGCGCCAAAGCGAGATCGCCATCGGCTCGGGACAGATCAGCGGCGAGGGCTACGGGCGCGGCCTGCAGAGCAACGGGCGGTTCATCCCGGAGCAGCACACCGATTTCATCTTCACGGTCGTCGGCGAGGAGGGCGGCTTCGCGGCCTGCGTCGCCCTGCTCGCCCTGTACCTGCTGGTGCTGGAGCGTGGGGTCGTCATCCTGGCGGAGTGCAAGGACACGCTCGGACGCCTGCTCGCGGCGGGCGTGCTCTCCATGCTGACCTTCCACATCGTCGTCAACGTCGGCATGACATTAGGAATCATGCCCGTCGTCGGCGTCCCACTGCCCTTCTTCTCCTACGGCCTGAGCAGTCTGCTGGTCAACCTGTCCGCAGTCGGCCTTCTGCTCTCGGTCGCCATGCGCAAGCACCGGGTCATGTTCTGAGGGCACCGCCGAGCGTGTCATCTTATCATACACTGGGAAAGAGACCCAGGCAGTATTGGCTGAGTTCTTGACAAGGGCGGGGCGTATCTGTTATACTGAAAGGTGGGCCTTGTACAACACACTGGAAAGGCCATGCCCTGATGTCACAGCCACACACTGACCTAGAGGACGATGACGCCCAGGCGTCATTTCCCGCCGCGTCCGCCCTGTCCGGCAATGACCTGCTGCTCTGGTCCGCCCTGCCGGACCTGACCCTGAACATCGCCCAGACAGCCGCCCTCTGTGGGGTCTCGGTCCGCCAGCTCGGCTATTGGACCAAACAGGGCTATATCAGGGCCTCCGGCAACGGGGCGCGGCGCCTCTACGGCCCCGACTCCCTGCGCCGCATCCTTGCCATTCGCCATGCGATGCAGAGCGGTCTCTCCCTGCGCCAATCCCTGCGCGCCCTCGACGAAGCCCCGCCGGTCGCCTCGTTGCCGCCGCCCGCAGGGGCGCGAGACTCGATCGTGCCCGCTAACCCCGCCCTGTCCCCCGGCGACGCCGGCGCGCTGGCCGCCAGCCTGCTCGCCCTCTTCGACCGCAACTGCCAGACCCGCGACAACGCCTCCGGCCTGGCCGCCAAGCTGGGCCGGGCGACGGAAGACGTCCGCCGCATCGCCGAACAATTGGCCGCGCAGGGCGCCCTGATGAAAATCCCGGCTGGGGGCGAAGCCGTTTTCGCGCGCGCCGAGGGGAGACGCCTGTGACCATGACTCCACCCGCCAATGACTTGGCGGCGCGGCAGCCTCTCGGCCTGGACGGCCTGGACGCGATGCTGCACGGCGGCCTGCCCGAGGGCAACTCCGTGCTGCTCCAGGGCGGGCCGGGGACGGGCAAGACGATCCTGGGGATGCAGTTTCTGCGCGAGGGCATCGCGCGCTACGGCGCGCCCGGCCTGCTGGTTACCTTCGAGGAGCCGCCGCATCGCCTCTACCGCGACGCCCGCGCCCTGGGCTGGGACTTCGAGGGCCTCGTCCGAGACCGGCTGCTGCTGATCGTCTACACGTCGCCGTCGGTCTTCCTCAAAGAGTTGGAGACAGACGGCTACGGCCGGCTGTGCCGTGAGTACGGCTTGCAGCGCGTGGTCGTGGACAGCCTGACCCACTTCGAGTCGCTGCCCGACCACGGGGACGCCGACCGCGTGCTCTTCCAGCGCGTTCTCAACGCCCTGCGCCGGGAGCACTTGATGATCCTGATGACCCGCGAGCTGGACACGCGCGAGCCGCTGGCCCCCGTCACGCCCGAGGAGTACCTCGCCGACACCATCATCCAGATGCACTACGGGCTGGTCGGAGAGCGCCGTGCCCGCCTGATCGAAGTGCTCAAGCACCGCGGCTCCGCCCACTCGTCCGTCCAGCACCGCTTCGTGATCGCCGAGGGCGGCCTGCAAATCCTGACGGCCGGCGAGGCGGGCAGTTAGAAGGTCAGCGAATGAATTCGCCGCTCCTTCGCCTCCGGCTGAGTGTCCGCCTGCGCGGACACAAATCCTTGTCCGCGCAGGCGGACACTCGGCGTCCTCGCCGGGA
>JAFAZD010000219.1 GCA_019239955.1 Armatimonadota bacterium | reverse complement strand
CCCGGGCGCGCTGGGCCGGGCTGAGAGAGGGGGTGCGCTTGACATTGCTCCAGGTGCGAGGCATACAGGGCTTCTTTCTGTGTCTATGGGGCGTAGAAGATCGTGGTCAGGGTCCGGGCGTCCCGCCCGGCGCGGATGTCCAGTTGAACATGGTAGCGCGTGTCGGGCGGCAGCGAGGCTGGACCGATGAGGGTCATGGGTAGGGTGCGGCCGGCGCGGCCGATGACGGAGATTGGCGCGGACGGCTCGACGCGGACGCCGGGCAGGCCGCGCACGGTGACGGTGTAGCCGTGCGTGTCGGGCGTGCCGTTGTTCAGGGTCAGCAGATAGGTGTCGCGGACGCCGTGCGTGTCGCGGGTGATCGCGCCCTGGTTGGTGACGCTGGCGGACAGCGGCGCGGAGCCGAGCAGGCTCCAGAGCGCGATGCCCAGGCAGGCGAGCCAGGTAGCGACGACGGCCACGCGCCTGGCGTCCCACAGCCCCAGGCGGCGGGACAGAGGCAGGCGGCGGGTCACGCGCTCAGGCTCGGTGCCGTAGCGGTACTCGATCAGGCCGGCCTTGCCCTGCCGGCCCAGCACGTCGTTGCAGGCGTCCACGCACTCGCCGCAGCCGATGCAGGCGAACTGGCCGACGCCCTGCTTGATGTCAATGCCCATCGGGCAGTCGGTCTCGCACTTCCGGCAGTGGATGCACTCGTCGTCGCGCTCGTCCAGATAGCGCACGGTGAGGGTGTTTTTGTCCGCGAGCAGGCTCATCAGCGCGCCATAGGGGCAGGCGTGGGAGCAGAACTTGCGCCGCAGCCAGAGCATGTCGGCGGCGATGACGGCGGCGAGGCCGTAGACCGTCGCGGCGGCGGCCGGGTCAGCCAGCGGATGCGTCGCCCCGCGCCAGACCGTCGCCGGGGCCAGCCAGTAGCACGCCAGCGTCAGCCCCGTCCCGTAGGCCATCGCCAGAATGATGGCGGCCCAGAGGGAGCGAGACACGAAGAAGGCCCTCCCCGCCCCCAATTCCGGGGGAGCCATTTTACGGACCCGAAACCTCCTGTCCAGCCGCGCCCGGAGCGAGTCGGCGAAGTCGCTCGCCAGCGTCTGCGGGCAGACCCAGCCGCACCAGAGGCGTCCATACAGAAACGAGACCGCGACCAGCCCCCAGACGCCCAGCATGGCGACCCAGAACAGCAGGTACAGGTCGTGCGCGGCCATGCGGTGCCAGGCAAAGTAAAACTCATCCCGCCGCACGTCCAGCCGCAGCCCATTGGTCAGCGGCAGGACGACCAGCAGTACGCCGCAAAGCACTTGCAGCGCCCGCCGTCCGGGGTGCCACCTCGCGTTCCCGTTCGGCGCTTTCAAAAGCGTCGGTGTTTGGATCAGTCGGTCGGTCAGGTCAATCATGAGATACGTCTTGCGGCGCTTGTGGGGCCAGCAAGTGGCCCTTCATGGACGTTGCTCACCTAAGATCCGTTTGGCCGCGTTCCCGAACTTATCGTTGATCTTAGCGAGCTGAACCAAGATGGTGTGTGCCTGGGCTTGGTTTCCCATGTTGCGATACGCGGTCGTCAGCAGATACTGGGCCTCTCGGTTCGTCGGCTGCACGGCCAGAGCCGCCTTCAGTTCGGAGACGGCCTCCGGGTTGCGTCCACGCACCATGTATTCGGAGGCGAGATGGATGCGGGCCTGAACATCGTGCGGATGCCGGAGGACAGAGTTCTCCTGGCCTGAAATGCCCCAGCGGCGGCTGCGGCGGCAAGTTGGGCGGCCTGTGTTTGGCTCTTGCGCGGGTGATTTGCGCATCCGGCCGGCGCCCCCCCGATGAGCACCGCAGCGGCCACGCTGGCGATCCAATCACGTTTCATGACACTCCTCCTGACAGTCTGTCGTAGGGACACAGAGAGCGGCCCCATGTCAGGAAACGTGTCCGAGGCGATTTCGTTTCGGGCCCCGTGATGCTGGGCTGTGGAACAACCCGGCTTTTCACCCGACGGTTCATCGAAAAGCGCGGAAGACCCCGCCATTTATCTTTCCTATTATACCTCATGCGGCCCGGTCAGGGGGCGGCTTGGAGATGGACGCCGAGGCGGATGTGGGTGACGGTGGCGCGGTGAACGCGGAGGTCAGTGCTTGCGCTGGCGCTCCTGCTCCTGGCGGAGACGGGCGCGTGTCGTTACCTGATCCACAGCCCAGTCCAGCGCCTCGCCGCCGGACATGACGACAAGGCGGGTGTTGGGAGGCCCGATCTTGGGGTTTTTCAGAAGGTGTTGCTTATCGTAAGCCACGAGCACTTCACAGTCACGCTCGATGGCCGCTGCCAAGACTCTGGCATCGGGAAGGTAGTTGGTGATGCCGATGCACATCTGAATCGTCTCTTCGCTGGGGTCAGCCGTGGTCGCAATGTTCGCCAGCACCAAGTTCTCGGCCAGGATGGCCTGAAATGCGAGATACTGTCCGCCGAGCAACCCATTCAGCACGGCTGCCGCCTCCCGAATGACATGATTGCTTACCCAGAGGTCAATAAGGCCGACCTCGCCCATCTTAAACAAGCGCCGTCCAGGTGAGGCGGGGTCTTCTGCGAGTGTGGGGGCCACAATCAGAGATGTATCCAGAAAGAGCTTCGGGCGCGCGAGGTCATTCATGAGACTCCTCGGATTGGCGCATCTCTCGAAGCGCCTGCATCGCGCCCTCTAACGTCACTCCCTTCTCTGTCAGGATGGCCCGCATCTGATCGAAATTTTCATCTAAACGTGTACGGGCATGGACAGAGGGTGCTAGGACGATCATATTGTCTACCATCGAGACATCTACCTGGGTTCCTTCATCTATTTTGCACTGCGTCCGCATCGCTTTTGGAATGACGATGGTGCCGCGCTTGCCGACGGTCAAGGTTGTCGTCATGGTTCGCCCTCCCTAATATCAGACTTCAGAAATCGGACGACTTCATTTTACCCCAAGTTTGGCTTTCGGGGTGATGCCGATATGGGTGGGGTGTCAAGGGGATGTTTCTGTCGGCAGTGACGTGAAAACCGCCCGGCAGATACTGCCGGGCGGCGGGGACAGGGACATCAGGGTTTGGCCGGGGTCGGGGGCTTGGGCGGGATGACGTTGGCGGGCGTCTTCTCCGGGCCGCCGCGCACCTGGCCGCCCAGGCCGCCGCCGGCACTGGTGTCGGCGCGCAGGACCTGGCTTTCGCCGATCTCCTGAGTCTGCAACTGGTCTGTCGGGTCGAGCCAGCGCCGCCAGTAGCCGGGGCCGTCGTTGATGAAGCGGCCGCTGGCGTCCTTGATGAACGCGCCGGTCTTCGGGTCGCGCTTGAGGGGCTGGTACCAGACCTGCCGGTTGAAGCCGAGCGTCTGGACGTAGGCGACCAGCGCGCGCATATCGTCGTTCGGGACGGGCGGCGCGGAGGCGTCGGTCAGGTCCTTGGTGAACATCCAGGTGAAGGCCGGCATGATCGAGCCAGGCACCATCTGGCGCGGGAAGTAGAAGTGCGAGTAGTGCCAGTCGTCGCTGTACTTGCCGCCCTCGCGGGAGAGGTCCGGCCCGATGCGCCGGGTCCCCAGGAAGTGGGGCTGGTCCCAGACGTACTCGCGCTCGTCGGCAACCGGGGCGAGCGACCCGCCGGAGGAGCCGAGGGAGTAGCGCGTGATCTCGCCGTTCAGGGGCCGGATCTGCTGCGAGTGGCAGTACATGCAGCCCTCACGCTGGTAGACCAGGCGGCCCCGCGCCTGCAAGGGCGTGTAGCCGACCAGGTCGGCCGGGTCATGGCCGACGGTGGTGGTCAGCGGCTGCGGCTCGCGGCCCTCCTTCTCGGCCTGGGCGATCTCCGTCTTGGAGTAGACGGCGTGGTAGCGGGCGAGATTCTCGCCGGTGTTGACCGACCAGTTGCTGTTGAAGGACGGGACCAGCATGGTGAAGACCATGCCGATGATGAACGTCATGCCGATGCCGAGCGACGTGAGGGTGGCGCTCTTCTCCGGCACGTTGCGGAGGATGTAGAGCAGAGTCCCCACCAGCACGATGGCAAGCAGGGGGATGCCGATGTAAACGTTCATGGGTGTGATTTCTTGGGCAGGGGCGACCCGGCGGGTCGCCCCTACGAACTATTATCGCGCCCCCGCCAGTGTGCCCGGCGGCGTGTCGGCGATCAGGCGCGCGCCGCCGTCGTCCCCCGGCGTCTCGGGCAGGCGGCTGGTGGCCGTCTTGTACATGTTGAAGGCGAACAGGAACATGCCGATCAGCATCATCACGCCGCCCCCGGCCCGGATGTGCCAGAAGGGCTTCATGGCGTCCACCGTGTTGACAAACGGGATGGTCGGGTCGTTCCAGAGCATCCCCTGGTTGAAGCCGCCGATCCAGAGCGCCGTGCTGAAGAGCAGGAAGCCGACGAACGACAACCAGAAGTGCCAGTCGGCCATGCCCTCCGAGTACAGCGGGCGCTTGTAGGCGCGCGGGATGACGTAGTAGCAGGCGCCGAAGGCGTACAGGGTGAACGTGCCGAACAGCGCCATGTGGGCGTGGCCGATGACCCAGTCGGTGAAGTGGGTGACGGCGTTCAGCGAGCGTAGCGCCTGGAAGGACCCCTGGGTGGAGACCAGCAGGTAGAACGTCGTGCCGGCGATGATGAACTTCAGCGGGACGTTGGTGCGGAGCTGGTGCCACTCGCCGCGGATGGTGCCGAAGAAGTTGGTGACCAGGGCC
>JAFAZD010000381.1 GCA_019239955.1 Armatimonadota bacterium | reverse complement strand
GCTCGACCACCCGTTCCAGGTCCGGGCAAAGCGGGCGGGCGCGGACGAGCAGTTCGAGGTGACGATCTCGGCGAAATCCGGGCGTCTGTCGCCCTTCCTGTATCCCCGCCTTTCCTTCCCCGGCAGGACGGGCCGGGTGACGGCCCCCGTCACGCAGCACCGAGCGGCGGACACGGCCACGTTCCGGTTCCGTGTCCCGTCCAAGGCACTGGAGGGCGCGGTGTTCGAGTTGACGGAGTCGAACTATGGCGTCCGCCTCGGCGACCAGGGTGACCCGCTGAAGGACAGGAACAGGCCGTTGCTTGTGCCATTTATGGGCGGGACGGTCTACAACCTGTCCCTGGAGGAGTTTGGCGGACAGTCCCCGATCCGATAGTCCATTGGATCTCTCCACAGAAAGACCAGTTTTGACCAGCAGAAAGGGGCGGCATTCTCCCGGCACTCCCTCATGGGAGCGGGGCGCTTCCTGCCGCACGGCCTATGAATCATCCGCAACTGCCGGGCATCAATGTCCAGGACGACTGGCGCATTCTGGAAGTGGGCAGCGGGCCCAACAAGCTGTTCCCGCAGTCCACCACCATTGACATCAGCCCCACGGGCCAGCCGGACATCCTCCATGACCTGAACGACATCCCCTACCCGCTGCCGGAGGGCCGCTTCGACCTGGTCGTGTGTCTGCACGTGCTGGAGCACGTGCAGGACCTGGTCGGCACGACCACCGAACTGCACCGGGTGCTGAAGCCGGGCGGGCTGCTCTTCGTGGAGGTGCCTTACTTTTCCAGCGTCCACTTCTACACCGACCCGACGCACGTCCATGCGTTTTCCACGCGCTCCTTCGACTACTATGTCGAGGGCACGCCGGTGTCGCGGTTCGGCTACTCGCCGGCACGCTTCACCAAAGAGCGGGTGGAGATCGTGGTCCCCGGCGGTGGGCCGGTGAATCGGCTGCTCCGCCGCTGGATCAACGGTCACCACCGCCTGTACGAAGAGAGACTGGCGTTCATCTTCCCGCGCCACACCCTGCAATTCACGCTGCGTGCGGTGAAGTGAGGGATTTTCCGTCTTCCTCCCCCGCGCCGCTCTGGAGAGCGGCGTTTCAGGAGGCGGCGATGCGGGGTAAATGAGGGAGCGTAACGGGAACACACCTCGCCCGGTGAATGTCCTGAAATCATGACAGCAAGGCAGCCTTCCTGCCCGAAAGGATACAATGATGACCATCCGCAAATCGCCTCTGGCCGTTCTTTCGGCCACGCTCGCCGTAGGGGCGACCGCCTTCGTCTCGACCCCGGCGCAGGCCGGCTTCCTGCACCGACATCCCGGCATGGCCGGCGTCGGCGCCGCCGTGGCCGCGCATCACATCGCCAAGCATCACGGGCACGGCATCCTGCATCGTCATCCGATGGCCACGGCCGTCGGCGCCGGCATGATCGCGCACCACATGGCCAAGCACCACGCGCGCTAAAATCCGGCATTTCTGTCATGCCGCTTGGCATGAAACTTGCGAAATCGGTCCCCATCTCACTGTTGTACGAGGGGGACCGATTTCTTATGACCGCCGCCGTTTTTGCGCCCGCGCACACCGACCGCCGATCGCCCGCCACGCCCGATTGCTGCTCCGTCCGTCGCGTCGCCACCGTCTGCTCCACGACTGAGGCCGCACAGGTGCAGGCGACGCTGCACCAGCGAATCTCCGACCCAGGCCGCGCCGACCTGCTCTGGCTGACCTGGGTGCAGTGGCGCGCGATGGGACGGGAGGAGATGGTGCGCGAGACCGAGCTATCGCTCTGGACCGTCACCTGCCGCCTGCGTCAGCTGCGTCAGGCAGGCGTCCCGATCCCGTCCTGGACGCGCGAGTTGGACCTGCTGGCGCGCGGCCAGTTCGAGACTGAATGGGGGGCGTAGGGCGCTTTCCTACCGTTCGCGGACGATCAGCAGGTACGGGTAATCCACGGCGGGGACGCGCACGGCCAGGGTGCGGGCGTCCCCGCCGAGTTTTTTGACGGCAACGCGCCGATCGTTCAGCGGGTCGTAGGCCGTCACCGACGCGCGCCGGCCGTGCAGGCCGCCGACCGTCAGCGTGAAGTCCTCGGCGGGCATGTCGTACTGATAGCCCCCCGTCGCCGAGGGGTTGTAGACGCGGTACACGTCGCGCGTCATCACGTAGTAGGGGATGACGAACGTGCGGGCGTTGACCTGAAACGGCAGGAAGGCGAACACGTCGCGGTCATGGAGCGGCGGGTGGGCCGCAGTGCCGTCCCCGGCGAACTGGGCGTGGTCGTGGGTGTCGGCGATGCGGTCCAGCGTGATCCGGCGGGTGGTCTGCAGCGTCAGAGTTGGGTCCAGGCCGGGGCGCATCTTGGCGGCGATGTTGCCGATGACACGCAGGACGGGCGAGGTGAGCGCGGAGTCATCGGCCGGGTAGGCCGCGTTGGGCCGCTTGGCGTAGGAGAGAAAGGCGTCGCTCTCCAGGGCCAGGCCCCTGTCCCCGCCGTCGGCGTCGTTGTAGAGAGTCATCAGGGTGACGCCCTTGTTCAGAAAGAAGGCGAAGTAGCGCGCCGTCGTCTTGCCCTTGAGATATCGGGCGGTGGCGGCATCCACGTCCTTGATGTTCTCGTCGGGGCCGATGTTGACCTCCGTGATCCAGGTGGACACCGGCGCCGTGCGGGCGTAGCGCCCATGTTTGACGCCGTAGATGTCGGTGGTGAGAGGACTCATCTCGCGCGTGATGGTCTCCGTCTGGAGGGCGGCGGCGAAGTATTCCGGGAACAGGGTCGTGTATGTCGGCTGCCAGCCCGATGTGTCGCGCTGCAGGAGGGCGTTGAAGGTGTCGCCTTTGGACTGCGAGTCGGGGAAGGTGTGGCGGCCCGCGTAGGGGTGCTTGTCGATGGCGGTGACGCCCGCCGGCTCCTGGGAGGAGGCGGGCCAGGGGATGGTGTTGGCGAAGCCGTCGCCGATCCCCACGCCGGGAAAGCGGTCCCGGTGCGCCTCCACATGGGCGGCGGTCTCGCGGACCAAGTTGCCCCAGATGCTGTTTTCGTCGTAGTGGACCGGCGGCGGGTCGTAGTAGTGGTTGATGTAGAGGAACTCGTCGCCGAAGGTCAGCTCGTTCCAGACTTCCAGATCAAAGCCGGCGTCGGCGGCCCCCGCCGTGCCGAGCGAGGCGCGGGCGAAGCCGCCGACGGTGTCCACGTAGCGCAGCCACCCGGCGACGGTGGCTTGGTAGTCGCCGCTGCTGGGCGCGGAGAACGGGCGGTACTTGAGCGTCGCCATCGGGACTCGTTTGCCCGCCGGGATGTCCTGCGGCAAGGGCTTGGAGAGCGTGACGGTCTTGCCGTTGATGGCGGTGACCAGCGCCTGCGCGGCCCAATAATCCCCTTCCCGCAGATTCGACGGGCCGCTGCGGCCCAAGATAAGCCCGTCGGTGCTGTCCAGCGTCACCTGCCGGTCGCCTTTATGCGCCGCCGCCGTCAGCGTCCGCTCAAAGAACTTGACCGGGCAGGGCACGCCCTGATGCGCGTTCAGCAGAATCAGGGGGCGCACGCCGTACCTCTTGCAGGCCTGCAGGACGGGCCGCAGGCCGTCCGCGCTGTTCAGCCGCGTCTCGTCGTCGTAGTTGACGCTGCCCCAGCCGATCTCCAGCCGAACGCGAGAGATGCCGTGCCGGGCGAGGTGTCGGACGCGCAGGTCGGGGTCGCCCTGGAGGCTGTAGTTGATGCCGGTCCCGTGCAGGAGGGTCGTCGCGGGCACGGTTTCCAGATAGGCGCGCCAGGGCTGCGCCCAGTGCGAGCGCGCCCCGAAATAGATTTTCGTCTGCTGGTCCGGGTCGGTGTAGCGCCGCAGTTCCCCGCCCCGGCACGGCACGGTGATCATCAGGGCGACAGCGACCAGGCAGGCCAAGCGCTTCATCATGTTCCTCTTTGCACAGGTTTTGCGGACCATCGCTGAACAATTCGTCAGAAGCGGCGAATTCTCCTGCTCCTACATCTAGTGCTTTCCGTGTGCAAGGTTGCCTAGATGTTGCGTAAAAACTTTTCCCAAATGCTTGTCAAATGGCAACAACTGTGCTATAATGCCGGAAGATTGTAATAAGGCGGAAGAAAAGTCAAGAGGGCTGAACGATGCCGCAGACCCGTCAGCAGTTCCATGAGGAGTTGGCCGCGCTGGATCGGCAGATGCTGCAAATGGGCACGCTGGTCAGCCGCATGATGACCCAGGCGGTGGACGCCCTCCAGCAGTCGGACACCGCCGAGGCCGAGGCGGTGCTGGCGCAGGACGACGCCGTGGACGCGATGAACCATGACATCGAGGCCCGCTGCATGCGCCTGCTCGCCCTCCAGCAGCCGGTCGCGCGCGACCTGCGCCTGATCGGCACGGCCTTCAAGGTCATCACGGATCTGGAGCGCATCGGGGATCATGCCGTGGACATCGCCAAGATCAGCCGCAAGTTCTCCCGGCAGATACCGGCCGGCAAGCCGCTCATTGATGTCGGGCCGCTGGCCGCCATGGCGCAGGCCATGCTGCTGCAGAGCCTGGAGGCGCTGATTCGCCGCGACATGACCTTAGCCCGCCAGGTCTGCGCCGATGACGACCGGGTGGACGACGAGTTCAAGGCCCTGCGCGAGCAGCTGTTCCAGCTCTCGCAGGGCGACCCGTCGTTCACGCCGCGCGTGGCGTACACGCTGCTGGCGGTCGTCTACCTGGAGCGCATCGCCGACCATGCGACCAACATCGCCGAGCGCGTTCATTATGTCGAGACCGGCGAGCTGGAGCCGCTGGCGCGGGAGCACCGGCTGGCCGCCCTGGCGCAGGTGGCGTGACGGACTCGGTCGCGGATAACATCGCGCGCGTGCGGGAGCGGATCGCGGCGGCGGCAGTACGTGCGGGGCGGGGTCCCGAAGAGGTCACGCTGGTCGCCGTGACCAAGCGTCACCCGGCGCAGGCCATCCGGGAGGCGCTGGCGGCGGGCGTCCGGGACATCGGCGAGAGCTACGTCCAGGAGGCGCGGATGAAACGCGACGGGTTGGCGCCGGACGAGCGCGAGGCCATCCGCTGGCACCTGCTTGGACACCTGCAAAGCAACAAGGCCCGGCAGGCCGTGCCCCTGTTTGACCTGATTCAGAGCGTGGACAGCCTGCGGCTGGCGCAGTCCCTGGCGCGGCAGGCGCAACACCTGGGGAGGACGCTCCCGGTCCTGCTGCAAGTGCATCTGGGCGACGAGGAGACCAAGTTCGGGCTGCCCCTGGACGCGGCGCTGGACGCGGCGGCCCAGGTGGCGGCGCTGGACGGGCTGGACCTGCAGGGGCTGATGGGCATCGCGCCCTTCGGGGGCGACCCGCGCTCCCATTTCGCCGCGATGCGGCGTCTGTTCGAGCGGCTGCCCCCGTCACACCGGCGGACGCTCTCCCTGGGCATGACGGGCGACTTCGAGACGGCCATCGAAGAGGGCGCGACGATGGTGCGGATCGGGACCGCAATCTTCGGGCCCAGACAGTAGCAGATTAAAGACAGAGCGCACAGACACGACAGGAGGCTTGGCAGCACCATGAACCAGCAGGCAGAGGCGGAAGAATATGACGAACACCGGCCGCCGGGGTTTTTCGCGCGGATGCGGGATCGGCTGATGGGGCACGATGACGATGAGGACGAGGAGGACGGCGCGCCGGAGTCGGACTCCTCCGCGCCCGCGCGCCCGCCTCAGCGCAAGACCGCGCCCACCCTGCGGCTGGACCAGGCCCGCCGCGTCCACATCACGGTGCGCCGCGCCGTGCGCGGCTTCGAGGAGGCCCGCCGTGCCGCCGACGGCCTCAAGGACGGCCAGCAGCAGATCGTCAACCTGGAGCAGACGCCCGTCGAGATGGCCGAGCGCGTCGTGGACTTCCTCAACGGCGCGACCTACGCGCTGGACGGCAGCGTGGAGAAGATCGGCGAGCAGGTCTACCTGTTCACGCCCGCGTCCGTCATCATTGACATCGAGGACAAGCCCACCGGCAACTCCCGCGTGAGCTTCGTCGACACCGTCACCCCCTAACACGCCGATGCTACAAGAAAAGACTCTGGCTATTTTGGGCGCGGGCATGATGGGCGGCGCGCTGGCGCGCGGCCTGGTCCACGCCGGCGCGATGCCCGCCGCCAACATCCGCCTGTATGACGTCGTGCCCTCCCAGGCGGAGCGGGTGGCCGCCGAACTCGGCTCCGAGGCCCAAGTCGCGCCCTCGGTCGCCGAGGCGGTGGCCGGGGCGGACCTGATTCTGCTGGCCGTCAAGCCGCAGGTGATGCTGGACGCCGTGTCCGCCATCACCCCGTCGCTGCATCGGTCGCAGATCACGGCCTCCATCGCACCCGGCATCACGGTGGCGAAGCTGGAGAGCATCCTGCCCGACGGCATCCCCGTGATCCGCGCCATGCCCAACATGCCGGCGCTGGTCGGCATGGGCATGACGGCGCTATGCCGGGGCACGTATGCCAACGACGCCGACCTGGAGCTGGCGCGCGCCCTCTTCTCGGCAGTCGGGGAGACCGTCGCGGTGGAGGAGCGTCTGCTGGACGCCGTCACCGGGCTGTCCGGTTCCGGCCCGGCCTACGTCTATCTGATCATTGAGGCCCTGACGGACGGCGGCGTGCGGGTGGGCCTGCCGCGCGAGACGGCGCGCCACTTGGCCGCGCAGACGGTGCTGGGCGCGGCGCAGGTGGTGCTGACCTCCGACGAACACCCCGCCCAACTCAAGGACAGCGTGACGACCCCCGGCGGCACCACCATCGCTGCCCTGTCCGTTCTGGAGCGTGCCGGGATCCGCGCCGCCCTGATGGACGCCGTGGAAGCCTCGGCCAACCGTTCCAAAGAGCTGTCGGGCGGGTAGAGGGCGAGATGTAAGAGGGCAAGGCAGGCCTTGCCCCGACGCCGTCTGCGCCCCACCGCGCCGGATCGCCTCCGCTCCGGGCGAACCCGGGGATGCGCCTGTCCTATTCGGACGTTTCCGGGGTATAAGGGGCGGCCTCACCCATCAGCCTGCGCCTCCTCCTCGTCTTCCTCTTTTCCCTCCCCCATCGGTGGAGGAACCCCTCCGGCTCGCTAAGGCTTTATTGGGGTGAGGCTCGCCACTTCCCCCGCAACGGGAGAGGAGTATAATGGTCCCATGATTTAGGACAGCAAATCGGGCACAATTAAGGTGGATGTAACCGCCGATGAGTACCACCCGAAAACAGCACTCAGCTGCCTTCAAGGCCCAGG
>JAFAZD010000301.1 GCA_019239955.1 Armatimonadota bacterium | reverse complement strand
GGATGCTCCTGCTGCTCCACCGAGGCGAAAAAGGCGTCCATGTCCAGAAATAACCACTGCACCGACACGCTTGGTAGACTTTCTTCTACTGTGGTCTGCGCCCATTGTAGCAGATGTCTACTGGTTTGTCAAGGCCACACCCGTTCCAACTCGAAGACTCCTGAGACGCGATGGCAGATTGCGGGACTGGCGCATGAACCTGGGACGGTTCCGGCGCGTTTATTGGGGCGAGAGGGACTTGCCATGGGCCGACGCGGAGCCGGCGATGATGACCTGATGCGGGCCGTCCAGGAGGGCGACGGCGCGGCCTTCACACAACTGATGGCACGCCACCGGGAGTGGGTGCGCGCCTTGATCCAAGCTTTCGTGCATGACGAGCACCGGGCTGATGACCTGACGCAGGAGGTCTTCGGCCGCGTCTACCAGAGCAGGGACCGGTACGCGGCCCGGGGCGAGTTTGTGGCCTGGCTTAAGCGCATTGCCGTCAATGCGGCCAAAGACGCGCTGCGCCGCAGCAGGGGGGTAGCGCCCCTCTCGCTCGACGACCTGGCGGTGCGGCAGCCGGGCCTGTGGCTGGACCCGTCCGCGGCGCTCCAATCCCGTATGCTGCGCGACGAGGTCCGGGCGGCCCTCCAGGACCTGCCGGACGAGCATCGCCTGGTGCTCGTGATGTACTACTTCGGCAGCATGAGCGTGGAGGAGATCGCCTGGGCCATGAAATGCCCGGCCGGGACCGTCAAGTCCCGCCTCTTCCACGGCCGCCGCTACGTTCGTGAACTTCTGTTGACCCGCTGGGAATGGAAAGAAGGAGACCCAACGCCATGAAAGACGAGTACCTCATCCGCATGATCGCCGAGACGTGCAAGACGCTGTCGGAGATACACTGGCCTACCGAGTGCCGCTACCTGCCGGGCTCGTACAACGCGCTTCTGCAGGCGGCCAGGACTAATCATCCCGACGACCCCTTCCTCAAAGCGCTACCCGCGGCCAAAGACGAGGGTTCCCGCTCAAAGACGACCCCCATACCGCCCGGCCCCTTCCCGCCCCCCGCGGCCAAAGATGAGGGTGAGGCCGTCACCACTGCCGAGATGAATATCCTGTTCGCGCAGCTGCGCATCGCCCTGGAGGCACTCCAGGACAGCAACACGGCGCTCGTGGCGACCACACACGGATAGCGAGAGTACGAGTGTGGGCGCCTACCACACGCCCTCAGCCCGCGCGCAGGCGGTTCCACTTTCCCTGAGGAGGCAGTCCGACCCTGCCGGCGAACGGGCCGGTACACGCGCCTGAACTCATTCGGCGATGTGGGCGAAGGCGATCTTGTCCTCGGCGGTGTGGGCGGCGGGGAGGACGCTCGCCAGCGTCACTTTGCCGCGCCCGAAGCGCCCGTTCAGTTCGTCCACGGCGCGGGCGAGGCGGCGTGAGCCATCGTCAAAGAGGGACGCGGTGACCGCGGCATCGGGCAGCAGGTCGTACAGGACGACGCCGACCTGCTTGACATTAGCGAACGGGCGTTCCCAGAGCGAGCGCAGCAGAGCCATCAGCGTCAGCGTGTCCTGGCAGGGGGCGAACCGTGCCTTGCCGGACCAGTCCCCGCCGTCCTCGCCGCGGGCGTAGACGCTCAGGCCGCGCGCGTGGTAGCCGTGATAACGCAGGCTCTCGGCGGCCTTTTCCAGCAGACGGCGCGCGACCGCCGCCGCGCCGCGCGGCGTCCGCAGCTCAGGGGGCAGGACGTGCGACCGGCTGATGCTGCGGCGTTCAGTCGGCGCCGGAGAGACATGTTCGCCGCGCAGTTGCCGCCACCACCGCTCTCCGTTGATGCCGCCCCAGAGGCGGCGCATCTGCTCACAGGAGAGCGCGCACATCTGCTCGGTCGTGCGGATGCCAGCGGCGTGGAGGCGCGCCTCCATGCGCGGGCCGATGCCGGGGAAGTCGGTCAGCTGCAGGCCGAACAGCTTGCGCGGCAGGTCCTCATGGTCCAGCACACAGAGGCCGTTAGGCTTCTGCATCTCGGCGGCGACTTTGGCGAGGAAGGGGTTGACGCCCAGGCCGACCGAGCAGCACAGCCACTCCCCCACCCGGCTCTTGATCTGCGCCTTGATGTGCTCGCCCAGCCGGAGCGCGTCCGCCAGATCGTTCTCGTTGGCCCAGAGTCGGCAGACCATCTCGTCCACAGACCAGACATCTGGGTCGGGCAGGCAGGTCTCGACGACCTCG
>JAFAZD010000361.1 GCA_019239955.1 Armatimonadota bacterium | reverse complement strand
TCTGCACCACGTCGCGCACGCTCAGGCCCGCCGGCAGCGTCAGCATCCCCGGCAGCCTTTCCAGCAGCCCGATGCCCAGGTCCATCTTCAGAAAGGTGAACCCCTGCGCCATCCGCCGCGTCAGCTTCGCCGCCGTGACCTTCGGGTCGGCCGCCATCTCCGTATCGCAGTAGACGCGGACGCGGTCCCGGAACTTGCCGCCGAGCAGTTGGTAGACGGGCACGCCGTAGAACTTGCCGGCGAGGTCCCACAGCGCCATCTCCACCGCCGAGACGCCGCCGCCCTGCCGCCCGTGAAAGCCAAACTGCTTGATCTTGCGGAACAGGCGGTCCACGTCACACGGGTTCTCGCCCAGCAGGCGGCTCTTGAGCATCAGCGCATACGTCCTGCTGGCCCCGTCCCGCACCTCGCCCAGCCCGTAAATGCCCTGGTTGGTGTCAATGCGGATCAGCGGGCAGGTCATCGGCGCCCCGGCCACCACTGCCGCCCGCAGATCCGTGATCTTCAGTTCCCCGCGCGACATCGGCATCGCCTCCCGGCGGCAAGACTCCTGTCTTTAGAATACTCCATTCGCACCGGAAATCCATCCTGGGGAGATGGCGACTTTTCCCGAGATCGTAGGTCCGAGAGGAACCCGCTAGGGAAAGGAAGTAAGCAGTCCAGGGCCATTCGGACATTGACTTCCCGTTCGGTTTCCTCAAAATTCCTGAAACTCTTGCCGACTTTTTCTCTCAAAGGAAGAAAACCCGCAAGAGTCACAAAGGGGAACAATCCCCGACGACAGGAGGAACCATGCGCGCGGTTTCTTTGCTCCTGGGCCTGAGCCTGGCTGCCACGGCGGCCTGCGCCCAGCCGGACATGCCAGGCACGAACGTCAACCAGATCGCCCAGGAGAGCCAGATGGCGGAGGTCAACCTGGACCTGCACATCCAGCCCGCCATCCTGGTCCGCTTCCCCGTCCGGCCCGGGGCGGACCCCGCTCAGGCGGCCAATGATCTGGAGGACCGGTACAATGAGATACTGGTGGACAACCAGACGCTGAACCGCTTCATCCAGCCCGCCGATGTCATCATCTACGCCCCCGCCCCGCCCCCCCCAAAGCGGACCCGACTCACCCGCGCCGCCGCCCTATCGTCGCCGAAGCCGACCTCCTACGCGATCTACGTGCTGGGCCGCAGGCTGATCTTGGTGGACGCCGCGATGGCCGCCGCCTCCGGCGGGGTCTCGCCGCGCAGCCTGGCGATCCGCTGGGCCAAGCAGTTCCAGCAGTCCCTGCCCCAGCTCTGCTGGCGCCCCCCCGCCCAGTCCGACCCGCAGGTCCCGGCCGACCCGCCGCTCATCATCACCACCGATCTCACCCAGGTCGGCGGGGACACGGGCGACGTGTTCTTCCGGGGGCGCAAGGTCTTCACCCTCCACGGCGTCCAGTCCGACGGCAAGACGGCCATTGACCGCGCCGAGGCCCTTAGCCGCCGCCTCGGCCTCCTCGTCGGCCGCTACGGGAGCGCCCTGCCGGCGGACCAACAAGTCCAGGCGCAGCCGGACGCCGCCCCCGGCAGCGTCACGCTCCGGCTGGGCCAGTCCGCCCTCGCCACGCTCACCCCGGCGGACGCCCGCGCCAACGGCGCGCCCTCGGCCCAGGCCCTGGCGGATCTCTGGGCGGCGGCGCTCAACCAGGCGTGGCACCCCTGAGCCGTCCTGCCGGGTACAATCACGGCAAGGAGTGAAAGCCATGACCGCGACATTGACCGCCGACAAAGGCCCCACGCCCCCGCCGCATTACCTCTGGACGCGCGAAAAGTACGAGCAAGCCACCGCCTTGGGACTGCTAGGCCCCGACGACAAGATTGAATTGATCGAAGGAGAGATCGTTCACAAGATGCCGCAGAACCCGCCGCATTCCACCGGGCTGACACTGGCGCAGGAGGCGCTGCGTCAGGTCTTCCCGACCGGCCATGTCTTCCGCGTCCAACTGCCGCTCTCCGTCGGCGACTTCAGCCAGCCGGAGCCGGACGTCGCCGTCGTCCTCGGCTTCCCCCGCGACTACAAGGACGCCCAGCCAGCGGCGGATCGTGCCGCTCTCGTCGTGGAGGTATCCGACACATCGCTGCTCTATGACCAGACCCAGAAGGCATCCATGTACGCCCGCGCCGGGATTCAAGACTACTGGATCGTCAACCTCATCGAGCGCGTCCTGGAAGTCCGCCGCCGGCCCGCACCGCAGGAGGACGCGCCCTTCGGCTTCGCCTATCAAGAGGCCCTGCACCTGAGCGCAGGGGAGACGGTCGCACCGCTGGCCACCGAGAACGCCGCCCTCGCCGTGGCCGATCTGCTTCCCTGAAAGAGACCCATGCCGCGCTGCTGGCTGGTGAAGAGCGAGCCGTCCGCCTACTCCATTGACGACCTGGCGCGGGACGGGCGGACGTGCTGGGACGGCGTCCGCAACTACCAGGCCCGCAACTTCCTGCGCGATCAGATGAAGGCCGGCGACCCCGTCCTGTTCTACCACTCCAACGCCGACCCGCCCGCCATCGTCGGCCTCGCCCGCGTCTGCCGCGAGGCTTACCCAGATCATACCGCGCGGAACCCGCAGGGGCCCCACTTCGACCCGGCGGCGACCGAGGAGAACCCGATCTGGATGATGGTGGACATCGAGTTCATCCAGAAATTCGCCCGACCCGTGACTCTCGCCGAGATGAAGGCCGACCCCGACCTCGCCGGACTGATGCTGGCGCAGAGGGGATCCCGCCTGTCCGTGCAGCCCGTCGCCGAGGCCCATTTTCGCCGCATCTGCGAGCAAGGCCGCTGAGAATAGGACGGCAAAGCGCCCGGCGCAGGAACATCCTGCGCCGGGCGCTTTCTTGTCATACATTCCCGACACTTTATGCCCGTTTGTGGACAACGGGAAAAGTTTGTGTTATACTGGGTGAAACCTTGCGGAAACTACTCCCCGAATAGGACTCGAACCTATAACCCTCCAGTTAACAGCCGGATGCTCTGCCAATTGAGCTATCGGGGATCAGGAGTTCCCTCGCTGGGCAGGAATGATTATAGCCAATTTCGACGCCGTTGTCAAGCCGCCACCTGGGCAATTGGGCCGGAAATCGCCTTGAAAATCAGAGAAATCGTCTTTCTGCGAACCAACCGAGTCCGCCTGGTCGTCGAGATTCCCGACACCGAGGCGCTGACCACGGCGGAGGCGCCCCGCATCCCGCGCATCCTGTTCCGGCTCTTCCCGCACATGGCCGCCCAGCGCTGTCACAACGACGGCGGCTACTCGTTCCGCCGCGAGGCGCAGGCGACCGAGATTCCCCACCTCTTCGAGCACCTGATCCTGGAGATCCAGAACCAGGTCCGGCGCGGCGTCGGCCTGCCCTTCGCCGGCGAGACCTCCTGGAACTGGACCGTGGACCCGCGCGGGCGCTTCTACGTCACGGTGGACTATGATAATGAGATCGTCGCCCTGGGCGCGATCCGCCTGGCCGAGCGCATCATCAACGCCGTGGACAGCAAGGAGATCGCGCAGCTGGACATGGCCCGCGAGATCGGCCGCCTGCGTGAGCTGGCCCGGATCAGCCGCCGTTTCAGCGCCCCCGCCGCCCGCACCCCCTGGGAAACTCCCGAAGACGAGAGAGCGGCGCCCGGCTCCGCCTTGGAAGAGCCGGGCGTCGCTGTTAACTGAAGTCGTGCCGTCTAATGGTGCCCGAAAATGAAAAACACGCTGGCAATGCCGCCAAGCGCGCCGATGATGTCGGTCGGGCTAGGCGAGAAGCCAGGGCGGCCCTGCGGAATGTTGACGCTGTCGCCGGGATAAATTTTGGTGCTGGCCTGAACGCTCTGATCCCGGGCATCCAACTTCGTCAGCTGCACCTTGCCGTCCGCACCGGTGCGTGTGATGGTGGTCTCGTTCAGGCGCGACCCGCCCACCAAGCCGCCGGCTCTGGCGATGGCGTCCGACAGTGTGATGTACGGCGTTGTCAGCGGAAACTGTTGTGGATTGCGGACCGCGCCGGTGAGGTTGTAGGTGTTGGTCGTGGTCGACAGGGAGGCCGCGACCAGGGTGTCGCCATCCTGGAGCACCGGATTGACCTGGGTGTCGTTGGGGCGCTGACGGGCCGCGTTATAGTCGAACGGCAGCTTGGTCTCGTCGCCCGCGTGCTGGATGGCGTAGCTCTTGAGGTCAACGGTCGGCGTCGGGCCGCCAGTCTGCTGGATGGCGTCATACACCGTCGTCCCCGCCGGGAACGCCTGCTTGCCGCCCGTGGGGATCTTGGCGAAGTCCCCGCGCAGCGTCACCTCGATGGGCGCGGCGGTCTTGGCGGGGACATAGATGACGTCGCCATCATGCAGCTGCGGATTGCCCTCCGGCTTGTTGTCGTTGCGGAACGTCAGGAAGTTGATGTGATCGGTGGTCTTCGGCTGACCCGGGATGCCGTGCGTGATCTGCACGTCGCCCAGGTTGGCGTCCACCGTCGGGTCTGCGGCCAGAATGACTTCATTGAGATGGGCATCGGAACGCACCGTAAAGTCCCTCTGGGTCGTCACCAGGCCGGAGACCGTGACCGTGATGCCGCCGGGGTTCAGGATCGTGACGACCACCTGCGGGTGGCGGTAGAACTTGCCCAGGTACTGTTTCGAGGCCAATTTGGCCGCCGCCTGGGCCGTGGTCAGGCCGGCGACGTGGACCTGATTGACGTACAGCATCGAGATGTTGCCGTCGGGGTCCACTGTGTAGTCAGACGTGACATCCGCCTCGTCGGCGACGGTGACGTGAATCTTGGCGTTGACGTCAATGGTCTTGGATTGTTGCGCGCAGGCCGGGCGGCCTCCCGCCGCGAGGGCGACCAGGAGCAGCAGCGCGGCCCAGAGCCAAGCGGCGGCGCCCCGGCGCGCGGAGTGGGAACAGGTCATGGCGTGTTTACTTCCTCTGGCAAACAGAATGGGACACTCTACCCAACGCGGCACAAGATTGAAACCCCTTCTCGCCCGCGTTGGCAAGCGCCTGCCCCCGGATTTGGTGCGGGGGCAGACGCCTAGCCAGCAAGAATCATGCCAAGTCAGGAGTTCGGCTGGGGACTACGCCGAACTCGCGGAGAATGGAGGCCAAGACGGGCGCAGTGTCTCAGGCGTGAGGCACCACTTTCTCGGCCTGCGGCCCTTTCGGCCCCTGCCCGACCTCGTACTCCACCTCCTGCCCTTCCTTAAGGGACTTGTAGCCCTCCTGCTGAATGGCCGAAAAGTGGACGAAGAGGTCCTTGCCGGTACCGGTGTCGATGAAGCCGTAGCCTTTGGTGTCGCTGAACCACTTGATTTTACCGACGGGCATCTTACTCGATCTCCTTGCTGTCGTACCCCCCGCCCGTTTCACGACAGTTCCACAGTGCGGGCTTTGCCAGCAGGGTAACATAAATCCCGGCATTTGTCAAGGGAATAAGCGTTCGTCCGCCTACGGATTTTTTGCCCCGTCCGTGGGGCCGGCTGCCTGATATTTCCGCAGCGATTCCGCAGTCCGCGACGCTCTTGCCGGCCCTTTTCTGAAAGACGTGAGGCGGGTCATGCTCCACCGATGACGTACTTCCCCGCCCCGCGCAGCCGCACGTAAATGCGTCCATTCTCGGCTCGCACCGGCGTGACCCGGCGGCCATTGACGGTTGCGGCGGAGCCGGGGACGCCGACGACGGCATCCACACCGGGGGGCAGCGTCACGCTAACAGACATCCTGCCGCCGTCCAGGGACGCGCGGACGCGGAGGACGCCGCCGGGCGCGGGCACGTCGCCCTCGACCCATTGGAGGTCGCCCAGGTCCGGCACGATCTCCGCCGTCTTGAACCCGCCGCCGGTCGGACGCACGCCCAGGACGCGCTCCGTCAGCCAACTGGTCGCCCCCGACGACCAGCCGTGACAGAGGCTGACGTAGTAGCCGAAGTTCCCGTCCGCCCCCAGATGGGCGTGGAAGTCGTGCTTGTCCCAGTGGGGATCATAGCCCTCCCAGAACGTGGTCGCGCCCTCGGCGATCATGCCGCCCCAGTCGTTGCGCACCACGCGCAGCGCATCGCCCTGACGGCCCGCCATACTCAAGGCATAAATGACATAGTTGTTGTAGTAGGGCGTGATGACGCCGTTATTGTAGGGAGGCTGGCCTGTCTTGTTCCAGGCATCGCTGTCTGGGTTCAGAACCCTTTCGCCGATGGCCGTGACCTGCGCCGGCGTGGCCGTGCCGGAGTAGACCGCCATCGCGTTCTCCTGCAAGCGGCCCCCGTAGGTGTTCGTTGCCGCGTCCGGCAGGTATTGGCGTGCGGCGGCGGTCAGGGCTTCGGCCCAGGCGGCGTACTTGTCTGCGTTCGCCGCGTCGCCCATCTCGCGCAGCAGGAACGCGGCCTCGTGCGCGGCCTTGACGTAGAACAGGTGGGTGGCGGCCAGTGCGAGGGGGCTGTTGCCGTCGAAGCCGGGGGACCAGTCCACGAACGGCCACTTGCCGCGCTTGTTGATGAACACGCCCCGGTTGTCCAGCTCGCCCTGCATGTATTCCAGCAGCGAGATCAGCCGGTCGTGCTGCCTGCTGAGGAAGGCGTAGTCGCCGAGGTGGCGGTGGAAGTCGGCCAGGCAGCAGATCCAGGCGCAGGAGTAGCCGGGAATGCCGTTGACGTGGTCGTTCGGCAGATCCGTATCTGGGCGTCCGCCCTGGGCGTCGGCGCGCAGGCGGTCCAGCGTCTGCTCCATCAGGAACCTGTCCGCGAAGGCATCGTTGATGACCTCACCGGAGACGTGCAGGTCGCCGATCCAGCGGGCGCGGTCTCGCTTGGGCGCGTCCCAGATGTCCTCCTGCATACACAGGTGCGACGTGTACGCGCCGGTGTACCAGATTTTGGTCAGCAGCGGGTCGGAGCAGTCAAAGGAGCCTTTGTACTGCACCGGGTAGTATTTGTGGTCCACGGCGACGCGCAGCCGAATGGGGCCGAACGCGGACGGCGGGAAGACGAGCCGCGCGTACCGGAAGGCGCTGTACGGCGTATAGGCCGGCGACGCGGGGGCGAGGTCCAGGCGGTGCTGCCCGCCCCAGGGGGACTTTGTGGCCTCCTCATAGGACTCGCCCGTACCGACCAGCACGGCTCCCGGCGTCCGCCCGTCCGCCATCACCCGCCCGGCGATCTCCTGGCCGAAATCCAGCACTAGGCTCGACGAGTCTGTCGCCCCGACGGGCGGTGGCGTGACGGTGATCTCGCCGGGCCTGCGCCCGACATCTGCGCCCCCGATTTTCCCCGCGCCTGGGTGTGCGTCCACGACCTTTGCCCAGGGCAGCGTCAGGTGGGCCAGATAGGGAACGCTCCCGGTGTCGCCCGGCCAGCCTTCCAGATGACCGGCCCAGGGCTGCCCTCCGGCCACCGGCGCGACCACATTCGCCGGGCGCCAGGAGGAATCGTCAAAGGCGACCATGTTCCAGTCCTGCGGCGCGTCCGGCCCGTCCAGCACCTTCCAGCGCGCGTCGGTCTCAATGGGAGGCTGCCCCGGCAGTTCCAGCCGCGCCACGAATCCCGCCGCCCCGACGATGTTTTCGGCTCGGATGGCGAGCACATTACGACCCGCCGTCAGGTACGGCGTCAGGTCCAGGCGGTGGACGTGCTGCCAGACGTTGCCGTCGTTCGCGTCCGAATGGGACTGGTCCACCTGCTTGCCATTGACATACAGGGTAAAGAAGTCATCGGCGGTGACGTAGAGAATGGCCGTCTTGGGCGCATCCCTCAAGTCAAAAGGGCGGCGAAGGCGGACCGTCTGATGGTCATGCGTCGCGTCCGCCCAGACCCAGTGGGCCGTGACGGAGGGACCAGGGACGGCAGAGTTACGGGGGGGCTTCATGCCGTAGGTTGGGTCAAGGGCAGGGGGCCGACGGCAGTGGGCGGGCGCGGCAGGCAACAGGAGCAGCAGGGCCGATAGTGCCCGAAGCAGGAGGTTTGTGCCCGGCGAATGAATTCGCGGGCTTGAATACAACGAAGTCCCTGCGGGACTAAGGACGGAGTCGCGCAGCGACTTGGTATTACCCAAGGCCGCGAATTCATTCGCCGGCCTTCTGTTTGCAGCCGGCCTAGCATCTGTGGACATGGCTAGAAGTTGTACTTTCCGATGTTGTCTTTGGTGAAGACCAGGATGTTGCCCAGCAGGATGTTGTCGCCCTGGATTTTCTTGTCGCCCAGGCGGCCCACGTGGAACGTGGCCGCGCCCGGCTTGAGCTTGCCGGTCGCCAGGGCCTCGGCGGCGAACACGGTCAGGTAGCCCAGGTCCTGCGTGTTCCAGAGGATGACCGACTTGACGGTGCCGTCCAGCACGTAGGGCTTCATGTTGTTGGGCGTGGACAGGCCCGTCACCAGCACTTGGCCGCTCTTGCCGGCCTGCTTGACGGCCTCCGCCGCGCCGGGGAAGGCGACCGAGCTGATGCCGAAGACGCCCTTCAGATCGGGATAGGCCTTCATCAAGTCCTGCGTCACCTGGAACGCCACTGACTGATCCTCATTGCAGGGCTTGATGGCGATGAGCTGCATCTGCGGGTATTTCTTGAGGCGCTCCTTCATGGCCGCGATCCACTCGTTCTGGTTGGCCGCCGTCAGCGTCGCCGTCACGATGGCGACCTTGCCCACCGGCTGCCCCAGGTCCTTGGCCATCGCGTCCACCAGCGCGTCGCCGATCTGCTCGGACGTGGCCTGGTTGACGAAGAACTCGCGCGCGTCCTTCTGCCCGTCGGCGTCCCAGGTCAGCACATGGACGCCCTTAGATTGGGCGGCCTTCATGGCCGGGGCCAGCACGCTGGGGTCGTTGGGCGAGACGGCGATGGCGTCCGCGCCCTTCAACGTCCAGGTCTCGATCAGGGACGCCGCCTTTTCCGGCGCGCCGTCGGTGGGGCCGTCGTAGATCAGGTTCACGTCCCCCAGCTCTTTGGCGGCCTGCTGCGCCCCGTCGTCACAGGAGGAGAAGTACGCCAGCCCCTTCTTCTTGGGCAGCAGGTACACCGTGATCATTTTGCCCCCAGCCCCGGCGTTGGAAGATGTCCCGCCGGACGGCGCGCCGCCGGAGGACGTGCCGCCATTGTGCGGGCCGCAGCCGGTGATGAGGATGGCCGGAAGAAGGAAAGCGAGCGAACGGATGATGTTGCGCATGTGGGTTATCCTTTGGAGGAGACAATTCCGACAGCGAATGGAATTCGCCGCTGATGGCCTGCGGCCGAGTCTCCGCCTTCGCGGAGACAAGTCCCTGTCCGCCTGCGCGGACAATCGGCGTCTTCGCCCGGAGCGGCGATTTCAATCGCTGTCCTCCTGTCGCGCACTGTCGGCGAGCCTTACTGCCGCCTCCTCGGCGAGAGCAGGCTGTCGGCCAGCACAGACAGGATCAAGAGCGCGCCGACGACGATCAGGTTGAGCTCGTCTCGGCTCCACTGCCAGCTCACGAACTCGCGCGTCTCGTGGATCAGCAGCACACCCAGCACCGTCCCCAGCAGGCCGCCGCGTCCGCCGAAGATGCTGGTGCCGCCCAGCACCACTGCCGTGATGACATCAAGTTCCATGCCCGTGCCGATGTCCGCCTTGGCCGTGTTGCGCCGGGCGACGAACAGCAGGGCCGCCAGCCCCGCCGCCAGGCCCGACGCCGTGTAGAGTCCGAACTTCAGGCGGGACACGGCCAGGCCCGAATAGCGGGCCGCCGTCTCATTGTAGCCGATGGCGGACAGCCACAGGCCCAGCGGGGTGAACGCCAGGAGCAGTGCCGTGACCAGGAGCGCGGCCAGGAAGATCAGGCCGGGAATTGGCAGGCCCGCGAGGCTCCCTTGCCCCAGCACGGCAAAGCCGGGGGGGAAGCCGGAGAAGGGCCGTCCCAGACTGACGCCCTCGGCTACGCCCCGATAGGCCGCCAGCGTCGCCAGCGTCACAATCAAGGGGTGGACCCGGACGTAGGCGACGAACACTCCATTGAGCGCCCCGGCGGCCGCCCCGACGAGCAGGGCCAGCCCGGCGTCCACCGGGATGGGCCAGCCGGCGCGGAAGTACAGGCCGAAGGCGACGGCGCACAGGGCCATTGTCGATCCGACCGACAGGTCAATGCCGGCGGTCAGGATGATCAGTGTCATCGGCAGCGCCAGCAGCGCGAGTTCCCAGACGTGCGTGGACAGCTCGTTCTGGGCGCGTGCGCTCAGGAAGTCGGGGCTGAGCCGCCCGGCCAGCAGCAGCACGCCGATCAGGAGCAACAGCAGCACGATCTCCTGCCGCCCCGGCAGGGCGCGAAAGGTCATGTCCTCGCCCCCAGGCGAGGGCGGCGTCGGGCCAGGTGATCCGCCAGCACGGCGGCCAGGATGAACGCGCCCTGGATCGCCCGCTCCCAGTACGTCGCCGAGACCCCCAGGCGCAGGAAGATCAGCATGGGCCGCACCAGCCCCAGCAGCAACGCCGCCACGACCGAGCCCAAAATCGTCCCCTGCCCGCCGCTGATACTGGTGCCGCCGACGACCACGCAGGTGACGACCAGCAGCTCAAAGCCCTGCCCGACGCCCGACTCAATGACCGACAGCCGGGGGACGCTGACGACCGTGGCGACGGCGGTGAGCAACCCGGTCAGGGTGAAGGCGAACAGCTTCAGCCCATGGACGGGCAGGCCCGCCAGCCGCGCCGCGTCCGGGTTGCTACCCGCCGCGTAGAGGCGTCGCCCCAGCGGCGTCCCCTGCGCCAGCAGCACGGACAGCAGGACCACGATCAGCGCCGCCCAGACGCTCACCGGCATGCCCAGCAGCGTGCCCAGTCCGAAGAAGCGCAGTCCCGGCGGCAGGTCGGTGATCCACTGGCCGTTCAGGAGCAGCTGGTTGACGCCCTGCAGGACGGTCATCATCCCCAGGGTGACGATGATGGAGGGCATCCGCCCCCCCGTCACCAGCAGGCCGTTGACGAGGCCGACCGCCGCGCCCAGCAGCAGCGTCACCCCCACCCCGGCGGCGACGGGCCAGTGGACGCGGCTCGGCGACGTGAGCAGCCCCATCACCGTCGCCAGCAGCCCCATCAGCGCGCCGACCGAGATGTCAATCTCGCCGAGCACGATCACGAACGTCAGGCCGCAGGCGACGATCACCGTCGGCACGTCCTGCACCAGCATGTCCCGCAGGTTGCCCACTGACAGAAACGCGGGGTTCACCGCGCCGACGACAATGAGCGTCAGGATCAACAGCGTCCCCACGCCCCACTCGCGCTGCCGCGTCACCCGGTCAATCAACGGCATCGTCACGGCTCCCCCGCCGCCGGCAGGGCCAGGGCCAGAATTCGCTCCTCGGTCGCTTCCTCACGGGACAGTTCCCCGGCCAGACGCCCCTCGCGCATGACCAGAATCCGGTCGCTCAGGGCCAGTATCTCCGGCAGATCCGACGAGATCACCAGAGTCGCCATGCCTCCCCGCGCCAATTGCCGGATGAGGCGGTAGACCTCGGCCTTGGCCCCCACGTCCACGCCGCGCGTCGGCTCGTCCAGCAGCAGCACGCGCGGCGACGCCGCCAGCCATTTGCCCAGCGCCAGCTTCTGCTGGTTGCCCCCGGACAGCGTGCCGGCCGGGACGGATGGCCCCGCGGCCCTGACCGACAGCTCTTGCATCAGGCCTGCAACGGTTGTTTTTTCTTTTCGCGCCGACCGAAATCCTCCCAGCGACAGCGTCCCCAGGACGACAAGCAGCAGATTGACGCCGACGGGCAGCGGCAGGACCAGCCCCTGGTGCTGCCGGTCCTCCGGCACGAGGGCGACGCCGCGCGCCACCGCCGCGCGCACCGACCCCGGCGGCAGCGGCGCGCCCGCCACCGTCACCGCCCCCGATGCCGGCGGCTCAACCCCGAAGATGGCTCGCGCCACCTCGGAGCGGCCCGCGCCGACCAGGCCGGCCAGCCCCACGATCTCCCCGGCGCGCAGGGCAAAGGAGATGTCCTGAAACTCCCCGGCGCGCGTCAGCCCGCGCACGTCCAGCAGGGTCTCGCCCGCCGCCCCCACCTCCCTTTCAAATGCCTGCAGGTCACGCCCCACCATCATGCGGACCAATTCATCCCGGCTGACTTCGCCGATGGGGCGCGTCCCGACCAGCCGCCCGTCGCGCAGCACCGTCACGCGGCCGGCGAGCGCGAACACTTCCTCCAGGCGGTGGCTGATGTAGAGGATGCTGACGCCCTCGGCTTGCAGTTGGCGGATGATCCGAAAGAGGGTCTGCGTCTCGCGCGCCGAGAGCGAGGCCGTCGGCTCGTCCATGATCAGCAGGCGACTCCGGCGCGACAGCGCGCGGGCGATGCCGACCATCTGCCGCTGCGCGGGCGACAGCTCCTCCAGGCGTCGGTGCAGGTCAATCCGCTCGCCCAGCCGCTCCATCAGCGCCTGGGCCTCCTGCGCCATGCGCGGCCCGTCCAGGAGTCCGCCGAAGCGGCGTGGCTCACGCCCCACGAAGATGTTGTCTGCCGCCCCCAGGTGCGGGAAGGCCGTAGACTCTTGGTGCAGGGCGATGATGCCCGCGCCCTCGGCGGCCCGGATGCCGCCGGGCGGCAGGGGCGCGCCGTCCACCGCCACCGTGCCCGCGTCAGGACGGACCACGCCCGAAAGGCACTTGATCAGGGTGCTCTTGCCCGCACCGTTCTCGCCCACCAGCGCGTGGACCTCGCCGGTTTCCACCGTGAGGCTCACATCGGCGAGCGCCTGCACCCCGCCATAGGCTTTGCTCAGGCCCGTGATTTGGACAAAGGGAGGGGACATCGTTTTGGCAAGGTGATGATACCGCAAAAGCCTTGCGTTTTGCCGGGGGTGTGGAGTACCATGCCGTCATGGAAATCAAGGTCACGCAAGACGAGACGCGGACGGGGCGGCTGACGCCGGAGCACCTGCGGGACGCCGGGCGGGCCGTGCGCGAGGATGGCTTTGTCGTCCTGGCGGACGTGGTCAATCTGGATCATCTCGCCGTGCTGCGCGAGCGGATGCTGGAGGACGTGGCGAAGTACGTCGCCCGACCCGATGCGCCGTTCAACTTCAACGCCGGCAACGTCCAGCAGGAGCCGCCGCCGTTCGCGCCCTACCTCTTCCGCGACGTGCTTTTCAACGAGCCGGCCATCGCCGTCACCCACGCGCTGCTCGGCGATGGTCTCAAGAATGCCTTCTACAGCGGCAACACGGCCCTGCCCGGCGGCACGCGCCAGCCCGTCCATGCCGATGTCGGCCAGCTCTGGCCCGATCTGGACGTGGCGACGCCGCCGTTCGGCGTGGTCGTCAACGTCCCCGTCGTGGACATGACGCCGGAGAACGGGAGCACGGAGATCTGGCCGGGGACGCACCGGGACACCACCGTCTTCATCCAGCACGGCGACATCAAGGTTCCCCAAGACAAACTGGAGGCCCGCCGCGCCGATGTCCCGCCTCTCCAGCCGGTCGTGCGGGCCGGCAGCGTCGTCATCCGCGACCTGCGCCTCTGGCACGCCGGAATGCCCAACCACACCGACCAGCCGCGCCCGATGATCGCCATGATCCACTGGGTCTCCTGGTGGGGCGACGGCGAGCCGCTGGTCTTCCCCAAGAGCGAGGAGGCGTTCTTCCACCATCCCGTCCTGCGTACCATCGCGCGCTTCACCGACGAACCGATTGACTACATCCGGCACGGCACTGCCTACGACTTCCATCTGGCGGCGGAGGTCGCTCACTCGTAGCGGATGTCGTCCAGGTAGAACGTGACCCCACGCCCCTGCCCGGCGACGACCCAGGCGAAGCCGGTCTTGATGCGCGTCAGGTCCTTGCCGGCCAGGTCAATCGCGTACTGCCGCCAATCTTTGGTCAGCGCTACCTTGTCCAGCCGGCCCGTCCCGGTGTCCGGGTAGGCCTTGTCCTTGCCGAGCAGGCCGAAGGAGAAGGAGACGACCTCGCCGCCCCTGTCCCCGCGCGCCCAGAAGGTCAGCCGCTTCGCGCCGGAGAGGTCCCAGCCGCCGGGCAGGTCGCCCCAGTCGCCGGCGGGGCTTTGCCAGACCACGCCGCCCCAGCTGTCCCCGGCGGCGTAGACCGCCTTCAGACAGGTCCTGCCGGAATGCGGGTTCTGCGTCCATCCCCCGTCCATGTGGATGGCCCCGGCATTGCCCATGTCGCCGGAGGGGGTGAAGGAGAGATTGCCTCGGCTGCCCTCGCCGTAGATCGTCAGCGGCAGCGCGGCCTTCCGGCCCGGCGGGGGCTGAAACATCTGGCCGCCGGTGACGAACAGGGGAATGTTGGCCGTCGCCGCACCGCCGTGCGCGTCGCGGACGTAGGCGTAGAGCCGGTAGCCGCCGCCGTAGGGGGGCATCCTCACCTGCGCGCCACGCGCGTCCGCCTGGATGATGGCGTCAGGAAACGTCGGTGGAACGGCCTCGCCCCCGCCGCCCGTGTGGTACGCCGCCGCGTCGGCCTGTAACACCCATTGGGCCGTCAGTGGGTCAAGGCTGGTCACGTCCAGCGCCACCCGCACCGTCGTGCCGGGGTCCACACGGTCCGGCCCCTGCACCCTGAGGCTACGAATCGCCGGGCACGGGTGGGCGGGTGGATGGCCGGTCCAGAGCTGCTGCATCGTGTCCACCGGGGCGAGGCGGCGGCCGTCGGGCAGCAGCATCCCGAACCAGGTCGCGGTCGCCTCCTGCTTGTGACCCCAGGTGAAGGCGTAGGAGCCGAGGCAGAGCGGCTGATGCGCGATGCTGCCCTCATACGCGCGACGATACCACTCCGCCTTCTCCGTGCTGGTCGGCTCCGGGGCCGCGCCCCAGGTGTTCTTCCCCATCTCCCACGTCCCCGGCGGGCCGAACTCGGTGACGACGTAGGGCTTGACGCCGCCCGCCGCTTGGTATCGCTGCGCCAGCGAGGACGCGCCGGCATAGCTGTTGATGCCGATGATGTCAATGTCCGGGCAGTATCGGTTGATGCTGGCGACCTTGTCGCGCCCCAACTCGGCGATCACCGTCATGGTCGGGTGGTTCGGGTCCAGTTGGTGGGCCATCTTGGCGATGTCCTCCACCGCCTGCCAGACCGCCGGATCGTCGTCCTGGCCGGTCTCCATCTCGTTGCCGATGGCCCACACGAGCAGCGCGGGCGCGTCCTTGTACCTCTGGACGGCCTGCCGGGCGTCTTCCTTCTGTGCCGCGACCTGGGCGGGATCATGGTAGTTGAAGCCGTTGTCTCTGTGCCCCATCCAGAACCCGGCGGTGATGGTCAGCCCCAGCCGCTGCGCCTCGGCCAGCGTCGGCTCCAGGCCGCCCGTGCCCCAGGTGCGGACGGAGTTGCCGCCCACGCTCTTGAGCAGCGCTTTGGAGGCGTCCCCGCCCGCCCCCTTGATGAAATACGGCTTCCCATCGCGCAATAATTGATAGCCACCGGCAGCCTTGACGACTTTGACGACGGATGCCGGGGCTACGGCGGGCAGGAGAGCGAGGAGACAACATAGCAACGTTTTCATGTGACACAATGTTAATCAGATTTGCGGGTGTTGTCAAGTAGATCGGAGAAGGTCTGTTATTGCTCAGTGAATCTGTCCACCAACGGCGAATACGTTCGCCATGGAGAACATCACCGGAGCGATCACCTTGAGCGCCAAAGAACAGCGACAGATCGACGTGCTGACGCGCCTGGCCGCCGGGGCCCTGGACCGGGCGCAGGCGGCA
>JAFAZD010000296.1 GCA_019239955.1 Armatimonadota bacterium | reverse complement strand
CCCGCTCCTGATCCACGCCCTTTACGGCGCGAGATATGACGGCGCTGCGGTCTCCTTTCATTGGCTTGTGATTGCCGGTGTCCCGATGTCGCTGTTCTCGCTGTGCAAGGACGTGCTGGTCAGTCGCGGCCAGGCCGCGCTCAACACCCGGGTCCAGTGCCTGGGGGCGGTGGTGACTCTCCTTTGCTGCTCCCTGCTGATCAAGTCTTTCGGCCTTGTCGGCGCGGGGGTCGCGTCATTCCTGGCCTACTCCATTGTCGCCGGTGTCGCACTGATCTGCGTCTCCCGCAGCACGGGCGTCCCTTTGCGCAGCATGATGATTCCGAAGACGAACGACATTGCCGGTCTGCGGTCACGATTGATGAAGGGGAAAGGGCTGGCCGCCGAGGCATGAAAATCTCCGTGTTGGTCCCCACCTATCGCCGGCCGCGGGACTTGCGGCGCTGTCTGCTGGCGCTCCGGGCGCAGGCGCGGCCGGCGGATGAGGTGATTGTCGTCGTCCGTGACGGCGATGCGGAAACGCGAAGCGCGTTGGCCGGCTTCGATCCGGGCGCGCTGCCGCTGAAGCGCGTGACGGTGAACGTGCCCGGCGTCGTGGCGGCGATGACGGCCGGCATGGACGCCGCGGATGGCGACATCGTGGCCCTCACCGACGATGACGCCGCGCCCCGCCCGGACTGGCTGACCCGGATCGAGGCGCATTTTCGGGCCGATGCGTGGGTGGGCGGCGTGGGCGGGCGTGACCTGGTGTATCACAACGGTCGGCTGGAGGAGGGGGACTGCCGCACGGTCGGCCAGGTGCAGTGGTTCGGCCGCGTCATCGGCAACCATCACTTGGGGGTAGGCCCGGCCCGTCAAGTAGACGTGCTCAAAGGTGTCAACTGCGCCTACCGGACGGAGACGCTGCGGCAGGTGGGGTTTGAGAGCCGTCTTCTCGGTGACGGCGCGCAGGTGCATTGGGAGCTGTGCCTGGGCCTGGGCATCGCGCGGCGGGGCTGGAAGATGATCTATGATCCGGCGATTCTGGTGGATCACCATCCGGCGCAGCGTTTTGATGAGGACCAGCGGGGGGGCCTGCATCAAGAGGCGCACCGCCGGGCCGTCCACAATGAGACCCTGGCTTTGATGACGCATCTGCCGCCCTGGAGGCGACTAGTTTATGCCGGCTATGCCCTGGCGATCGGGACGCGCGAAAGCCCCGGCTTTCTGCACCTCTTCCGCCTTCTCGCCTCCCGCGACCGGGACGTTCTTCCCCGCTTCTCCGCCACCTTGCGCGGCCGGGCTGCCGGCCTAAGGGCATCGTTTTTTCGCCAATCATGTGAGTTTCGCAGTGAGCATTGAGCCTGAATACAACCTCGTGAGCCGCCCCCTTCCGGGGCCGCCGCCCTCCGCCGCCGCAGGAACGGCCTGGCATGTCAAGCTGCTGGCGGGCGTCCTCGGCTTGGCGCTGGCCCCGGTTCTCATGGGGACCCCGGAAGGGCAGCGCGGGCTGCTGGCGCTCTGCCTCCTGGGCCTGTTCTTCATCCTGCTGATCTACTCGCCGCGCGCAGGCATCCCCTGGACATTGGCTTACCTGGCGGCGCTCGGTGGGCTGCGGCGGTGGCTGATTCCGATCTTCGGCTGGACACCCATGGACCCGCTGCTGCTGGTCAGCCCCGCGCTCGTGATGCTGTACGATGCGAACCTGCTGGCGCGGCGCGGCCTCCCGGCGCGGACGCGGCTCTCGCGCCTGCTGGTCTGCCTGCTCGCACTGATGACGCTGGAGATACTGAACCCGCTGCAAGGCGGCCTGGCCATCGGCGTCGCGGGCGCGCTGTTTTACATCGTCCCGCTGCTCTGGTACTTCGTCGGGCGGTGCGTGGGGGACGCGGCCCTGGTGCGGCGCTTGATCCGGGTGGCCATCGGCATCGGCATCCTGGCGGCGCTGTACGGGCTGTATCAGACCTGGTTCGGGTATTCGGCCGGCGAGCAGGAGTGGCTGCGCCTGAGCGGGTACACGGCGCTGAATGTGGGGGGGACGATCCGGGCGATCTCCTTCTTCACCTCATCCGCCGAATACGCGCACTTCCTGTGCGTCGCCCTGGTGCTGCTCTGGGCGCTGTGGCTGCGCGGCCATCGGCTGGTCTTGCTGCCCATGCCCCTGCTCGCGCTGGCGATCTTTCTGGAGTCCAGCCGCGGAGTCGTCTTCAGCGTGCTGGCGGCCTGCGCGGCGCTCTGGGCGGTGCAGGGGCGCCGCACCGTCGCCTGGCTGCCGCGCGGCCTGCTGGCCGCCGGACTGGCCGTGACCGGCCTGGTCTGGAGCCTGGGCCGGGTGCAGCAAGGCGAGTACGGCGTGCAGACGCAGGCGCTGATCGAGCACCAGGCGTCGGGACTGCTGAACCCGCTGGACGAGCGGCATTCCACCGCGACCCAGCACTCGACGATGGCGCTGGACGGCGTGAAGGCCGGGTTCACCGACCCGCTGGGGCAGGGGCTGGGGGCGACGACGCTGGCGGCCGCGAAATTCAACAGCGCAGGCGGCAGCACGGAGGTGGACGTCAGCAACATGTTTGTCTCGCTCGGCTTTGCCGGCGGCCTGCTGTATGTGGCGATCATCGGCGTGGTCCTGATGACCGCCTTCCGGTACTGGCATCGCGCCCGAAACCTGGCGGCCCTGGCGATTCTGGGCCTGCTGCTTCTCGAGCTCGGACAGTGGCTCACCGGCGGACACTATGCGGCCTCGATGCTGATCTGGTTTTGTATCGGCGCGCTGGATCGGTTGCAGCCGGAGCGGGAGACGGCATCGTGAGAGTGGCAATGGTGACGCACACCTTCTCGCGGACGGACGGGCAGGGCCGGGTGAACCTGGAGGTCGCCCGCCATCTGGCGGAGGCGGGGCACGAGGTCACGCTGATCTCCACGGCGGTTGACCCGCCGCTGGCGGCCCTGCCCGGCGTCGCCTGGCGCGCGGTGCCGATCCCGAGCTGGCTGCGCGGCGCCCTGTTCCGATACCAGGTCTTCGCTCTTGGAGCGCGGCGAGCGATCCGGCGCGAGCCGTCCGGCTTCGACATCGTTCACCTGAACGGGTTCATCGCCTACCATCCGGCGGATGTCAACGCCAGCCATTTCGTGCATGCCGACTGGCTCAAGTCCCCGCATCACGTCTCGCGGGTGGCGCGGGGCGCTGACGCGGCCTATCAGTGGTCCGTTACCGTGCTCAATGTCGGCTGGGAGCGGCGGGCCTACCGGGTGGCGCGCCGCGTGGTGGCGGTCTCGGAGGCCGTCCGGGACAGCCTGGCAGATGATGTCGGCATTGATACGGCGAAGATCGAGGTCATTCCCAACGGCGTGGACACCGCCGAGTTCCGCCCGCTCGCGCCGGGCGAGACGAACGCACTGCGCGCGGAGCTGGGGCTGTCGGGCGGCACGTTCGTGGCCTTCTTCGCCGGCGACATCCGGACCAACCGGAAGAACCTCGATCTGGCGCTGCACTCCGTCGGGCGACTGGGACCGGGCTTTCACCTGGCGGTGGCCGGCGGAGCCGCCGGCAGTCCCTACCCGGCCATGGCGCGCGACCTCAAGATCGCCGACCGGGTGCATTTTCTGGGCCATCGCGCGGATGTACCCGCCTTGCTGCGCGGCGCGAATGCGCTTGCGTTCGCGTCCCATTACGACCCTTACGCCCTGGTGATCCCGGAGGCGATGGCGAGCGGCGTCCCCGTCGTGACCGCGCCCTCTGTCGGGGCCTCATCGCTGATCCGTCAGGGCGAAAACGGCTTTGTGCTGCGGGACAGCAGCGATCTGGAGGGGATGACGGCGGCGCTGCAGCACCTGGCTGCCGATCCATCGAGCGCCGCCCGAATCGGGGCGGCGGGCCGCGCGCTGGCGGAGACCTTGAGCTGGGGAGCCATGGCGCGCCGCTACGAGGCGCTGTACCAGGAGGTGCTGGCGGAAAAGCACCGGGCGGCGCGGGGCCGCAGACTCAGGGACGTAAGGGGGGCCGAGGGGTGAGCATGATGCGGGACTGGCAAACAGCCGAGTACGGCGCGCACGCACCGGATGGCACGAGGCGCGTTGCGATCTTCTGCCTGTCGGCCCTGGGGGAGCTGCTGCTCGGGCTGCCGCTCATGGCGGAGACGCGCCGGCTCTACCCGCAGGCCCGCCTGCTGCTGGTCTGCGAGCGCCCGGCGGTCGCGGCGTGGGCACGCGAGCTAGGGATGGCGGATGAGGTCATCCCGCTCCCCGCCGGGGCGCGGTGGCGCCCCCTGGCGCTGGGGCGCAGCCTGTGGCGGATGTCCCGACTCCAGGCCGACCTGGCCCTGCAGTTGTTTACCTCGCACGGCTCCTTCGGCAACCTGCTGGTGGGCGCAACGAAGGCCCGGGTGCGCTGCGGCTACGAGAGCGGGCGCTTCGCCGATCTCTTGACCCACCGCCTTCGCGTGCGCGAAGACAGGCATCACGTGACGATGAACCTGGACCTGCTGCGCCGACTCGGGCATCAGGACGTCGCCGAGCCGTCCCGGCGGTTCCTGCCGGAGATCGAGCCCCGCTCCGAGCGCTTCCCGCCTGGCTCTCTCGCCCAGCGCTTTGGGCGCTATGGACTGATCTCCATTGGGAGCGACCCCACGCTGGCGTTCAAACGGTGGCCGGCGGCCAAGTGGGCCGATCTCTGCGTCCTGCTGGCGGCGGATGGGATCACGCCGGTCTTCGTTGGCCACTCGTCCGAGCATGAGGACGCTGAGGACATTCTGACTCAAGCCGCGGTATCTGGCGTCAATCTGGCGGGGCAGACGGATCTCAGCGACCTAGCATCCCTGATCCGCTCCAGCGCCATTGTAGTGGGCACGGACGGGATGCTGCTGCACCTGGCCGCCGCCATGAGAAAGCCCTGCGTGGGGATCTATGGACCGACCAACCCGGTGAACGTCGGCCCCTGGGGGCAGCAGGCGCTGGTCGCCCGCCTGCCGCTTCCCTGCGCCCCCTGTTACGGGCCGGCCACGATCGGCAAGGACATCGGCTGCCGAAGTCGAGAGTGCCTGCATCATTTGCCGGTCCAGACGGTCTACCAAAAGGTGATCGGGACGCTTGAGCGGACAGAGCGCGGAGCGTGAAAAACGGAAGTTTTCAGGAACGCACCTTCCTGCTCGGCCGCCACCTGGGTTAGCGCCTTGTACCTAGTGCCTTTCCACACGAGTTATTGTGCCAGGCGCAGTTCCATGTCATAATCAGGGGCATGAAAGGTGCCCTTCTCGTGCGGCCCCTGGCCGAGGGCGAGCGCGCCCGGCTCGAGGCCGGACTGCGCGCCGCCGACGCCTTCACCCTGCGCCGCCCCCAGGTCCGGCTCGCCAGCGCCCGTGGCGAGCCGCCCCCGGCCATCGCCCGGGCCCTGGGCTGCTCCGTGCAGACCGTCCGCAACGCCATCCGCGCCTTCCATGCCGAGGGGCCCGACTGCCTGCTCCGCAAGTCCAACCGCCCCCGGAGCGCCGCCCCGGTCTTGGGGGGCGACGCCGGCGAGCGCCTCCGGGGGCTGCTCCACCAGAGCCCGCGCGCCTTCGGCAAGGGCGCCAGCCTCTGGACCCTGGCCCTGGCCGCCCGGGTCTGCCACGAGCAGGGGCTGACCGGCGGCCCGTCAGCGACGAGACCGTCCGCCGCGCCCTGCTGCGCCTGGGCGTCGGCTGGAAGCGGGCCAGGCTCTGGATCAGCAGCCCCGACCCCGCCTACGCGCGAAAAAAAGCGCGCGAGCGGCTGATCGCCCTGTGTGCCCGCCGCCCCGACTAGGTGCTGGGCTTTGAGGACGAGGTCTGGTTCAGCCGCCTGGCCCAGCCGACGGCCCGCGCCTGGGCGGCCGAGGAGCCGGTGCGGCTGGTCGGGCGGCCGCCGGACAGGGCCGACCCGGAGCCGGCGGCGTTCTCCTGCTATGGGCTGCTGCGCCACGACGCGGCGGCGGGGCGGATGCATCTACGGTTCGTGGACGGGCAGCCCGTCAGCGGCGTGACGACCCAGTTCCTGGGCTGGCTGGCACAGGATCTGGCCCTGGAGGGCAGGGCGGCGCTGGTGCTGTTCTGGGACAACGCCTCCTAGTGGGTCACTTGTCACGGGCGTGGCCTTTCCGGGGCAGAACGGGTAGACTGAGGAATCTCCTGTCCGGAGGCCCGTAATGCCACGAAAACAGAAGGAGCCTCTCCGGCCGCTCGCGCCCGAGGAGCGGACACAACTCGAACA
>JAFAZD010000311.1 GCA_019239955.1 Armatimonadota bacterium | reverse complement strand
CTTCGCCCGCGACGTCGTCCTCCCCCACCTCGGAGAAGACCCCCAGGGCTATACCTCCCTCCTCAACGAGTTGACCGCACAAATCAGGCCCAAGAACCTCCTGGACCAGCACTACACCGAGAAGATCGCCGCCGCCTCCTGGCGGCTCAGAAGACTGCACCGCTGGCAGGCCCAGCTCTTTGAAGACCCGGAACTGACGGAGGACGCGGCCCTCGCCCGCCTGGACCGCGTGCTGCGCCACGAGACCGCCCTGCACCGCCAGATCGACACCGCCGTGAAGATGCTGGGCCGGGACGTGCCGGCCCTGTTCAAGAGCCGCATCCGCGAGGAGCAGCTGGCGTTCGCCCAGGTGACGGAGCGCGACTGCCAAAAGGACGAGGAGTGGGACTGGGTGATCGCCAACAACACCCGCGAGCAGCTCCAGAAGCTCTCCGCCCGCCCGCTGACGCTGGATGAGGACCCCAGCCGCCTGGACGCCGCGCCCGCCGCATTGCCGAACTGCCAGAACGAACCCGCCCTTGCTCTGACTCCCCCATTATTGGGGGCGGCGGGGCCTGCTTCCTCTCCCGTTTCGGGGGAGGTGGCGAGGCTCGCCGCGCCGGAGGGGGTTCCCTCCCCCTGCTCTGAGGGGGAGCCGGAGGGGGGGCTTCCGCCGGAAGGGGTTCCCGATCCTCCCACGGCGGAAAATTGCCGGAACGAACCCACGTCCCTTCCCCACGGGAGCAGGAAAGCAGGCGGCTGGAGCCATCCGGCCGAGAGCGACGGCCCGCAGGCAAGTCAGCGCTCGCCGGACTGGGCGAGGAAGGCTTTGACATCGGGGCGGCTCTTGTAGGCGGGGGCGCGGGGGAGGACATATTGCGTGACGCCGTCCAGCATGGCCCAGTAGGGCAGACCGTCGCGCGCGGTGAGGCCGAGCTGCGCGTGGGTGTCGTACTCGCGCCGGTAGCCGTCGTACTCGTCGGAGCGCCCGGTCTTCAGGTAGGCGCGGACGTGGCCCATCTCGTGGACCATCAGCGCGGCGCGGGCGGTCGGGGTGGCCTCGCCGAAGAATCGCGGGGCGAGCACGACGGCGACGATCTTTTTGCCGTCGGCGAGGGTGTAGGCGTAAGGCGTTCCCCCGGCGTGTTCGGCTTGGGCCAGAGAGGGATCGTCGGGCCCGGCGGCGTGCCATTTGCCCTGCTGCAACAGGGCCGCGGCCAGCGAGGCGTCGCCCGCCAGGCCGCGCTTCCGCAGGAGTGTGATGGCGGCACGGAGGGCGGTGGTCTGGGCGGCGGTCAGCGGCGCGGCGGATCGGGCGGCCGGAGGCAGCGCGCGCCGGACGGCGAGCAGCCCCAGCGTCAGGCCGGCAAGGCAGGCGGCGAAGACGAGGACGCCGAGCGCGGCGAGGACGGGCCTTCTCACGGGCGGGGAACCCCTTGCAATGACTCGGTAAATACGGCTATAATAGGGCGCAGCAATCCCGACAAAAGAGGATCATCCCCATTATGGCAGCCAGCCCCGCCGCCGTCAAGTCGCGCGGCGCCTCCAAGAAGTACGACGCGCACAGTGCCAAGGCGGGCGGCAAACACGCTCCGGCGGACGCCGTTATCAAGAAGCTGAAACTCAGCGATGACGAGCTGCTGCACACCTACCAGCAGATGCTGGACATCCGCCATTTCGAGGAGCAGTGCAACCGGGCCTTTCGCGCGGGCAAGGTCGGCGGGTATCTGCACCTCTACATCGGCCAGGAGGCCGTCTCCCAGGGCGTCCTGCACACCTACAAGCCCGGCGACCAGGCCCTCTCCTCCTATCGAGACCACGCCCACTGCCTAATCCTCGGCAGCGACCCCGGCAAGATCATGGCCGAGATCTTCGGCAAGTCCGACGGCGTCTCGCGCGGCAAGGGCGGCTCCATGCACCTCTTCGACCGGGACAAGGGCTTTGCCGGCGGCTACGGCATCGTCGGCGGCAACGTCCCCCTCTCCGTCGGCCTCGGCTGGGCCTTGAAGCACAAGAAGGACCTCAAGGACAATCGCAACGTCTGCTTCTGCTTCCTCGGCGACGGCTCCATGAACGCGGGCGGCTTCCACGAGTCCCTCAACATGGCGCAGCTCTACGAACTCCCCATCCTCTACGTCCTCGAAAACAACAAGTACGCCATGGGCACCTCGGTGGAGCGCTCGTCGGCCAACACCGACCTCGCCTCCCGCGCCGACTCCTACGCCATGGCCCACTCGAAAGTGGACGGCCAGGACTACTTCGCCGTCCGCGAGGCGGCGCAGGAGGTCGTGGACAATATGCGCCGGCACCCCGCGCCCTACTTTTTGGAAACCGTCACCTACCGCTACGTCGGCCACGGCGCGGCGGACGGCCCGGAGACACAGTCCACCTACCGCAACACCGAGGAGCTGGAGGAGTGGAAGAAGCGCGACCCGATCCTCATCCTGGGCGGCGTGCTGCGCGCGCGCGGCATCCTGGACGACGCCAAGCACGAGGCGATGGACAAGCAGGCCATCGAGATGGCCCGCCAGGCCGCCGCCTTCGCCGACGCCAGCCCCGTCTGCACCCGCGAGGAATTGACTCAGGACGTGTACGTAGATTAGCCCCCCCTTTCCGCCCCGGCGAGCCGATCCGCCCAAGCACTGGTACGCCGGAGGCCACTGAACCGGGAAGGGAAGAGCGACGAAGGCCGTTGGCACTCATCCTCTCCCGCTTCGGGGGAGGTGGCGAGCCAAAGCGAGCCGGAGGGGGTTCTTCACAGAAACTAAGGAACCTATGGCCGAAGTGATCATGCCCAAGATGGGCGACGCGATGGAAGAGGGTACGCTGGTGTCCTGGCGCAAGCAGGACGGCGAGTCGGTGCAGGCGGGCGAGGTGATCGCCGAGATCGAGACCGACAAGAGCAACGTCGAGGTCGAGGCCGAAGACAGCGGCGTGTTGCGCATCCAGGCGCAGCCGGGCACGGTCGTCCCCGTCGGCCAGGCCATCGCCACCATCGGCGATGCCGAAGCCAAAGCCTCCCCCCCCGCCCCCAATGCCGGGGGAGCCGGAGAAGACAAGGCGGCAGCCTCTCCTCCCCCGCCAGACTTGGGGGCCGGGGGGCGGCCCGCATCGTCCGGCAACGGCGCGTCGCCGAACCCGGAGCCGCAGGTCGGTCAGCAGGGCACCGCTGTCTACTCCCCCGAAGGAGCGCAGGCCAAGGCGGACACCAACGAGCTCAAGCACATCGTCCAGGTCGCCGCCCACACGCACTCCCATGAGGAGGCCGACGCCGGCGCGACCGAGTCGATCCCCTACCGCGAGGCCATCCGCCGCGCGCTGGAGGAAGAGCTGGACCGCGACGAGAACGTGTTCCTGCTCGGCGAGGAGATCGGCCAGTACCAGGGCACGTTCAAGATCACCCAGGGCTTCCTGCAGAAGTACGGCCCGGAGCGGATCGTGGACACGCCCATCTCCGAGGCCGGCATGGTCGGCATGACGACCGGCGCGGCGATGCTGGGGATGCGCCCCGTCATCGAGTTCATGACTCTGAACTTCGCCCTGGTCGCCTGGGACCAGATCATCAACCACACGGCCAAGATCCTCTACATGAGCGGCGGCCAGTACCCCATCCCGTGCGTCCTGCGCGGCCCCGGCGGGGTCGGCGGCCAGTTAAGCGCCCAGCACTCGCAGGACCTGGCCCACTGGTACGCCAACACGCCCGGCCTGAAGGTCGTCGCCCCGGCGACGCCCGCCGACGCCAAGGGCCTGCTCAAAGCCGCCATCCGCGACAACAACCCCGTCGTCTACACCGAGCACGCGCGCCTGTACGCCACGCGCGGCGACGTGCCGACCAGCAAGGACTACCTCGTTCCCATCGGCGTCGCCGACATCAAGCGCGAGGGCAAGGACGTTTCCATTATCTCCTATTCCTACGGCACGATGCTGTCGCTCGGCGCGGCCGAAAAATTGGCCGAACAGGGCATTGACGCCGAGGTCGTGGACCTGCGCTCCCTGCAGCCGATTGACCTGGAGACCGTCTTCAACAGCGTCCGCAAGACGCACCGCGCGGTGGTCGTGCAGGAGCAGTGGCCCTTCTACGGCCTCGCTGCCGAGTTCGTCACCCAGATCAGCACGGCGACCTTTGACGAGCTGGACGCTCCCGTGGAGCGCGTCACCGGCGCGTTCGTGCCCATGCCCTACGCGCGCGCCCTGGAAGACATGGCCGTGCCGCACGAGAACGACATCATCGCCGCCGTCAAGAAGACGCTGGCGCGGAGCATCTAGCCCTATGGCCGAAGTGATCATGCCCAAGATGGGTGACGCGATGACGGAGGGCGTCCTGCTGCAATGGCTGAAGCAGGACGGCGAGACCGTGCGTGCGGGCGACGCCATCGCCGAGATCGAGACCGACAAGAGCAACGTCGAGGTCGAGGCCGAAGACAGCGGCGTCCTGCGCCTCCAGGCCAAGCCCGGCGACACCGTCCCGGTCGGCGAGATCATCGCCACCATCGGCGATGCCCCCGCCCAGGCCGAGGCCAAAGCCCCCCCCGCCCCCAATGCTGGAGCAACTGCACCCGACGGGGGAGCCAGTTCAGCCCCCCCGGCCGCCAATTCTGGGGGAGCCAGAGAAGTCAAGACGGCGGCCTCTCCTACTCCCCCAGAATTGGGGGCCGGGGGGCGATCCGTTCCCGCGCCGTCCGGCAACGGCGTGACGCAGGAACGGGTCAAGGCCACGCCCCTCGCCCGCCGTGTTGCCAAAGCCCAGGGGATTGACATCGCCCAGATCACCGGAACGGGGCCGCAGGGCCGCATCATCGAGGCCGACGTGCTGGCGTTCGCGGAGCAGGGCGGGGCAAAGGCCGCGCCCTCCACCGCCGCCCAGCCCGGTCTGCCGGAAGCCCGCCCGACGCCCGAAAAGCCGCAGACCCGCACAGAGGCGACGCCCGCGCCCGTCGCCGCGCCCACCGAGCTGTCCGCGATGCGCAAGGTGATCGCGCGGCGCATGGTGGAGAGCAAGACCACCATCCCGCATTTCTACATCACCGCCGAGGTGGACATGGCCGAGGCGACCGCGCTGCGCGAGAAGCTGAACGGCTACGACGAGTCCCTGCCGAAGATCTCCTTCAACGACATGATCGTCAAGGCCTCGGCGCTCGCCCTGCGGAAAGTCCCCGCCGTTAACGCCGCCTTCAAGGACGACAGGATCATCCCCGGCTCCGGTTTCCACGTCGGCATCGCCGTCGCCCTGGACGACGGCCTGATCGTCCCCGTCGTGCGCGACGCCGACGCCCTGCCGCTGCGCAAGTTGGCCCAGACCAGCCGCGACCTCATCAAGAAGGCCCGCGACAAGAAGCTCCAGCCCGGCGAGTATTCCGGCGGCACGTTCACCGTCTCCAACCTGGGCAGCTTCGACGTGACCGAGTTTCACGCCATCATTGACCCCGCCCAGGGCGCGATCCTGGCCGTCGCCAGCATCGTGAAAAAGCCCGTCGTGCTCGACGACGGCCAGACCATCGCCGTCCGCCCCCGCATGAACGTCACCTTCAGCGGCGACCACCGCGCCATGGACGGCGCGACGGGGGCCAAGTTCCTGCAAGAACTCAAGCGCCTCCTCCAGAACCCGCTGTCCCTGCTGGAAGGTTAGATGCTGCCGCACGTCCGCACCGCCGCTGACCTTGTAACTTCGCATGCGGCGGTGCGCGACGGCTTTCTCTCGCAGGCGCTTGCCAAGACGGAGAAGGCTACGCCCTACGTCGAAAACGCACAACTGCTCTGGACGGCATTACAGAAGGTCGAGCGGGTGGAAACCCTGCTCGACCTTCCGCAGTTTCGGGATGACCTGATTACCGCTGCCGGTTTCTCCGAAAAAGCGCGCGGTCATTTGAACAAGGAGGAACTGGATGAAGCCGTCAAGAGGGTCTTTGACACGCTATTCGCCCAGGCGGGCGCTGCATTCCGGGAAGAAATCCTGTACCGATACCTGCTGACGAAAGGCGATGCCCTCGGCGGACAGATGCGGAACTGGACCGGGGCCGTCGGTCAGCAGCGATTGGCCTCAGCCCTACTTGACGCGCTCCAGCCGCAGGAGGTTGAGGTTGTCAAGGCCCGGCAGTCGGAGAAGGTACAGCGCATTTCCTGGTCTGGCCGTCGCCTGCTGTTCGATGTGCGGCCCAGGCTTATTGATAAAAACATAGACGTCATTCTTTTGGACGTGGCAGGGCAGGACCGGACGGAAGCGCAACTTCTCGCCGACCCGGAACGTTATTTGGCCTGTGGCGAGCTCAAAGGCGGCATTGACCCCGCAGGCGCGGATGAGCATTGGAAGACGGCCGCAAGCGCCCTGGACCGCATCCGCCACGTCTTCCCGGAACGATGTCCCAGCTTGTTCTTTGTCGGTGCAGCGATTGAGGCGTCCATGGCGCGTGAGATATTTGCCCGCCTGCAAGATGGACGGCTTCACCACGCGGCCAACCTGACCGACGCCGATCAACTGGCCGATCTCGCCTCCTGGCTGGTCACTTTGTAGACCGCCGCCAGACGTAGACGCACTTCCGTAATTCCTCGCGCCCGTGCTCGCCCATCTGCTGGCTGCTGTTGCCCTTGCCGACGGGCAGCACCCAGATGGTTTCCACGTCAAACCCTGCTCTCTGGGCGATGTCGGACAGGATCAGGTCCACGTCAATGTTCGCGCCGCCGTAGCGCACATTGTCGTTGACCATGACGAACGGCGCGCCGGGCTTGAGCACCCGCGCCGCCTCAAAAATGACCAGCGCCATCTCGAAGAAGTAGTTGCGGATCATGCGGGGGATGCCGGAATTGTTCAGCGTCTTGTCCGCCTTGCATTGCTCCAGGTAGGCGAGGGTCGTCTGTAAGTCCTGCTGCCGGTCGAACGCCTCGGAGGCGCGGGCAAAGGTGCTGGCGGAGAAGAGTTCACGCAATTCCGGCTTGTCCCGGTTCTCCACCGTGCAGGAGAGCATGGTCTGACGCAGCCGCCGGATTTCGTCTTCATTCACACCCAGCAGGGCGAGTTCCAGGGCATAGGTGCGGGTGTAATCGTAGCGGTTGCAGTAGGGCGGCGAGGTCATCAGGCAGTCGAACGAGTTACTCGCCAGAGTGGGGAGGACTGCCAGCGAGGAGCCTTCCACGATCTGGACGTTGCCGGAGCGGGCGGGGGAGAACCCGAAATCCAGGTCGAGCATTTCTTTGCCGGTGCAAAGATCGGCGTGTATCTGTCTCAGTTTCTGCTCGATGGCCTCGTCGAAGGGCTTGATTGCGCCTTTGTCAAAGGGCTTCGCGCCCTGCCGCCGGCCGGAGCGATGATCCCAGCGCAGGTACTGCCCGTCCTTGCGCGTGAAGCTGATTTCTTCCAGGATGCAGAGCGCCGCAAAGCGTAACACGTGGCGGAAGGCACCGTCCTCTTCCCCCTCTGACGCCGCCAGGTAGCGACCGAGCGCCTCTTCCGACTCGGAGGGGAATGCGCCGGACGTGATACGCAGATGCGGGAACGGCTTCACGGAACCATGCGTCATCCAGGGACGGTGGGTGATCCACCGGTGCAGTTTCGCTTGCAGCAGTCGAGAGTCGTCGTTCAGGACGTCCTGACGAACTCGCATGACGTCCGAACCGACCGGCAGAAGCTCGATGCCGACGGCGTCCATGCCGAGTTGACTGGCGACAAACAACGTTGTTCCCGAACCCGCGAATGGGTCCAGCACACGACCGGAAGACAGGCCAAGCCGCCGGAAGACGTACTCGACGAGTGCCGACGAGTAACCCTCTTTGTATTTGAACCAGCGGTAGCCTTGCTGTGTCTTGTTCGCCTGGAAGCTGACCAGCGTCCGTTTCAACTCCCGGTTGACTTGCAGGCGGCTGAGATACCGCCCCCGCAGCGCCTTGTTGTTCTCCGCGATGATGCTGAGAGTGCTCACAGTGGTTGACCGTCCTTCCGTAGATGGGTTAACAAGGTTCCTCGTAAGTCCGCTTCGGAGGCGGCAGGGAGACGGTCTGCTGGCTCCGCTACGCCACCGTCGATGCTTCTTTCCAACATCGTAACATCGGGTTTGCATTTTGTCAAGATGGACAGAGGAATGTTCGCGCGCCCTCACGAACACAGCCGTAGCCGAAACGGAGGAGGACGATCATGGCTCAGACAGTGCGGTTGGGGTTTGTCGGTGCGGGCGGGATGGCGAAGGCGCACACCGACGCGATCAAGGACATGCCCGACGTGGAGATCGCGGCGGTCACGGACGCGCACCGGCCCGCCGCCGAGGCGCTGGCGGGGCGGTTCGGCGCGCAGGTGTTCGACACGCCGGAGCAGCTCGCGGCGGATGCGGGGGTGGACGCGGTGTATATCCTGCTGCCGCCATTCGCGCACGGGGAGGCGGAGCGGGCGGCGCTGGGGCATAATCTGCCCTTCTTCGTGGAGAAGCCGGTCGGCCTGGACCTGGGGCTGGCCCGCGAGATCGCCGCTGAGGTGGAGCACAAGGGCCTGCTGACCGGGGCGGGGTACATGAACCGCTACCGCCAGAGCGTCAACGCGGCGCGCGAGCTCTTGCAGCAGGACCCCCCCATCCTAGCCTACGGCGGCTGGTGGGGCGGCTCGCCCGGCCCGGCGCGTGAGGCGGGAATCGGCTCCTGGTGGACAGACAAGAGTAAAAGCGGCGGGCAGTTCCACGAACAGGTGACTCATACGGTGGACCTGGTGCGCTACCTGTTCGGCGACGCCGAGGAGGTCTTCGCCTACGCCGCGACAGGGTTCAACAAGGACATCCCCGGCTACTCGATAGATGACGCGGCCACCGTCGCCATCAAATTCCAAAACGGCGGCATCGCCAACCTGATGTCCAGCGTGTCGTCCAACGCGGGCGGCGGCATCCTGCTCAACGTCCACAGCCTGTCCGCCAACGTCCAGTTCACCGGCTGGGAGCACAGCGTCACCCTGCGCAAAAAAGGCGAGCCGGCGCAGGAGATCAAGGGCGAGGACAACATCTTCGGCATCGAGGACGCCGCCTTTCTCCAGGCCGTGCGCACCGGCGACGGCAGCGGCGTCCGTGCGACCTACCCCGATGCCGTCAGGACACTGGCGATCTCCGTCGCCGCCAACCAGAGCATTGCGACCGGCAAGCCGGTGGCTGTTTGAAAGGAGAAGAACATGCCGATCCGTCAATCCATCTCCTGGTGGTGCTTCGCGGGCAAGGGAGTCTCGGAGGAGGACCTGCTGAAGAAGGCCCGCGCCATCGGCTATCAGGCCGTCGAGCTGATCGGGCAGAACTTGTTCGACAGGGTGCGCGACGCCGGCTTCGTCATCGCCTCCCACGGCGGCCACCGGGGCATCTCCAGCGGCCTGAACGACCCGTCCCAACACGACCGGATCGAGGCCGAGATCCACAAGAACCTCGAACTCGCCGTCCAATACGAAATCCCGAACCTGATCGTCTTCAGCGGCGAGCGGAGCGAGGGTCTGTCCGAGGCCGAGGGGGCGGAGAACTGCGCCCAGGGTCTGCGCCGTGTGGCGAAGGCCGCCGAAGAGGCCGGGGTCAACCTCGTGATGGAGCTGCTCAACAGCAAGGTGGACCATAAGGGCTACCAGTGTGACCACACGGACTGGGGCGTACAGGTCTGCGAGATGGTCGGCTCGCCGCGCGTCAAGCTGCTGTACGACATTTACCACATGCAGATCATGGAGGGCGACATCATTCGCACCATCCAGAATCAGCACACCCACTTCGCCCATTACCACACGGCGGGCAACCCCGGCCGGCGGGACATGGACGAGACGCAGGAGTTGTACTATCCGCCCATCATGCAGGCCATCGTCGCCACTGGCTATGATGGCTACGTCGGCCACGAGTTCATCCCCAAGGGCGACCCGCTCGCGGCCCTGGAAGCGGCGTTCCAATTATGCGATATGTAGGACTTAAGATAGTCTGGCCGGGGCACGGCTCATGCCATCACCTTCGGCGGCCGTCCCGCTGCCGCCGTCACCAATTCCTCGTATAAGGCGATGACTCGCCCAGCGACCTTCTGAGGGGTCATCTCGGCGGCATGAAGCAGGGCACGCTGGGACATCTGCTGGCGCAGCGTTGGGTCCTCCAGCAGCCGGATGGCCTGCCGCGCCATCTGCGCCGGATCGTCGTCCACCAGGAAGCCATCAACACCGTCACGCACTGACTCCGGCGCGCCGCCCGCATTGATCACCACGCAGGGCGTGCCGCAGGCCATCGCCTCGCCGACCGCCAGCCCCTGCGTCTCCGTCTTGGAGGGGAACAGGAATACGTCCGCGGCGGCGTATAAGGGGTCCAATTGGGCGCGCTGCAGGAAACCGGTGAAGACGGCCCGCTCCCACACCCCCAGCCGCTGCGCGGCCTGCCGCGTCGCCGCGTCGCCCAGGCCGCTGCCAGCCAGGATCAGCCAGGCGTCCGGGCAGGCTTGCCGGATCAGCCCGAAGGCCTTCAGCATCGCCTCCAGATTCTTCTCCGGTGCGAGACGCCCCACGTAGAGCAGGACGCGGCCTCCCGGGGGGATGCCCCACTGCCGCCGGACATCGTCGGGGGAGGGGAGGCCCGGCGGCGGCGCGGGGATGCCGGTCGGCATGACGGTGATGGGCGCGCGGACGCGGTGCGCGAGCAGGCTGCGCCGGGTCAGCTCCGACGGCACCAGCACTCGGTCACAGCCGTCGTAGTACCAGCGCATCCAGCGCACCAGAAACGCGCGCGTCCAGGGCGGGGGCAGCAGCCGGTTGTAGTGCGCGTACTCCGTGTAGAACGTATGGTTGGTGGAGACGAGGGGCAGGTGTAGTTTGCGCGCGACGTGGCGCGCGATCAGGCCCAGAAAGAACGGCGACTGGGAGTGGATGATGTCCAGCCCCAGCGTCGGAATGGCGCTCTTGATGCGCGAGGAGAAGGGAATCGGGAGCTGGTACTGCGGCTCAACCCCGGAGTTGACGGAGGGGTAGCGGTAGACGCCGGGGCGGTCGTCCGTGTACCCCCGATCGCTGGCGGCCCGCGACGTGAATACGTACACGGTATGCCCCGCCCGCTCCAGCTCGGCCATGAGGGTGCGGACGGACGTGCTGACGCCGTTGACGATGGGGGGATAGCTTTCCGAGAAGATGCCGACGCGCATGGGGCGATGAGGCTCAGTCCTCGCCCAGAATCGGGGGCGCCTGGTTGCGCGCGCGCAGGAAGGCCTCAATACTGGACAGCTTGAAGCGGCGCTGATTGCCGGCGGAGCGCTCGCAGGGCAAGACGCCCTTGTTGGTCCAGCGCCGCACGGTGGTCGGACAGACTTCCAGCAGGCGCGACGTCTCTTCCAGGGTCAGGGTCGGGTCCAGCAGGCGCGCGAGCAGCTCCTCCCGGCTTTCCAGCTTGCGCGCCCCGCGCCCCTTGCGCGGCGGGGCCGGGCGGGACGGCGCGGCCTCCGCTCCCGCTCCCCCAGAACTGGGGGCGGAAGGGATCTCCTTACGGGCCGACACGGGCGGCATGGCGGATCGGCCCGCCGCCTCGCGGGCGCGCTTGGCCTGTTTGGCCGCAAGGTCGAGTTGTTTGTTCCAATCTTGCAGGTCGCGCAATGGGCGTTCCTCCTGGGTGTGAGACGGATCAGAGAAAACGGATCAGAGAAATTAGATGATCAGCATGGCGTCGCCGAAGGACAGAAAGCGGTAGTTCTCGCGCAGCGCCTCGTCATAAGCGCGGCGGATGGCGTCGCGCCCGGCCAGCGCGCTCACCAGCACCAGCAGCGTCGAGCGCGGCATGTGGAAGTTCGTGATCAGCGCGTCCACGACTTGGAAGCGGTGGCCCGGCGTGATGTACAGGCCGGTCTCGCCGTCCATCGGGGCGATGCGGCGGTCGGCGACCGCCGCGCTCTCCAGCGTTCGCGCCGAGGTCGTGCCCACGGCGACGATGCGTCCGGTCGCGCCGTTGATCGCCTCCGCCGCCTCGGCGGAGACCGTGACGCGCTCCGGGTGCATGGCGTGGGCCGCGACGTCCTCCGTCTCGATGGGGCGGAAGGTGCCCAGGCCGACGTGCAGTGTGACGCGGGCGATCCGCACCCCCTGCGCCTCGATGCGCGCGAGCAGCGCCTGGGTGAAGTGCAGGCCGGCCGTCGGCGCGGCGGCCGATCCTTCCCGTGTGGCGTAGACGGTCTGGTAGCGTTCGCGGCCGGCGTGGGACAGGGGCTGCGTGATGTACGGCGGCAGCGGCGCGTCGCCGTGCGCGGCGATGCCGTCCTCGACCGAGCCGGTCTCGGCGGTGAAGCGCAGCAGCCGCCCGCCCCGGTCGTCGGTCCGCTCCAGCACCTCGGCCCGGAGGCCGTCGCCGAACTCGATCTCTGTCCCCGGCGGCATTTTCCTGCCGGGGCGGACCAGCCCCCGCCACAGCCCGTCCGCAACGCGGTGGGTCAGAAATGTCTCCACGCGCTCGCCCGGACGTCCGGGCCTGGACCCGAAGAGACGCTGGGCCGTCACGCGCGTATCATTGAGCACCAGCACGTCGCCGGGCCGCAGGTAGAGCGGCAGGTCGAAGAAGCGCCGGTGAGCGATGGATTCGGCGCTCCGGTCCAGGACCAGCAGGCGGGAGTGGTCGCGCCGAGGGAGGGGCGTCTGCGCGATGCGCTCGGCGGGGAGCGCGTAATCGAAATCGGAGAGCCGCAGGGCCGGCCCCGCGTCGGTCGGTGTCCAGTCGCCGGTGCTTCGCCTCATGTGCGTAGCTATTGTAGCGGAGAGTTGAACAGTTGTCAAGTGGCCGACGACCGGGTGAGATATTTGGTGAGGCGGACGCTCATGCCCCGCCCGTCGTAGTAGAGCAGCACCTTGTCCATCAGGGCGCGCATCAGGCGCAGGCCGCGCCCGCCGAGGGAGTCATTGTCCTCATCGCCACGCCCCTGGTCGGGGTCGAAGCCCTGCCCCTGATCCCGGACTTCCACGTGGAACGCCCCGTCGGCGCGGCTGACCCAGCAGGAGATGATGATGCGGCTGGTGGCCGTCGGCGAGCCGTAGAGGATGGCATTGGTCGCCGCCTCCCCCACGGCGACCTCGATGTCGTCGAGGTCGGGCCGCCCGAACCCCGCCTGAACGGCCACCCGCTTGATGCGCTCGCGCGCCAGGCCCGCGTTCTGGGGCAGGGCCGTGATCTCGAATTGGTCTTGCAGTTCTTTCACACCGGGTTCACTTCTTTGAAGCCATCGGACAAGACGGGCGGCAGGGGCTTCGTTGCCTGATGTCGCTCATGTTAGTTGCAGTACCCGGCGGCGGCTTTTCCTCAAACGCGCCGGGCGGGGTGGAGACCCTTTCGCGGCCCCAATTTCGCTCACGGTATTTTCACGGACGGGCCATTGACAAACGATTCCGCTTGTGACATAATTCACACAGTCAAGCCCCGCGAAGGAAGATGCGCGATGACTCCGACAGCGATTGTGGTACAACCCTCTCTTTCGGATTACGTCCCCCTGCTGGTGCTGCTGGTGATTGCCATCCTGCTGGCCGCCGTGCTGGTCGGCCTGTCGTGGATCCTGGGTCCCAAGAAGCCGTCCGCCGCCAAGCTCGCCCCCTACGAGTGCGGCGTCACGCCCGTCGGCTCGGCCCGCGAGCGGTTCCCGGTCAAGTTCTACTTGATCGCCATGCTGTTCATCATCTTCGACATCGAGACGGTCTTCCTCTACCCCTGGGCGGTGACGTTCACCCAGTGGGCGCGGCTGCCCGGCGTGACGCTGTCCCAGGGCCAGAATCTGCAACTCTTCAGCCTCTTCGAGATGATCGTCTTCATCGTGATCCTGTTTGTTGGGTATATCTACGTGTGGAAGAAAGGGGCGTTTGAATGGGAGTAGAACAGAACCTCGGAGTCCTGACCGTCCCTCTGAACAAAGTGGTCAACTGGGCGCGCCGCAACTCGGTCTGGCCCGCCACCTTCGGCCTTGCCTGCTGCGCCATCGAGATGATGGGCAGCACCAACTCCCGCTACGACCTGGCCCGCTTCGGCTCCGAGGCGTTCCGCGCCTCGCCGCGCCAGGCGGACCTGATGATCGTGGCAGGCCGAGTCGCCAAGAAGATGGCCCCGGTCCTGCGCCAGATCTACGACCAGATGCCGGAGCCCAAGTGGGTCATCTCGATGGGCGACTGCGCCTCCTGCGGCGGCGTCTTCAACAACTACGCCATCCTGCAAGGGGTGGACCAGATCGTCCCCGTGGACATCTACGTCCCCGGCTGCCCGCCCAACCCGGACGCGCTGATCTACGCCATCAACCAGCTGCAGAAGAAGATCGACCGCGAGCACTTCAGCGACCGGAGGTAGGCTCCTCACCCCTGGCCTCCTCTCCCTCAGAAGGGGTTAGGGGGAGCAAGAGGAGCCTATCCCTAATCCTCTCCACTCTGAGGGAGAGGGTGGCGAGGCTTGCCGAGCCGGGTGAGGGGATTTTGGAGACACCATGGTAGACTTCGACGTTCGCCTGGGATTGACGCCGACTGACCTGCAGCTGCGCGAGATTCAGGTCAAGCGGCCGGACGAGTGGGTGGAGCTGAACCCGGACGACAGCCCGGAGTTCCGCCTGATTCAACAGCAGTTCGCCGGTGATATCATCACCTCCCGCCTGTTCCGCGACGAGAAGACCATTGTTGTCAAGAAGGACAACATCGTCGCCATCTGCCGGCTGCTGCGCGACAGTTCGGAGACCAACTACAACTACCTCTCAGACATGACCTGCGTGGACCGGCTCGAGTTCATGTCTGACGACGAGGACCGCTTCGAGATCGTCTACCACCTGTACTCGATGGGCACGTTCGGGCGGTTCCGCGTCAAGGCGCGGGTGTCGGAAGATGACGCGGCCATTGACACGGTGGAGGGCGTCTGGCCCTGCGCCAACTGGCTGGAGCGGGAGATCTACGATATGTTCGGCATCCGCTTTAACAACCACACGGACCTGCGCCGGATTCTGATGCCCGACGACTGGGTCGGCCACCCCCTGCGCCGGGACTTCCCGCTCGGCGGCGAAGAGGTCGAGTTCACCCACAACGTGCGCGACAGACATTAGGAAGGCCACAAACATGGCGACCATTGAGCGCGATCTGCAGGAGCAGGCCCAGCAGCAGTACACTCCCAAGCTGGGCCAGGGCGTGGACATCGAGCGCGTCGACACCGACGACGGCGAGGTGATGATCGTCAACATGGGGCCGCAGCACCCGTCCACGCACGGCGTCCTGCGGCTCGTCGTCGAGCTGAACGGCGAGAACGTCATGAAGGCGACCCCGCACATCGGCTATCTCCACACCGGGCTGGAGAAGACGATGGAGAACATGACGTACTACAAGGCCCTCACCATCACGGACCGCGAGGATTATCTTTCTAATTTGATGAACAACCTCGCCTACTCGATGGCCGTCGAGAAGCTGATGGACATCGAGGTGCCCCCGCGCGCCCAGCGCCTGCGCCTGATTTTGAATGAGTTCGAGCGCATCGCCTCGCACCTCCTCTGGCTCGGCACGCACGCGCTGGACATCGGCGCGATGACCCTGTTCTTCTACACCTGGCGTGAGCGCGACGCGATTCTCGACCTCAAGGAGATGATGTCGGGCGTCCGCATGATGACGAGCTGGATCTGCCCCGGCGGCCTGCGCGGCGACATGCCCGAAGGCTGGTTCTACAAGGCCCAGAAGTTCGTGGACGCCTTCCCGAAGCGGCTCGACGAGTACAACCGCCTGGTCTCCAAGAACCCGATCTGGGTGGAGCGCCTGTCAGGCATCGGCGTCATCAGTGCCGAGGACGCCATCGCCTGGGGCCTCTCGGGCCCGAGTCTGCGCGGGTCGGGAGTCGCCTGGGACATCCGCAAGGCCAACCCCTACACGGGCTATGAGCAGTTCGACTTCGACATCCCCGTCGGCAAGAACGGCGACGTGTATGACCGCTTCCTGTGCCGCATGGAGGAGTTGCGCCAGAGCCACCGCATCTTGGTCCAGGCGTTAAAAGACGTGCCCGGCGGCCCGGTGATGACCAGCGACCGCAAGGTGGCCCCGCCCCCCCGCGCCGAGCTGGACACCAGCATGGAGTCGCTGATCCACCACTTCAAGATTTTCACCGAGGGCTACCACCCGCCCATCGGCGAGGCCTATGCCGCCGTGGAGAGCGCGCGCGGCGAGAAGGGCTACTACATCTACAGCGACGGCTCCAACAAGCCGTACCGCGTCAAGATCAAAGGTCCGTCGTTCAACAACCTCCAGGCCCTGCCCAAGATGGCCGAGGGCCGCATGATCGCCGACGTCGTCGCCATCATCGGCTCCATTGACATCGTGCTGGGAGACATTGACCGCTAATCGCCTATGCTCACCGAAGACGCGAAAACCAAGATTGACGCCCTGCTGGCGAAGTACCCGACCAAGAAGGCGGCGCTGATCCCGTCGCTGTGGCTGATGCAGGCGGAGAACGACGGCTGGCTGCCGCGCCAGGCGATGAAGGACGTGGCCGAGTACCTGGAACTCGCCCCCGCCTATGTGGAGGGCGTCGCCACGTTCTACACGATGTTCAACAAGGCCCCCATCGGCAAGTATCACCTGGAGGTCTGCCACAACATCGTCTGCATGGCGCGCGGCGCGGACGAGCTGATTGAGCACATCGGCGACAAGCTCGGCATCGGCAAGGGCGACACGACGACGGACCGGAAGTTCACCCTGAACGGGGCCGAGTGCCTGGGCGCGTGCGCCAACGCCCCCTGCATGATGGTCGGCGACGTGTACTTTGAGGACCTGACCAACGAGTCGGTCGACAGGATCATTGACGAGTTAGCGAGGAAGTAGGGGCGCAGCATGCTGCGCCCGTACAGAGAGCCAAGCCCCTGCCCGCCCAGGAAGCATTACAGACCATGCCCACTGAACAGCCGAAGAAGTACATTGAAGGACAGCCGCAGTTCCTGTTCCAGCACCGCGACGTGGAAGGCTACGCCAACATTGACACGTACATGAAGTACGGGGGCTACGACGCGCTCAAGAAGGCCGTCACGATGGATCAGGACGCCATCATCAACGAGGTCAAGTTGAGCGGCCTGCGCGGGCGCGGCGGCGCGGGATTCCCCACCTTCATCAAGTGGAACGGCATCCCCAAGAACTGGGACCAGCCGCACTACCTGGTCATCAACGCCGACGAGGGCGAGCCGGGCACGGCCAAGGACCGCGAGCTGATGAACAAGACGCCCCACCTGCTGGTGGAGGGCTGCATCATCACCTGCTTCGCCATCCGCGCCAAAAGCTGCTACATCTACGTCCGGGGCGAGTACATGGAGCCGGCCAAGCAGACCCAGAGGGCCATTGACCAGGCCTACGCGCAGGGCTTCCTCGGCAAAAACATTCTGGGCGCTGGATTCGACTGCGACATCTACGTCCACATGGGCGCGGGGTCCTACGAGTGCGGCGAGGAGACGGCGCTGATGTCCTCCCTGATGGGCGAGCGCGGGATGCCCCGCCACAAGCCGCCCGCCGCGCCGCTTCCCGTCATCAGCGGCGTCTGGCAGTCGCCCACCGTCGTCAACAACGTGGAGACCATTGCCACGGTCGTCCCCATCCTCAATGTCGGCGGCGCGGAGTACGCGAAGTATGGGACGGGCGCGCCGGACGCCTCCCCCTTCACCTGCAGCAAGGGTACCAAACTGGTCACCCTGAGCGGCCATGTGAAGAGGCCCGGCAACTACGAGATCGTGATGGGTACGCCCACGCGCGACATCATCTTCGGTCTGGGCGGCGGAATGCTGCGCGATGACAAGAAGTTCAAGTTCATGATCCCCGGCGGCTCCTCCGTCAAGCTGCTGGTGGAGGAGCACTTGGATGCGCCGTATAGCTACGAGGGGCTGACAAAGGCGGGCTCCCTGCTCGGCTCCGGCGGCCTGATGGTGTTCGACGAAACCACCAGCGTCCCCGCCCTGATGGCCCGCCTGTCACACTTCTACGCGCACGAGTCGTGCGGCAAATGCACCCCCTGCCGGGAGGGGACCAACTGGCTGGTCAAGATTCACGACCGCCTGCTGGCCGGCGGCGGGCGCCCCGAGGACGTGGACATTCTGCTCGACATCTGCAACAACATCGAGGGCCGCTCGTTCTGCCCCCTCGGCGACGCCGCCGCGTGGCCCATTCAGGGCGCGATGAAGTACTTCCGCCACGAGTACGAGGAGCTGGCGCGCCAGGGCATGGCCGCCAATAGACGCACCTTCGCCCCGCTGCAGATGGCGGCGGTGTGAGACAAACCTACCCCTGGCGGCAAGCCGCCTGTCCCCTCCCTGCCAGGGAAGGGAAAGAGGAGAAGACCTGCGGCCCACGCGGAGGCCATGCCTCTGCGCCCCTTCCCTGGCAGGGAAGGGGCAGGTCGCTTGCGACCGGGGTTAGGTCCGTTCCGGCAGTCATCATGAACCTGACCCAGCACAAAGCCTTCTTCGACGAAAACGGCTATGCCGTCGTCCAGGGGCTGTTCACGCCGGACGAGGTCGCGCAGTACCGCGAGCACTACATGCGCCTGCGCGCGCAGGGGCCCAAGCCCGGCGACATGGTCGCGGACACCCAAAAGTCGGGCGACCCGCTGCAGCGCTACCCGCGCATGATCCACATGCACCGCTGGGACGACCTGAGCCTGCGCTGGGTGCTGGACGCCCGCATCGCCGACTCCCTGCGGACATTTCTCGGCGACGAGCCGCTGGCCGTCCAGACCATGCTCTACTTCAAGCCCGCCGGGGCGCGGGGCCAGGCGCTGCACCAGGACAATTTTTACCTGCGCGCCCATCCGGGGACCTGCATGGCGGCGTGGCTCGCCCTGGACCCATGCGACGAGGAGAACGGCTGTATGCGCGTCGTGCCCGGCAGCCACACCTGGCCCATCCTCTGCACGGCGCAGGCAGACACCAGCGCGAGCTTTACGGACGTGACCGTGCCGATTCCTGATGGGCAGGAGGTCCGGCCCGTCCTCATGGACGCCGGGGACGTGCTGTTCTTCAACGGCTCTCTGGTGCATGGCAGCTATCCGAACACGAGCGCGGACCGCTTCCGCCGCGCCCTGATCGGCCACTACATCGAGGCGAAGGCCGAGCAGGTCACCAAGTTCGACCAGCCCGTCCTCAAGATGGACGGCACCGCGTTCGAGATGGACGGCGTGGAGGAGGGCGGCCCCTGCGGCGTCTGGGTGGACCGGAGCGGCAGGCCCGAGATTGAGATCGCCGGACGGCAGTTGCTCGCCACCGGCCACGAATAGGTTTTTCGCCAAGACGAACCGTTACGGATGACGGAGGCTGCGGATGCCAGGGCAGGCGACCGGGACGTTCCCAAGTACGCCAGCAGACATGGATGCGTTGCTGGGGTTTGAGGGCGAGCGGAAACCGGACGGCCCAATCACTCCGGGGCGTAACAAGGTTGAGTGGAGGCCAGCAGCCAACATCAAGATCACGTATGAGCAACACCCATACGATGTGGGTTCCCCCGCCCGCCATCGGGGACCGCACTGGCATCTGGACACGCCCGCAGGGTACCACGTCCGGTATCTTCCCGGCGATCCGATTCCGAACTGGTGAGGCGACTTTCGGTACATGGAGGAGACCATGATGGAACAGGTCAGCGTTCTGAAGGTTTTGGATAAGGACTCGGGCCAGGAGGCGCTTGCCATCGTGCGGGCCGTCAATGGCCTGGTGGCGCTGACCCTTTCCTTGGAGCATGAAGGAGATGTCATGGTGGCATTCACGCCTTCGGAATGCGCTCAACTGGTTTCCCGGCTCCAACAGGCGATTTCCCAGGCGGAAGGGGCAGTCCTCGCCGCCTGAGTGAGATTAGGACGTAAGAGAAATAAGCATGGCTGAGACACCCAACGCGACCATCGCCCAGGCGCAGCAGGTATTGATGGGAGTAGGACATAGGCAGTCGTCTTCCGTGGAGGAAGCCATGAAAGATGTTCAGTTTGTCGTGAACGAGGCGGGGGAGAGAACGGCCGTCCAAATCTCCCTACAGCAATACGAAGCTTTTCTGGAGTACATGGAAGACCTGCATCTCGCTCGCGTCGCCCGCGAGAGCAAGGATGAGGAGACCATCCCCTGGGAGCAGATCAAAGCGGAGATGATCGCCGAGGGGACGCTTGAGGCCTAGCACATACGCCATCTTTTCACGCGCTCCGCGCGGAAGAGCCTCGATAGCCTCGACACGGCGGTCAAGCGACGGATGGCGCCGGTGGTGAATGCGCTGGCGAATGAGCCTCGGCCAGTCGGCTGCCTGAAAGTCAAGACGGAGGATGGTGTCTGGCGCATTCGGGTGGGCGACTACCGCATCGGTTATGAGATTGATGACGAATGCCTCATAGTCAGGATCATCCGCGTAGGCCATCCAGCGACTTTTACGACTGATTGTTTGAGCATAGGAATGACGCATGGCTGAGACACCCAACGCAACTATTGCCCCGGCGCAGGGGAGCACGCAGGAGAAGCCGCCGGTGGAGATGGTCAACCTGACCATTGACGGCAAGCCGGTCTCGGTGCCGAAGGGCACGCTCGTCATCACGGCGGCGTTCCAGGCGGGGGCGGACGTGCCCTACTTCTGCCACCACCCGCGCCTGCGGCCCGCTGGCGCGTGCCGGATGTGCCTGGTCCGCATCGAGAAGATGGCGAAGATCCAGACCGCCTGCACCGTGCCCGTCGCGGAGGGCATGGTCGTGGACACGATCTCGCCGGAGGTCAAGCAGGCGCAGAACGGGATATTGGAGTTCCTGCTCATCAACCACCCGCTGGACTGCCCGATCTGTGACCGGGGCGGCGAGTGCCCCTTGCAGAACATGACCTACCAGTATGGGCCGGGCGTGACGCGCTTCATTGACGAGAAGCGCCACTTCCCGAAGGCCGTGCCGATCTCGGACTACGTCGTCCTGGACCGCGAGCGCTGCATCCAGTGCGCCCGCTGCACCCGCTTCACCGAGGAGATCAGCGGCGACGGCGAGCTGGCGATTGAGAACAGGGGCAACGCCGCCATCATCTCGCCCTTCACGCCCGAAGGTTTCAAGTCCAAATTCAGCGGCAACACGATTGAGCTCTGCCCCGTCGGTGCGCTGACCTCGCGCACCTACCGGTTCGCCGCGCGGCCCTGGGAATTCCAGTCGCAGGACTCGGTCTGCTCCATGTGCGGTGTCGGCTGCAACATCGCCGTGCAGACCCGCAACGGCGAGATGATGCGCGTCAACGCCCGCCTCAACGAAGACGTCAACGAGGAGTGGACCTGCGACCGGGGGAAATTTGAACAGTATTGGGTCAACTCCCTGGATCGGGTCAAGAACCCGATGATCCAGCGGGCCGGGGCGCTGGGCCTGACGGACTGGGATGAGGTGCTGGGCGTCGCCGCCAAGACGCTCAAGGCCGCGGCGGCTGCCGACCCGAAGTCGGTCGCCGGCCTCGGCTCGACCCGCGCCTCCAACGAGGACCTCTATCTCTTCCAACGCCTGATGCGCGGCGTCCTGGGAACCAATAACCTGGACCACCGGATGTTCCCGTTCCCGATCCAGCCGATGCAGACCAGCATCGCCGGCATCGGGCAGGCCAAGCGCATCGTCGCCGTCGGAACCCAAATTGATGACGACCTGCCGGTGCTCTGGCTGCGCGTCTACAAGGCCATCTCCAAAGGCGGCGCGAAGTATTTCCGCGACGACAACGCCCGCTCCCGCGCGGTCGCCGACGCCATCGCCGCCGGGCCGGACACGGTCGTGCTGGCCTGGTACGCCCTGCCGCCTGAGGACATCCAGTTCCTCAGCGACGCCTGCGCCGCCTCCGGCGCGAAGCTGAACGTGCTGCTGCCGGACTGCAACTCCTGGGGCGCGATCACCATGGGCGTCCTCCCGGACCGCCTGCCGGCGATGCAGGCCGTCAGCGACGGCGCGCGCCCGAAGTGGGAGACCCTGTGGGGCGGCCCGATCCCCGCCGAGCCGGGACTGGACACGCGCGGCATCTTAGAGGGCTGCGTCAGCGGCGCGATCAAGGCGCTTTACATCCTGGGCAGCGACCCCGTCAAGTCGTTCCCGGACCCGGACCTCGCCCGCCGCGCCTTGGAGAAGGTGCCGTTCCTGATCGTCCAGGACCTGTTTCTGACCGAGACGGCCAGCTATGCCGACGTGTTCTTCCCGGCCTGCTCGTTCATTGAGAAGGATGGCTCGTTCACCAACATCGAGGGCCGGGTGCAGACGTTCAAGCGGGCCGTGCAGCCGCGCGGCAAGAGCAAGGCGGACTGGCAGATCGTCGCCGAGTTGATGACCCGCCTGGGCAAGCCCGCCCCGTACTTCTCGCCGCGCGACATCGCCCGCGAGATCGCCCGGGCGACGGCCCCCTAGCCCCCAATTCTGGGGGAACCGGAGAGGATAACGCCCCGCTCATTCCAACTCCCCCAGAATTGGGGGCCGGGGGCGAAAACATCATGGACTTCAAAACGTTCTGCATTTACTTCTTCAACGTCCACTCCATCCCGCCCCAGCAGGCCGGGGATCTGTGGTGGGTCACGGCGCTGCAAGTCCTGGTGCGCGTGCTGATCGGCCTGTTCGCCATCCTGATCCCCGTGCCGCTGCTGGTCTGGTACGAGCGGCGGCTGCTGGGCTGGATGCAGCAGCGCCAGGGGCCGAACCGCGTCGGCCCCTGGGGCCTACTCCAGACCATTGCCGATGGCCTCAAGCTCTTGTTCAAGGAGGACATGAACCCCTCCAAGGTGGACAAGACCCTGTTCATCCTCGCGCCGATGGTCTTTCTCATCCCGGCGCTGGTGACGGCGGCGGTAATCCCCTGGGGGCCGAGCCGTGTCTGGGGGGCGGCCGCGCCCGGAGTCAACGTCGGCATCCTCTACATCCTGGCCTGGGCGTCGCTGGGCGTCTACGGCATCGTGCTGGCGGGCTGGGCCTCCAACAACAAGTATTCGCTGCTGGGCGGCCTGCGCTCCTCGGCGCAGTTGATTTCCTACGAACTCGGCATGGGCCTCGCCATCATCACGGTCATCCTGATGACCGGCAGCCTGGACATGCAGACCATCGTGGAAGGGCAGACGTACAACGGGCCGCTGGGTCTGGCCGAATGGAACCTGGGCAAGTTCTTCCCGATGGGCCTGCTGGCGATGGCGATGTACATGATCTCCATGCTGGCGGAGACGAACCGCGCCCCCTTTGACCTGCCGGAAGCCGAGACGGAACTGGTCGCCGGCTACCACACCGAATACACGTCCATGAAGTTCGCCACGTTCTTCATGGGCGAGTACGCCAACATGATCGTGGTCAGCGCCATCAACGCGACGCTGTTCTGGGGCGGCTACAAGGCCCCGATCCAGTTCCTGGATGGCCCGTACCTGGGCGGCCTGCTGACGGGGGCCGGCCATCCCGCGCTGGGCGCGGTGGTCGCCGCGCTCGTGCCCGTCTTCTGGCTTTCCATCAAGATTCTGATCGGGTTGTACTTCTTCATCTGGATACGCGCGACCATGCCGCGCCTGCGCTACGACATGCTGATGAAGTTCGGCTGGCAGGGCCTTCTGCCGGTCGGCCTAGTCAACATCCTGCTGACCGCTTTAGCCCTCGTGATGTACGCTACGAGCGGCAACGCCGGCTACCTGATTGCGCTGGTTGCCTGGCTCATCATCTTCGGCGTCATCCTGGTTGCCTTCGCCAAGAACAAGCGCGTCCAGTTGTTCACGACCAACTCGCGGCGTGACAGCACCGTGGCGCTTTACTCGTCGGCCCAGCCCTTCCGGGCCGTGGCCGAGCATTCGGGGTACGGCGGGCAGACGTTGCCGCCGGACGCCAAGATTGGCGGCTTCCCGGTCGCCGAGAGTGAGCATGAAGCCGATACGGCCGATGCCGCGCTCACCAAGAAAGGTTAATCTCCATGAGTCTCATGGATGACATCAGAGCTTTGGCCGGCGAGGTCAAAGCGCCGTTCACGGGCCTGCATATCACGCAGCATGCGTCCCATCAGGACCGTGTCACGATTCAGTACCCGGACGTGCGCCGCCCGATGCCGAGCCGCTCCCGCTGGCGGCACGTCCTCAATCGCTATGAGAACGGCCTGGAGAAGTGCATCGGCTGCTCGCTCTGCGCGGGCGCGTGTCCGGCAAACGCCATTCTGGTCATCGCCGCCGAGAATACCGAGGAGAACCGCCGCTCCCCCGGCGAGCGCTACGCCCAGACGTATGAGATCAACATGATGCGCTGCATCTTCTGCGGCTACTGCGAGGAGGCCTGCCCGACCCAGGCCATCCAGCTCAAGGACATCTGCGAGCTGGCCGAGGACAGCCGCGCGGCGACGATCTACACCAAGGACATGATGCTGGTCCCTGACCCGACCAGGCCGTAACCGGCCCCCTCATCCCCCGGCCCCTTCTCCCTCCGAGGGGCGAAGGGGAGGCAGAGAGACCCCTCCTCAACCCTCTCCCCCGCGAGGGAGAGGGTGGCGAGCCTCAGCGAGCCGGGTGAGGGGCAAGGGCCGGGCGAGGGAGTCGTGCCGGACGAGGGGACCCTGAGACGAAACCTATGACTGGACAACTCATCTTTTTCGCCATCCTGGCGGCCATCTCCGTCGTGTGCGCCGTCGCCATGATTGCGACGGAAAACCCCGTCCGCAGCGCCCTGAACCTGGTCCTGGTGCTGTTCAGCGTCGCCCTGCTGTTCGTGCTGCTGCATGCGACCTTCCTGGCCGCCGTCCAGATCATCGTCTACGCCGGCGCGATCATGGTGCTGTTCATCTTCGTCATCATGCTGCTCAACCTGGGTACGCCGGAGCGGGTGGTAGACCGGCTGCGCCCGCAGAAGTGGATCTCACCGATCCTGGGCCTGATCGTGGTCGGCATCCTGGCGGCGGTGATTGCGTCGCTGCCCGTCCCGCAATCCTCGATGCTGCCGGCCAAGCTCATCGGGCCACTGGAGATCGGCCAGGGGCTGTTCCAGGCCGAGTGGCTGTTCCCGTTTGAGGTCGTCTCCATCCTGCTGCTGGTCGCCGCCATCGGCGCGGTCATGCTGGCGAAGAAGAGGATTTAAGCGATGGTCGAGAGCATTCCGCTGAGCTATTATTTGATCCTGAGCGCCGTCCTGTTCACCATCGGCGTCGTCGGCGTCCTGATCAAGCGCAACCCGATCGTCATCTTCATGTGTGTGGAGTTGATGCTCAATGCCGTGAACCTGACCTTCGTGGCCTTCTCGCGCTATCAAAGCGTGACCAATCCGCAGACTGCCATCGGCGGACAGATGATGGTGATCTTCGTCCTGGCCGTCGCCGCCGCCGAGGTCTCGGTCGGCCTGGGCATCCTGGTCTCGATCTTCCGCAACCGCACGTCCATCAACGTGGACGAGATTGATCTGATGAAGGGCTAAGAAAGAAGCCCCCACCCCGGCCTTCGGCCATCCCTGCCCCCGCAAGCGGGAGAGGGGCCAGTCACTGTCAGGCTGTGCCTCTTGTCAGGAGACTACTGGCTTGTAGTCACTGGCCCCTCTCCCATTCTTATGGGGGAGGGGTGGCGAGGAACGAGCCGGGGTGGGGGCCTGATGGAGCGACCATGCCGCAAACGCATTTTGACCCGAATTGGTGGATCGCCTGGCTGATCCCGCTGTTTCCGTTGGTCGGCTTTGTGATCAACGGCTTTTGGGGCTTCCGCCTGGGCAAGCCTGCGTCCGGCGCGCTGGCGACACTGGCCGTGTTCGCCTCGTTCCTGGTCGCCTGCTATCTGTTCACCGTCGTCAGCGGCGCGCCGGAGGGGGCCAAGCAGCTCGTCATCCCCGGCCTCTCCTGGATGACCGTGCCGATGGACCCGCAGGGCATCCATAGCCTCCAGATCAACTTTGAGCTACTGGTGGACCCGCTCTCCGTGCTGATGATGCTGATCATCACCGGCGTCGGCGGCCTCATCCACCTCTACTCCATGGGCTACATGGCGGCGGACCGGAACTACCCGCGCTTCTTCACCTACCTTAACCT
>JAFAZD010000277.1 GCA_019239955.1 Armatimonadota bacterium | reverse complement strand
AGTGCTGTTTTCGGGTGGTACTCATCGGCGGTTACATCCACCTTAATTGTGCCCGATTTGCTGTCCTAAATCATGGGACCATTATACTACCACGGCTGGATCCTGGGCTATACGTTCGACGGCTCCAACTTCACGCAGAAGTATGTGTTCTGCACCACGCCGAACGGCAAGGCCGGCAACACGCCGGGCGGTGCCGACGGCGGCATCTGGCAGGCGGGCAAGGGACTGACCGCCGATGCAAGCGGCAACATCTACTGCTCGGTCGGTAATGGCTCGTTCGACGCTAACGCCGGCGGCAACGACTACGGGATGTGCTACCTCAAGCTCAGCCCGAGCCTCACCGTGGAAGACTGGTACGCCCCCTACGACGAGGCCGCGCAGAGCGCCTCCGACCTGGACCTGGGCAACACCGGGCTGGTCGGCATTCCGGGAACCAATCGGCTGTTCGGCGGGGCCACCAAATTCGGATCCGCGTTCCTGCTCGATTCCACCAACCTGGGCCACTTCCCCGCCGACGCGGCGCACGAGACCGCGATCCAGCGACTGAACGGCTTCTCCGGCGCCGTCGGCCAGAATCCCATTGCATGGGATGCCGGGACGGTTAAGTACGTCTACTTCTGGCCCGGCGGCTCGAATCTGATCCAGCTCAGCTACGACCCGACGGTGGGCACGTTCAGCCCGGCGGGGATCTACAAGCAGACCAGCGGCCTGACCGGCGACGGCGCGCTGGCGGTCTCGGCTCAGGGGGGCCGCAACGCCATCCTCTGGGCCGTCGGCCCCGGCGACAGCGGCAGCCCCGTGCTGCGCGCCTTCGACGCCACCGATGTGTCCAAGTCGGAGTTGTGGGACAGCAACATGAACGCCGGACGAGACGCCCTCGGCTCAACGGGACATTTCCAGTTCCCCACGGTCGCCAATGGCAAGGTCTACGTGCCCACCGGCTCCTCCAGCATCGCGGTCTACGGCCTGCTGACGCCAACCGCCACGACGCTGCCGGTGTTTCGCCTGTATTTTCCCGGCAGTCTCGACCACTTTTACACGGCCAATGGCGCAGAAGAGAGTGCAGCGGAGGAGGCGGGCTACGGATTTGAGGCCATCATCGGCTACGCGCCTCCCACGGGAGTCTCCGGGACGGCGCCCATTTACCGTCTCTACAACCCCTACACCGGCGAGCACTTCTACACCGTCAGCCAGGCCGAACGCGATTACGTTTCATCGCACTTAGGTTACACGTACGAAGGTGTCGGCTTTCCTGTCATCACAAGTCCGGGGACGGGCCTGTTGCCGCTGTATCGGCTCTATTCGCGGGGGTGGAACCGGCACTTCTATACGACAAGCCAGGCCGAACACGACTACGTCATCGCCGCCTACGGCTTCAACGATGAGGGCATCCTCGGATACCTCAACGCCCCCTGATCACCAGGGCGACGACTCCGGTTCGGATAAAATCGACTCATGAACATCGGAGTCGTCCGCGAGATCAAGAGCAACGAGAACCGGGTGGCCGTCGTGCCGTCGGGCGTGGAGACGCTGACGCGCGCCGGCCATGCCGTCTTTGCGGAGGCCGGGGCGGGCGCGGGCACGAGTTTGTCTGACGCGGAGTACGCGCAGGCCGGGGCGACTCTGCTGCCCGACGCCGCCTCCGTGTGGGCCCAGAGCGAGATCGTCTGCAAGGTCAAGGAGCCGCAGCCCTCGGAGTACCCCCTGATCCGGCCCGACCAGACGATCTTCACCTACTTCCACTTCGCCGCCTCGCGCGCCCTGTCCGAGGCGATGGCGGAGCGCGGCGCGGCCTGCCTGGCTTATGAGACGGTGGAAGCGCCCGACGGCACGCTGCCGCTGCTGACGCCGATGTCGGAGATCGCGGGCAAGATGGCGATCCAGGAGGCGGCGAAATATCTGGAAAGGCCGCAGGGCGGGCGCGGCATCCTGCTGGGCGGCGTCCCCGGCGTCCCGCCCGCCACAGTGGTCATCCTCGGCGGCGGCGTGGTCGGCATCAACGCCGCCAAGACCGCGGCGGGCATGGGCGCGAACGTCACGGTCATGGACGTGAATCTGGAGCGCCTGCGTTACCTGGACGACGTGCTGCCGGCCAACGTCACCACCTACTTCTCCAACCCGCTCCACATCCGCGAGAGGCTGCCGACGGCGGACGTGGTGATCGGCGCGGTGCTGATCAAGGGGGCGCGGACGCCGGTGCTGGTCCGGGAGCCGGACCTGCGGCGCATGAGGCCGGGCGCGGTGATCGTGGACGTGGCGGTGGACCAGGGCGGGTGCATCGAGACCATGCATCCGACGACCCATGAAGTGCCGATCTTCCGCGTGGACGAGGTGGTACATTACGGCGTCGCCAATATCCCCGGCGCGGTCCCCGCCACCTCCACCTACGCGCTCACCAACGCCACCTTCCCGTACCTGCTCGCCCTGGCGAACAGGGGCGTGAAGCAGGCACTGCGCGACGACCCTGGCCTCGCCCAAGGCCTCAACGCCGCCGACGGCAAGTTCTTCCTGCCGGAGATCGCCGCCCCGTTCGGCCTGCCGCTGGGGGATTTACAGGCGTGGCTGTCTGAATGAAACGAGGGTAACGCCACGATGCCGAGCGCCAACTTCAATCCGCTTGTTTTCCGAATGCTGCTCGACTGCGCCCTCACCGCCGCCGCGTTCGTGTTCTTCTGTCTGATGGCGGGACAGGCGGCTAAACGCCAGCAACCGGCCCTGCATTGGATCGTGCCGATGCTGCTCGGCTTCGGTTTGTTCCTGTTCGCCAGCCTCTCTAACTTGCTCTTCTGGGCACAATGGCAGTCCGCTCCCAGGCTGAGATTTCCACCGCCCTGGTATGTCAATATCATCCAGTACCTATACCCGGTCGCCCTGGCGTGTCTGGCCTACGGCGCGTTCCGGCTGTGGCAGGCGATGCCAGGGGCCGACGACGCGGCCACAGTGCCGCCGACGGCCGCCACGCCGCAGGAAGGCGTCTGGCCGCCCGCGCCGACGCGGGCCGCTGACTCGACGCCTACCGAATGACCATGCGCTTTGCGAAAATCCTGCCGCCGCTGCTGGTGCTGCTGCTCCTCGACCTCGGCGGCTGGCGGCTGGCCCACTACCTCGCCCCTCAGCATCGGGCGTTTCTGTCCGGCGAGTTCACGCAGGCGCACCCGCTACTCTACCGGCTCGGCCCGGACCAGCCGACGGCGCAGAATGGGTACACGCTGCTGACCAATGACACCCTATTCAAGGGCCGAGGCCGTCCTCAAACGTCTTCGCCACGTTCCCGGTCTCCGTCCAGCAGCGGGTGGACTTGCAGAACATTCCGCTGACCTTTGACCTTCACCGTGCCGTTTGAGGATCACAAATGAGGGAGGGGCGGCTTGACCCGCAGGGGTGAGCGCGGGCGAGGACGCATTCCGCTTTCTTGAGGGCCAGGCTCTAAAAAAAAGCCCGCCTCCACGG
>JAFAZD010000270.1 GCA_019239955.1 Armatimonadota bacterium | reverse complement strand
GCAAATATCCCTGCATTTTTCCCGTGAAAAACCGACAATGAGGGAGCGGCGATGAGGGGCCGCGACTGGGTGGGCAAGGCAACCCTGGCGCTGGCCTTTGCCGCGCTGCTCCTGATCGGCTTCCTTATTGGCGCGCGCTGGAGGCGGCGTCTGCCGCCCCCTCGGCCCCGACTGCTGGCCGCCTTTCTGGCCGTCGGCACAGGAGACTGTACCCTGATCCGCACCCCCGACGGTCATGCGGCGCTTATTGACGCCGGGCCGGCGGAGGCGGGCCCGGTTGTCGCGCGGACGCTGCATCAGCAGGGCATCCGGTCACTGGACCTGCTGGTGCTGGCCGCGCCGGCGGCGGGCAGCATCGGGGGCGTGCCGGGGCTGCTGGACAACAGCGTCACCGTCCGTCAGGCCTGGGACAACGGCGTCGCGGACACGGGCGAGGCACGGCGGGCGGCGCGAGCGGCGCTGCGGGTGCGCAACGTGCCCGTTCAGGTGGCGCATCGCGGCGACAGGGTTTTCCTCGGCAGCCGAGGCGCGCGCCTGGCTGTCCTATGGCCGCCGGAGCATGGGGCGCGGGCGCACACGGATGCGCTGGTCTGCCGGCTGGATTATGGCGAGACGGGGATCGTGCTGGCGGGGCCAGCGGACGGCGTGGAGGAAGCGTATCTCGTGTCGAGCGCGGGCGAGTCACTCTCCTGCGACGTGCTGGAGGTGGCGGCGGGCGGGGCGGACAGCGCCACGTCGGCCGAGCTGCTGCGGCGGGCGACGCCGGCGGTGGCGGTGATCTCCGGCGCCCCCTCCGCCCCTCCGGGGCCGGGCACGCTGCACCGCCTGCAGGCGGCGGGCGCGGGCATCTGGCGCACCGATACGCTGGGCGCGATCACCATGTTCTCGGACGGGCACGGCCCGCCGATCGTGACCGGCGCTCACATGGACGCACATAAGTAAGGAGCGCTCGGATGGACGGGAGCTCCAGCAAGGACAGATAATCAGAATGCAGACACTGACGCCACCGCGACTGGGAGATCTCCTGGTTCAGCAGGGTGCGATCACGGCGGAACAACTGCACCAGGCGCTGGAGCAGCAGCGCTCCGGCGGGGAGCGCCTCGGCACGATCCTGATGGGCAACGGCTGGGCGAACGAGGAGCAGATCACCGAGGCGCGCGCCGTGCAGATGGACGTGCCCTACGTCAACGTGGCGGCGGAGACGCCGGACGCGTTCGCGTTGGCGCTGATCTCCCCCGAGTTGGCCTCCCGCTGCCTGCTGCTGCCCCTGTCGCTGCAGGAACACGCCAGCGGCGGGGACCGGCTGCGCGCGGCGATGGCGGACCCCTGGGACGTGGAGGCGATTGACCAGGTGCAGCGCGCCGCCCGCCGCCGGGTCGAGCCGATGCTGGCGAGCGAGGGGGCGCTGCTGGCCGCGCTGGAGCGGGCCTACCATAGCAGCCGGGACGAGGCCCACGCAGCGGTCCTGACCGACTCGCTGTCCCAGGCGGATCTGTCCGGCGCGGGGCTGGAGGACGTTGCCGAGGACGAAGACATGGCCGAGACGCTGCGCCAGAGCGATCAGGCCCCGGTCATCCGCTTCGTCAACACGCTCTTCTCCGACGCCATTCGGCGGCGGGCGTCGGACATCCACATCGAGCCGCGCCAGCGGGATTTCCAGATTCGTTACCGCGTTGACGGGCAGCTGCAGGCCGTGCGCGTCGTGCCGCGCGCCTTCCTGGCCCCGACGGTCTCGCGCATCAAGATCATGGCGGAGATGGACATCGCCGAGCGGCGGCTGCCGCTGGACGGGCGCATCGCCATGCGCCTGGAGGGGCGCAGCGTGGACATGCGCGTCTCGACGCTGCCGACGCGCTACGGCGAGCGCGTGGTCATGCGCATCCTGGACCGCTCCAACGCCTGCCTGAGCCTGGAGCAACTCGGCTTCTCCCAGCACAACCACGCCTTCTTCGACGGCCTGATCCGCAGGCCGCACGGCATCATCCTGGTCACGGGGCCGACGGGTTCCGGCAAGACGACCACGCTGTACGCGGCCCTGAACGCGCTCAAGTCCCCCACCACCAACATCATCACCTGCGAAGACCCGATCGAGTACGAGCTGGAAGGCATCAGCCAGTCCAACGTCAACGAACGGGCCGGACTGACGTTCGCGCGGCAGCTCCGGGCGATTCTGCGGCAGGACCCGGACGTGGTGCTGGTGGGTGAGATTCGGGACGCGGAGACGGCGGAGATCGCCTTCCGGGCGGCCCTGACCGGGCACCTCGTCCTGTCCACGCTGCACTGCAACGAGGCGGCGGGGGCGGCGAGCCGTCTGCTGGACATGGGCGTCGCGCCATTTCTGATCGCGTCGGCCCTGATCGGCGCGGTGGCCCAGCGCCTGGTGCCGCGCCTGTGCCCGCACTGCCGTCGCCCCTATGCACCGGACGCCGACGAGCGGGCGATGCTCAACGCCCTAGACGACGCGGCGGTGGGCGCGCACACCTTCTACGAGCCGGCGGGGTGCCCCCAGTGCGACAACCAGGGCATTCGGGGCCGGGCGGCCGTACACGAGATCATGCCGGTCAACAACCGGGTACGGCGATTGATCATGGCGCAGGCGGAAACGGAGCAGATTCGCCAGGCGGCGCTGGAGGCGGGCATGGTCCCGATGTTCCGGGACGGCCTGGAGAAAGCGGCGCAAGGCGTGACGACGCTGGAGGGTGTCCAGCGCAAGGTCGGGACGGGGGACGAATGAAATCGGCCCGTCGGCAGCAATTTCCGACGGGCCGTTTTGGTTGTTCAGAGGATTTAGGGAGGGGTCGACTTCTTGATGACGTGATGCGTCGCCGCCCCGACGCCGATGGCGCTCAGGGTGGGATGGCGCTGCGCCCAGTTCAGTTTCTGGCCGTGCAGCTTGCGGTTCCGTGCGGAGACCTTCAGGGCGTGGTGCGTGGCGACGCCGGCGCCGATCGCGGTCAGGGTCGGATGCCGCTGGACCCAGTTCTTGGGGTGGCCCGCGAATGCGGGCAGGGCCAGGGCGAGGATCGCCGGCAACAGCGCCAGCAAAGCCTTGTAGTTGCGGACAGTCATGGTTGAATTACCTCCAGAGAGAACGAGCGAAACCGGGCCGCCGAAAGTTCCCATTGCCGAGGCCGAACGGCGCCTTCTTCGCCCGGTCTCTGTGTTCCCCGGCTTGGGGTCGTCCGAAACATGCCGTAAAAAAGCCGCGCCGGCCCACAGCGGGGCCGGCGCGGCGGCGCAATCAATGCGTCACAATGCTCTGATAATGCTTACTGCATAAACCGTGCCAAGTCGGGCCGTCAGCGGAAAGCGGCTGACCCTCCCGGGTCGCGTTGAAGTCCCACCCCGATTGCGGGTATACTTCTTTTGTGCAGGAATATCCACAAACATTAATCGGCCGCACCACGGCGGAGGTGCGTGAGGCGGTGACGGCGGCGGGGCTGCCGGCCTATCGGGGCAGTCAGGTCGGGGAGTGGCTGTACCGGCGCACCCTGCCGGGGGAGGGAGGGGGGTTCGGGGCCGACTTCGCGGCGATGACCGATCTGCCCCAAACGGCCCGCGCGGAGCTGGCCGCCCGGTTCGGCGCGCCCGTGCTGATCCCCGGCGAGCAGCGCACGGATCGGCGGGATGAGACGGTCAAGATTCTGGCGCGGCTGGCGGACGGCGGCCACCCTATCGAGTGCGTGTTGCTGCCGGACGAGAGGCGCGTCTCCGTGTGCCTCTCCACGCAGGCGGGCTGCCCGATGGCGTGCGCGTTCTGCGCGACCGGGACGCAGGGGCTGACGCGCAACCTCTCGGCGGCGGAGATCGTGGCGCAGTTCCTGCTGCTGCAATCGCGCTCGGCACGGCGCATCAGCCACGTCGTCCTGATGGGCATGGGCGAGCCGCTGCTCAACTACGAGAATACGCTCAAGGCCATTCGCATCCTGAGCGCCGAGTGCGGGATCGCCATGCGGCACATCACGCTCTCCACGGTCGGCATCGTCCCGCAGATGGATCGGCTGGCGCAGGAGAACTTGCAGATCACACTGGCGGTCTCACTCCACGCGCCGACAGACGAGCTGCGCCGTCGGCTGGTCCCCGTGGCGAAGACCTACCCGCTGGATCGCTTGATGGACACCTGCCGGCGCTACGCCGCGCACACCCACCGCCGCCTCACGTTTGAGTACGTGCTGCTGCGGGAGGTCAACGACCGGCCCGAAGAGGCGCGCGAACTGGCGGCGCTGCTCCGGGGCGTGCCTGCGGCGGTGAATCTGATCCCCTACAACCCGACCGCCGTGGCCGAGCCGTTCCAGCGCCCGGGGCCGGAGCGCATCGCGGCCTTCCGCAAGATCTTGGAACAGGCAGGGTTGACGGTGACTCAGCGTAAGGAGCGCGGCCGGCAGATCGCCGCGGCCTGCGGCCAGTTGGTGACGGAGGCGACGAGGCGGACTCCCAAGAAGACCCTGCCGGTGCTCGCGGGGGTGGCCTGAGATGGAAGAAGCCCCACCCGCCCTCCCTACCGGGGGAGCCGGACCCGAGGGAGAAGAGCAGGCGGCGCGGGAGCCGATCTCCCTGGAAACGGCCCTGTCCTGGCTGGCCGCCGCCCGTCCCGCCGCCGTCCTCGCGCTGCTGCGTGAACCCGATTTCGCCCTCATCAGCATGACGGCCTTTGCCGGATTCCGGGTCAACGCGACCGGCTACGCCAACCCCATCGTCCGCCGCCGCCTGGCCCAAGAAATCCTACAGAACGACACCTTTGCCGACCGGGTCCGCACGCTGGCGGAACAGGCCCCCCCCGCCTCCAACGCTGCTGAAATAGGGGAGACCCGGCGGGTCTCCCCTGCCCCTCCGGCTCCCCCAGTAGGCGGGGCGGAACGGGAGCGAGCACTGCGGGCGGAGCGCGACCAGCGGCGGCGCGAGCGCGATGAGGCGCGGGATGCGCTGCGCCGGTCTGAAGAAGCGCGGGTGGCAGTGGAAAGCGAATGGCATCGGGCCGAAGACGAGCGTGACGCCCAGGCGCGGCTGGCGCAGCAGCAGGCACAGCGGGTCGCGCGCCTGGAGCGGCAGGTTGCGAGGATGGGGGCGGAACAGGCGGCCTTGCTGAAGGCCCTGCGGCAGGACAAGGTCTCCACGCCGCCGCGCGCCGCGTCCCGCGCACCGGCTTCCCCCGCCCCCCCGGAATCGGGGGCAGTGGGGGCTGACGCGCCCTGGCGCGAGGCGGCGCGGCACCTGCTCCACAAGGGCCGCCTCGACACGGCGCTGGCGCTGGCCCTGGACGTGCTCCGGGCCGACCCCGGCGAGTCCGCCGCGCTGGACATGGCGGCGCAGGTCTACGAGCGCCGGGGCGAGCGGGGGGAGGCGGCGGGGATGGCGCGGCGCCTGCTTGCGGCCCATCTGGCGCACGGCTCGGCGGCGGACGCCGCCGACGTCCTGATCCGCCTGCTGCTGCTGCTGCCCACGCCTCCCGACGCCGCGAAGGATGCTCGCCAGTGGCTGACGTATCTTCGCGCCGACGACGGCGCGGCGCTGGCGGCGGGACGAGCGGCGCTGGACCGACTCCGAGGGATGTCGCCGGAGGCGCACGAGTGGCTGGCGTCGGAGATCGCCGCCGCCGCGCCCGCCCTGGCCGAAGAACTGATGCCCGCGCCGGGCGCGCTGGGGCCTGACGACCCGCTGCCCCTGCCGGGGGCATGGACGGCGCGGCGGCTGTGCGAGGCCGTCAACGCAGGCGAGGAGCAGGCCGTCGCGGCAGCGCGGGAGGCGTTGCGCTCGCTCCAGCAGGCCGAGCCGGACGCCTACGAGCGGGCATGGGCGGCACTGACGCGCGCGGCGGAGGCCGACGACTCCGCGCTGGTCCCGCTGCGCCGCGCGCCGCGCGGCCCGGCGGTCGTAGACGGCAGTAACGCCGCCTGGTTCGACCAAAACTCCTTCGCCCATCCCCGCCCCCGGCTGCGCCCCCTGCTGGAGCTGCGCCGCGCGCTGCGGCGGCGCGGCTACTTCCCCGTGCTCCTCTACGCCGACGCTCCCCTGCCCTACACGGTGGACGATCCCGCCGCGCTGCGCGCCCTGCTCGGGCGCGGCGAGATCACCCTGGTGGACAGCGGCGTGGACGCGGATGAGGTCCTGCTGCGGGAGGCCAAGCGCCAGGGCGCGCCGCTCGTGACCAACGACTACATGACGGACTGGGACCCGGGGAACGAGGTGGAGAAAATCCAGTACACGATCTCGCTGACCGGGGAAGCCCACCTGCTCTCGTGAGAGCAGAAAAGACCGACCAAAGAAGGAGTCCAGAAAGATGAGCGGGCCGACGCAGGCCAAGTATTGCCCACGCTGCCATGCAATGAACCACATGGAGGCGGAAAGATGCACCTACTGTAGTCACCAGTTCCGAACGAGCATTCCGAGCGTGACGCCATCCGAAGAGGCCCTAGATGCGCTGAAAAAGACTCAGATGTTCACGCTGCCGCGCCTCGCGCCTCGGCACGAAGCCAGAGACAATCCCCCTCAGGCCGTCGGAAGGCAGACGAGGCTTGTATCTCTCTTCGTCGCCCTCCGAGCCTCCCCCTTCTTCCGGGCCATCGTGCTCCTAGTGACCCTGATCTTGGCTCTGATCTGTTGGGCCGTGATGATCTCCCGATGACGTTGAGGCATTCGCGCAAGAGGTGCTGGCGCAGGAAGCAGGACGTGACATCGGCGCCGTTCCTGGCTGCCCGGCATGGGCGCTCCTTGCATTTTTACCTGACCTAAGATATAATACTGTGATATGATGGACGGTTTCGAGCGGAAGCGGGGCGGCTACACGGTGCTGACGTGGGGCTGCCAGATGAACGAGGACGACTCGGCCCAGATGGCGGTGATGCTGGAAGGGCAGGGCTACGCGCCCGCCGAACAGATTGAAGACGCCTCGGTCATCCTGCTCAACACCTGCTCCGTGCGCGCGAAGCCGGAGCGCAAGGTCTACAGCAAGCTCGGCGAGCTGCGCGCGCTGAAGCAGCAGAACCCCGACCTGGTGATCGGCGTCTGCGGCTGCATGGCCCAGAAGGAGGCCCCCGAAATCCGCCGCCGCGCGCCCTTCGTGGATCTGGTGGTCGGCACGGGGCAGATTCATCGCATCCCGGCACTGGTCGAGCGCGTCCAGCAGGAGCGCGTCGCCCTTGTCGAGACGGCCCTGCCCGACCGCAAGGACCGCCACGATAAGGCCACCCCGCTGCGCGTCCACGGCGGCGCGGCCCCCCGGCTCAAGGAATTCGTCTCCATCTCCTACGGCTGCGACAAGTTCTGCACCTTCTGCATCGTGCCCCTGACGCGCGGCAAGGAGCGCTCGCGGCCCGCCGACGACATCGTGCTGGAGGTGGAGCGCCTGGCCTCGCTGGGGACCAAGGAAGTCACCCTGCTCGGCCAGACCGTCAACTCTTACGGCAAGTTTCTGGATGATCCCTGCACCTTCGCGCAGCTTCTGGAACGCCTCAACGGGATTGAGGGTATTGAGCGGATTCGCTTCACGTCGCCCTACCCGAAGGACTTCCATGACGACGTGATTGAGGCCATCGCCCGTTTGCCCAAGGTCTGCGAGCAGGTCCACATGCCCGTGCAGGTCGGCGATGACAACTTGCTGAAACGGATGCACCGGGGCTACACGCTGGACCAGTACCGCGAGATCGTCCGCAAGCTGCGTGCCGCCGTGCCGCAAGTCGCCCTGACCACCGACCTGATGCTCGGCTTCCCCGGCGAGACGGAGGAAGAGGTGGAGAACACCCTGCGATTCGTGGAAGAGACCCGCTACGACGCGGCCTTCATGTTCGCCTATTCGCCGCGCGAGGGGACGAAGGCGGCGGCCTACGGCGAACAGATCCCCCAGCCCCTCAAGCTGGCCCGACTCCAGCGGCTGATTGACCTGCAAAATGCCATCACGCTGCAAGTCAACCAGTCGCAGGTCGGCCGCGTCCATGAGGTGCTGGTGGAGCGGCGCAGCCCGAAGGACCCGGACAAATGGACGGGGCTGAACCGGCAGGGCAAGACCATTGTTTTTCCCGCCGGGCGTGACCTGGCGGGTCAGTTGGTGCAGGTCCGCGCCACCCAATCCCACCTCTGGGGTTTTTCGGGCGAGTTGCTGCCCGCCCGTGAGGAGCGCGGCATCCGGCTGCGGCTGGCGGCGTAGGGGAGCGGAACCTCCCCGGCCCTTCCGAACGCCTCCCCTTGCGAAGGGGAGGCCGGGTGGGGTGCGGCTCTTGAAGGAGGGGCTGAGGCGGGGGCGGAACAAAGTGGTGGGCAGACGGGTTATAGGAGCAGTATGAGCAAAGGCAAAAAGATCGCGTTGGGGCTGTTGACCGTGTTCGTGTTCGCCCTCGCCGTAGTGGGCGGCTGGGCCTACCGCACGGCCAGCGTCGCCGTAGGGACCAAGGATCATCCCGCAGGGTTCATTGAGACCATCGTCAAGGGGCATGAGGTGGCGGTGAACCCGCGCGAGGGGTTCCCCGGCCAGGACAAGATCAACATCCTGTGCATGGGCATTGACGACAACTGGACGGATCGGGACATCGTCTACACCCGAGGCGCCCGCACCGACACGCTGTTCCTGCTGACGCTGGACCTCGCCAACGGGCGCGCCTCCATGCTCTCCATCCCGCGCGACACCTACTGCCACATCGCCGGGACGCGGGACCGGTACTTCAAGATCAACGAGGCCTACTCCACGGGCGGCCCGCTCCGCTCCATTGCCACAGTGGACGAGCTGCTCGGCGTCCACGCCGACCATTACCTCGTCCTGAACATTGACGCGACCAAGAAGATGGTGGACGCGCTGGGCGGCGTGGACCTGAACGTGGAGCACGAGATGCACTACCACGACAAGTGGGGGCACCTCAGCATTGACCTCCATCCTGGCTTCCAGCACCTGGACGGGGATCAGGCCGTCGGCTTCGCCCGCTACCGTCACCCCGACGCGGGCAAGCGCCCCACGCCCGAGGACGGCGACGAGCGGCGCATGTACCGCCAGCACGTCCTGCTGCGCGCCATGATCGCCAAGGCCAAGACCTTCGGCGCGATCTCCAACAGCTCCAGCCTGTTCCAGACGGCGATGTCCACGATCCGCACGGATCTGACGCAGACCCAGTTGCTGGACCTCGCCTCCCTCTACCATGACATCCAGCCCGATGCGATTCGAACCGCGTCCCTGCCCGGCGACGACTTCCGAGGGCCCAGCGGCGAGTGGTTCTACAAGCTGTATCCCGCCGAGATGCGGGCCTACGTGGACTGGCTGGTGCGCGACGACCCGGCGCCCATTGAGCACCTGACGCCGATCATCGTCAAGAACGGAACATCCGCGCCGGGGCTGGCGCAGGATGCGGTGCGTCTGCTCAAGGCGCAGGGGTACACCGATGTCCATAACGGCGGCAACGCGCCCAGGCCGAAGGTGCAGCTCGCGGCGGCGACCGGCCCGCAGAAGCCGACGCTGCTGCATACGGTGATCCTGGACACCGGCGTCCCCGACCCCCAGACGCCCGCCGCCGTCGCCCAGGAGCTAGGCGTTTCGGCCACCGTCGCCCGCCACCCCCTCAAGCCGAACAAGGTCGGCTGGACGCCGCCCGCCGCCGTCACCATCTCGCTCGGCCAGGACTACGCGAACGCCGTCAAGGCCGCCGCCCCGCCCATCACCGCCGACGGCACCTCTAACGGTTAACTCTGTAGGGGCGACCCGGCGGGTCGCCCCTACATTAATATGCGAAGCCGAACACTTGTGCGATGAACATCCCCCTGGACAACCTCACGCCGATGATGCGGCAGTACTTCCAGATCAAGGCCGAGCGGCCCGACGTGCTGCTGCTGATGCGCGTCGGCGATTTCTATGAGGCCTATGGCGAGGACGCCGAGACCATCGCGCGCGAACTAGAAATCACGCTGACCGGACGCGAGGAGAGGGGGGTTGGGGGGCGCATTCCGATGGCCGGCGTCCCGCATCACGCGCTGGAACGCTACGTCGCCCGCCTGATCGCCAAGGGCTTCAAGGCCGCCGTCTGCGACCAGATCGAGGATCCCAAGCTGGCGAAGGGCCTCGTCAAGCGCAAGGTCACGCGCGTCCTGACTCCCGGCACGGTGGTCGAGGACGCCATGCTGGATGCCAAGACCAACAACTACCTGGTCGCCGCCGTGATGGGGGGCAAGGCGCCCAGCGGCCTGGGCGTGGTGGACGTGTCCACCGGCGAGTTTTTGGCGACGGAGATGCCGTGCGACGCAGGGCCGGAGAAGCTGGTGGAGGAGGTCATGCGCCTTCAGCCCGCCGAATGCCTGCTGCTGCCCGGCATGGACGAACTGGCCGAGGCGATCAAGGCGGTTTCGCGCGCCGCCGTGACGTTCCACCAGCCCGCCGAGCGCCGCCAGTCGTCCCGCCAAACCCTGCTGGATCACTTCGGCACCCCCAGCCTGCGCGGCTACGGCTGCGAGGCGCTGACCACAGGGCTGGACGCCGCCGCCCTCTTGCTCGATTACGTCAAGCAGACCCACCAGACGGCCGCCTCCCACATCCGCACCCTGGCGACCTACTCCACCGAGAGCTTCATGGTGCTGGATGCGGCCGCCCGCCGCAATCTCGAGTTGACGCACTCGCTGGCCGACGGCGCGCGTTCCAAAAGCCTGGTCTCCATCCTGGACAAGACCGTGACGGCCATGGGCGGGCGGCTGCTGCGCAAGTGGTTCGACCAGCCGCTGCTCTCCCTGGACAAAATCCACAACCGCCAGGCCGCCGTCGCCGAGTGCGCCGCCGACGCGCTGCTGCGCGGCGACCTGCGTGACGCCCTGCGCCGGATCGCCGACCTGGAGCGCCTGATCGCCCGCGTGTGCAGCGGCGCGGCCAACGCGCGCGACCTGGTGGCCCTGAAACAGTCCCTGCAGGCGCTGCCGGACGTGGAGGCCGCGCTCGCCCGCGCCCCCGACGGCGGCGCACTCACTCCGCTACGCTCCGCCGCCGCGGACGTGCCGGAGGAGCTGATCGCCCTGCTCGAAGGGGCCATCACCGACGAGCCGCCGCTGCTGCTGCGCGAGGGCGGGCTGATCAAGGACGGCTACCAGGAGGAACTGGACGCGCTGCGCGAGCTGCGCTCCGGCGGCAAGGCGTTCATCGCCCAGATCGAGGAGACCGAGCGGGAGCGGACGGGCATTAGAAATTTGAAGGTTGGCTTCAACAACGTCTTCGGCTACTACATCGAAGTCAGCAAGGCCGCCGGCAGCGCCGCCATCCCCGCCGACTACCACCGCAAGCAGACCACCGCCAACGCCGAGCGCTACATCACGCCGGCGCTGAAAGAGTACGAGGCGCAGGTGCTGGGCGCGGAGGAGAAGATCGTCGAGATGGAGTACCAGCTGTTCTGCCAGGTGCGCGACGAGGTCGCCGACCGGTACACCGTGCCCGTCCTCAAGATCGCCAAGGCGGTCGCCCGCCTGGACGTGTTCGCCGGCCTGGCCGAAGTCGCCCTGCAGCAGCGGTTCGTCCGCCCCGAAGTCCATGACGGCGAGACCCTGACCATCAAGGCGGGCCGTCACCCGGTCGTCGAGAGCCTGCAATCCGGCACCCTGTTCGTCCCCAACGACACGTTCATGGACGGCGACCGGCAGCGCCTGCACATCATCACCGGCCCCAACTCGGCGGGCAAGAGCACGTATCTTCGCCAGGTCGCCCTGATCGTTCTTCTGGCGCAGATCGGCTCCTTCGTGCCCGCCGACGAGGCCAGCCTCGGCCTGGTGGATCGTATTTTTACGCGCGTCGGCGCGCACGACGACCTGGCGAGCGGCCAGTCCACGTTCATGGTGGAGATGAACGAGACCGCCAGCATCCTCAACAACGCGACCCCGCGCTCGCTGGTCATTCTGGATGAAGTGGGGCGCGGCACGAGCACCTACGACGGCCTCGCCCTCGCCTGGGCCGTCGCCGAATATCTCCATGCCGTCGGCGCAAAAACGTTGTTCGCCACCCATTATCACCACCTGAACGAATTGGAAAAGACCCTGCCGGGCGCGAAGAACTTCCGTGTCGCGGTCAAGGAGCAGGGCGACCACATCGTCTGGCTCCGCAAGATCATGCCCGGCGGCACGGACCGCTCCTACGGCATCCAGGTCGCCAAGCTGGCCGGCGTCCCCGACCCCATCCTGCGCCGCGCCGGGGAGGTGTTGAAGGCGTTGGAGGCCACGGCCAAGGGCGGCAAGTCCCCCGCCCAGTCCCTCGCCGACCAGACCAAGCGCCTGCAAATGACCCTCTTTGAAGTCGAGCGTCACCCCGTCCTGGACGAGTTGGAGGCC
>JAFAZD010000218.1 GCA_019239955.1 Armatimonadota bacterium | reverse complement strand
ATGAAGCCGGGCGACGTGCAGACCATCCCCGTGGGCCAGGACTACCTGATCCTGCGCGCCGACAAGGCCGCGCCGGCCGGCATCCCGCCCCTCGGCCGGATCAAGCCGCAGGTGACGCGCCTCGCCCGGCTGGAAAAGGCGGATCCGCCCGCCGTCGAGATCGCCCGTCTCTATCAGGCGGCGCGGCCCCAGTTCAACGTCGCCAAGTACGAAAGCTACTTCGACGACTTGAGCCAGCTGGATGTCAAGACGGCTGCCGGGAAGAAGACGGCCAGCATTCGGTAAGTGTCCCCCTCTTCTGGAGGGCAGACATACAAGACGGCTGAAAATACGAGTTTGAGTTCGCTGGTTTTTGGAGACAATCTGCCATTCGGAAGCCAGCTCGCTCACTCAGGAGACAATATCGGACAATACTCACAATTCTGCGGACTTGGCATGGTTCATGCTGAGACTTCCGCTGACCACATCCGTTAATTCATGACGACTTCACGAAAAGCGTCCGCCGTAGCAGTATCGCGGCTTCCGCCACGGACTTGCTACGCCGGGCGCTTTTGCGCTTCCGATTTCGCCGCTCCCACCAAAGAACGGCGGGAACTATCCATTTAGGAAAGGAGGTGAAAAATACAGTGAATATCAAGCAAACAATCGCCGGCCTCGCGGCCTCCGCGGCCCTCGTGGCCGTGGCCGCCGCACCGTCGCTGGCGGCTCCGGGTGATCAGATCAACTATGGGGAAGTGACGATCACCGCCCCTGTCGTTACGTATACTTCGGGGGTCGGCTTCGCGAGTGGATCGGGCGACACGTTCTCGACCCAGGACCTGCTACTCAATGGCGTCACTGCCGCCTCGGCGGGGCTGTCGTCTTTCACCCTGGATCCCGGAACCAACATGCCCATCTCTGTTCTGTCAACGGAAACCATCAGTAGTGGGGCGCTGCTGAACACCGGGACCTTTACGAGCAGTGGGGGCCTCGGTAATCAGCCACTGACGGGGGGGAGCTTCACGTTGACGGCAAATCAGTCCTTTAAGCTGGGTGGAACGCTCTACTCTGCAGGCACTGAGGTGATTGGTGGGACCTTCACGAATGCCAATCTTATTGGCGCCGCTGGTTCCTCGACGGGGAACCTCCAGACGATCCTCAACAACGTGACATGGGATCCGGGCAGCGTGTACTTCGCGCAGTCAGGGCTCGTGAATCCTGGAGCGTTCAACTTCGACCTGACGGGTATCACCCCGCCACTCTCAATCGGCCCCTCGGGCTTCGGCTCGTTCAAGTCAGGTGGCAGCGCTACTCAAACCGCTGCGTCTCCTCAAATCAGCCCCGTGCCTGAGCCGTGCACCACGGCCTCGTTCGGCCTCGGTGGCTTCGGCCTGCTGGGGCTGCTGATGCTGCGCGCCCGCAAGGCCCGCCGCATGACTGCCTGATATCCGAACTTATCGTCAGCACGACATTTTTCGCAGGACGGCGTATGCTGCCCTGCGTTTTCTTGTCCGTCCCGGCCCATTTTCTTATCCCGAATTGTGCCGGTTTTGCGCCAGAGCCTGGTAATTCGTGGCCGCTTGGCACGGGTATTGCTTTTTGGGAGGCAGTGGCGCACCGACGTCATAAATCCTCTTAAGGAACCAGAAAGCGACCATGAAAACCCAGAACACCGCCGCCGCCCTTGCGCTGGCGGCACTGACCCTGGCCGGGGCGACCGCCTCCCGCGCGGACACCATCGCCAACATCGGCATGACCCAGACCGGCACGACCTTCACCTTCGACGGCACCACCCTGGCCGACGCGCCGCTGACGGGCAATCTCGGCCTCGCCGGCATCCAGACGGCGCCGAGCATCGTGAACCCGATCTACTTCTCGTTCGGCCCGATCACCGAGACCGGCCCGGTCGTCAGCAACACCGCCGCCTTCAGCGGCGGCAGCTTCACGATCTACGACAGCACCCAGATCCTCGCCAACGCCCTGCTGACGGGGACATTCGCCGGCTCTCAGGCGACCATCGGCGGCTCGACCGGCAGCGTCCTGAACTTCGACAGCGTCACCTACACCGGCGGCAGCGACCTGACCACCTTCCTGGCGTCCCACCCCGGCTCCGGCGCGACCGGCGGTTTCAGCCTGAGCCTGTCCGCCGTGTCGCCGACGGTGAGCGTCCCGCTCAACGCCAGCGCGTTCCCTGCCTTCCACGCGACCGGCAGCGTCGGCACGTTCGACGCCACCGCCGTGCCGGAGCCTGGCCCGATCGCTCTGTTCGCCATCGGCGGCATGGGCCTGGCGGGCCTGGGGCTGCGCGCCCGCCGGCGCGGCCCCGTGGCGGCCTGATCTGCCACTGTATTAGCACTCACAGGGGGGCGGCAATCTTGATTGCCGCCCCCCTGTCTTTTCACCAGATTCCGTAGTGTATGCCCACAATGGCATACTTTATGCAATGCTTGCCAGCATATGGCGACGATTTTCGAACAATCTGTCTCAGATGCCCCCGTGTACCAGCGGAACGAGCCCTGGGTGACGGCGCTGCCGTTCGCCGTCGCCGGCGCGCTGCTGATTGTCCTCGCCCGGCCGATGCTGGCCTGGTGGTGGTGGGAATGGGTCCAGCCCGAATCCTACTACGCCCACGCGCCCATCATTCCGTTCCTGGCCGCCCTGATGCTCTGGCACCGCCGGGAGGCGCTCCGGGCCGTGCCGAAGTCGCCGTGCCCCGCCGCCCTGCTCCTGCTCGTCCCCGCCCTGGCCCTGCTGGTGCTGGCGACGAAGACCGAGCTGGAGGCCGTGGAGTCCCTGGCGTTCTTTCTGACCCTGTGGGGCGCGGTGTGGCTGACGCTGGGGACGCGGCTGGTCCGGGCCGCCGCCTTCCCGCTGGCCTTCCTGGCGCTGATGGCCCCACTGCCCGGCCCAGTCCTCAACGACGCGACGCTGCGCCTGCAGATGCTGTCCACGGCCCTCGCCGACCGGCTGCTGCACCTGCTGACGTTCCCGACGACGCTGCACGGCAACGTCATCCGGATGGAGAACTTTGACCTGTTCGTGGACGTGCCCTGCTCCGGGTTCAAGCTGCTGCTCTCGCTGCTGACCTTCAGCGCCGCCTTCGCCTTCCTGGTGGACGGGGCGCCCCGGAAGCGGCTGGCGCTGTTCCTCTTCTCGCTGCCGCTCGCGGTCGTCGTCAACGCCGTGCGGGTCGCGCTGATCGGAGTCGTCGGCGACTGCATCAGCCCCGCCGCCGCCCACGTCTTCCACGACTGGAGCGGCATGATCACACTGACCCTGGGCTTTGTCGCCCTGTTTTCGCTCGCAAAGGGATTGGGATGTCGCAAATTCGCCGGATGGGCTATCTTCTAATGGCGCTGGTCGGCGCGGCGCTGGCGACGGCGATGGTCTGGAGGCCCGCCCCGCCGCCCCGCTTCGCCGGGATCGGTGGCGGCGACGTGCCGCGCGCGGTCGGCGGGTACGTCGGGCAGGACTACGCGATGGCCCCGGAAGTCAGGGCCGCCCTGTCTTCGGCCGACATCGTCTCCCGCGCCTACGGCCGGGGCGGCGACGCGGTGGACTTCGTGCTGATCGGCGGCACCGACCGGACGGCCCTCCATGACCCGCGCTCCTGCCTCGTCGGGGCCGGCTGGAAGCTGGAGGGCGACCACACCGAGGCCCTGCCGGGCACGGGCGTCGCCGTCCGCGCCTGCCACGCCGTCGGCCTTCCGGGGACGACCGGCTATGACATCGTCTATCTCTACGTCGTGGACGGCCGCGTGATCAATCAGGTGACCCAGATTCGGGCCGCCATGCTCTGGAGCGCCCTGCTGGGCCGCAAGAACACCCCCGTCTACTTTTTGCGCTTCATGCGCCCCCTGGGCGCCGATGCCGCCGCCGATCATGCGCGGATGCAGTCCTTCGCCGCCCAGATGTGGGCGGCGCTCGCCCCGAGGTTGATGAAACGATGAATCCCACGCAAGTCCCTGTCGCCAACGTTGCGTTCGACAACCTGACCATGCCGGAGGCCGTCATGCGGATCGTGCAGATGGCCCAGAAGACCGACCGGCCCCGCCACGTCTGCACCGGCAACCTGGATCATCTCGTGATCCTGTCCCGCGACGACGAATTCCGCACCATTTACGGCGTCGCCGACCTGGTGCTGGCCGACGGCGCGCCGGTGGTCTGGCTCTCCCGTCTGAGCCGCGGCCACCGCCCGCTGCGCGAGCGCGTCGCCGGCAGCGACCTGTTCTGGGAGCTGGCCCGCGCCTCCGCCGTCACCGGCGTCCGCCTGTTCTTCCTGGGCGGTGCGCCGTGCGCGGCGGACGCGGCCGCGGACGCCGTCCGGCGACGCTACCCGGCGGCGCACGTCTGCGGCACCTACTGCCCGCCCGCCGCCCGATTCCATGATGCGGAGGAGCAGGCGCGCATCCAGGACGCCGTCCGCGCCGCCCAGCCCGACATCCTGCTGGTCGGCTTTGGCGCGCCCAAGCAGGAGAAGTGGATCGCCGCCCACAAGGACAGCCTGGGCGTCCCGGTCGCCATCGGGGTCGGCGGCACCTTTGAGATGGCGAGCGGCCTGGTTCGACGTGCCCCACGGTGGGCGCAGCGCGCCGGCCTGGAGTGGGCCTGCCGGTTCCTGCAGGAGCCGACCCGCCTGTTCCGCCGCTATTTCCTGCGCGACCTGCCCTTCCTGCTGCTGCTGACCGTCCGCGCCCTCCTCCGAAACGCCGGCTGATCACGGCGCCAGGCCGTAGCCGAGGCCGCGCCGGGTCTCCAGCCGGGCCGCCGCCTGCGGGGGCAGCTTGGCCCGCAGGCGGCGCATGTGGATGTCCACCGTCCGTTCGCCCCCCTCGAAATCCACCCCCCACACCATGTCCAGCAGCCGGTCCCGGGCGAAGAATTTGCCCCGGTGCAGTGCCAGAAAGCGCAGCAGCTCGTACTCGCGCGGCGTCAGCGGCAGGATGTTTCCCGCCTCGTCCAGCGCCCGCGCGCCGGCCAGGTCCAGCGTGACATCGCCCAGATGCAGCGTGTCGGCGGACCGGACGTGCCGCCGGCGGAACGAGAGCAGGGCGAGCCGCGCCAGCATCTCGTCGGGCGCGTAGGGCGGCAGCAGGAAGTCGTCGGCGTGGGCGGGCCAGTCCGGGAGGGCAAGATGCCGCGTCTCGAACAGGGCGAGCCGCGTCGGCGTCGGTACGTCATCGCCCCAGGCGTCGCGCAGCAGGCGCTGGGCGTGGCGCAGGGGCAGGAAGTCGGGGGCGCGCGTGAGGTCGGCCAGCAGCGCGTCGGGCGGGCGGCCCCCGAAGGCGCGGCACAGCGCCTCCGCGCCGCCGTCCAGCGCCGTGCGCGCGACGGCGTAGCCAGCCTCCTTCAAGGCGCGCGCCAGCGGACCGGTCGGCCCGCCCTTTTCATGGGGTGCGAGAATTAAGACGTTCAGCATGACGGCGTGTTGGTCAGATTCAGCCAACCGCGTCGCTGCGGCGGGGGATCACAGAGCATTCGGTCCCGCGCCTTTGGGGAACACCATTGTGGCCGATGTGCCAGGGGAATGTCAAGCCGGTAAAGGGACGGGACTTTGGGAAGGAGCATGGCGCGCCATGCCCCTACGCGACCCGCGCCGGCCCGACCGCCGAGCCGACGGCGGCCTGCCCCGCGCCGATCTCCTCGCCCTGAGGAATGGGGCAGGGCAGGGGGCCTTGGCTGTCGAAGGTCAGCAGCACCTCCCCCGCCTCCGACAGTCGGGCGGGGTACGTCTGGATGGCGCACTGGCCCATCAGCGGCTGGCCCGTCGTCAGGTCGAACTTCCAGGCATGAAAGGGGCACACGACGGTCGTGCCGCCCAACAGCCCGTCGGCCAGCGGCCCCCGGCGGTGCGGACACTCCGCCTGGGTCGCATACACGCCCTTACGCGTGTGGAACACGGCGACCTCCACGCCGTCGACCACGAAGTTGCGGCCCTCGCCCAGTGGAATCTGCGTGACGCAGCCCAGATTATGTTCCATCATCAGCCCCCGATCACCGGCAGAGTCGAGACAAACTGGTTGGGCGTCGCGGGGGCCTGCGCCTCCTTCCAGGGGTCCTTGTAGGCGTCTATGGACTCCTGAATGGCCGCGTCCAGCCGCGCGGCGATGCCCTCGCTGTCCTCCACGACGATGGAGCGTATCTTGTCAATGCCGACCCGCTCCACGAAGCCGTAGGTGCGCTCCAGATATTTCGCGTTCTCGCGGTAGTACTGCATGAAGCGGCCCATGTACTTGATGACCTCATCGTGCGAGTCCACCACGCACAGGATGTCGCCCTTGCGGACATGCGCGCCCGCCGCGCCGCCGACGTAAATCTCCCACCGTCCGCCCTCGACGGCCACCGCGCCCAGGTCCTTGACCATCGCCTCGGAGCAGTTGCGCGGACAACCCGCCGTCGCCAGCTTCATCTTGCCGGGACTTTCCAGGCCCTGGAACCGCTTCTCGATCTTGATCCCCAGCGCGGTGCTGTCCCCGACGCCGTAGCGGCAGAAGTCCGTGCCCACGCACGTCTTGCAGGTGCGGAACGACTTTGAATAGGCATAGCCCGACGGCATGTCCAGGTCCTGCCAGACTTTGGGCAGGTCTTCCTTCTTGACGCCCAGCAGGTCAATGCGCTGGCCGCCGGTCAGCTTCACCATTGGGACATTGTACTTGTCGGCCACATCCGCGATCCGCCGCAACTGCGCCGCCGACGTGACGCCGCCGGCGATCTGCGGGATCACCGAGAAGGTCTTGTCCTTCTGGATGTTGGCGTGGACGCGGTCGTTGATGAAGCGGGCGTCCCGCTCATCCTCATAGTCCGCACCCCACAGGGTCTTCAGCAGGGACGACAGGCCCATCTTAGATCGGAAGAGCA
>JAFAZD010000274.1 GCA_019239955.1 Armatimonadota bacterium | reverse complement strand
TGTTCGAGTTGTGTCCGCTCCTCGGGCGCGAGCGGCCGGAGAGGCTCCTTCTGTTTTCGTGGCATTACGGGCCTCCGGACAGGAGATTCCTCAGTCTACCCGTTCTGCCCCGGAAAGGCCACGCCCGTGACAAGTGACCCACTAGTGCGACTCCGGCACGACGAAGCCGATGGAGACGAGCACCAGCAGGGCGACGCCCAGCAGCATTCGGTAGATGATGAACGGCATGGTGGTGTGGCGCTCGTTCTCCAGATACCCCAGGAACAGCTTGATGACGACGTAGGCGACAACGCCGGCGATCAGCGCGCCGAAGAGGTAGGAGCCGGCGACCGCGCCGAGCTGCGCCCCGTGCGCCGTCTGGTGCAGGGCCTTTGCCAGCTTGTACAGCCCCGCCAGCGTGATCGCCGGAATGGAAAGCAGGAACGAGAAGCGGGCGGCGTCCTCCCGGTCCAGCCCCACGAACAGCCCGGCGGTGATGGTGCAGCCGGAGCGCGACGCCCCCGGAACGATGGCGAGCGCCTGCGCCAGCCCGATGATCATGGCGTCCCGGAACGACAGATTTTCCAGAGTGAGTGTGCGGCGCGAGCGGCTCTCGGCGATCAGCAGCACGACGGCCAGCACGATCAGCGCGGCGGCGACGAAGTAGAGGTTACGGTACTCGTTGTCCACCTTCTTCTCCAGCGCCAGCCCGAAGACGATCAGCGGGACCGTGCCCAGCACCGTGAACCAGCCCAGGCGGGCGTCGGTGTCGCCGGGCGGGAACAGGATGCGTTGCTGGAGGCTTCGTCCAATGCCAGCCACGTAGCGAATCAATTCGCGGCGGAAGTAGGCGATGATGGCGACGATAGGGCCGAGCTGCACGATGGCGGAAAAGGGGGCGCCAGGGTCGGGCCAGTGCAGCAGGGCCGGGATGATGCGCATGTGCGCCGTGCTGGAAACGGGCAAAAACTCGGTCAGTCCCTGGACAAATCCGAGAAACAGCGTTTGCAGGTATGTCAGGGCGGGCAGGTACTGGGCGTCGGGCAAAAGGGCGTCTCTCCTTACGATGTTGTAGGGGCGCAGCATGCTGCGCCCCTACGCTATTGCGTCTTAATCAGCAGCGGTGGGGATGCGGCAGTCCGCACGGCGAGCCGGCGCGGGCGGATGACGTAGTGGCCGATCAGCACACGCGCGATGGCCGCCAGCGGCGCGGCCAGGAACATCCCCAGCAGCCCGAAGAACTCGCCGCCGATCAGCAGCACGATGATCACGACGGCGGCGTGCAGGTTGATGCGATGGCCGATGAACTTGGGCATGATCAGCTTGCTCTCAATCAGGTGCAGCAGCGAGAAAAAGACCAAAACCTTCAGGGCCAGCAGCAGGCCGCCGCCCGGCAGCACCAGCGCCAGCAGGATGATCGGGATGCCCCCGATGATCGGGCCGATGATGGGGATGGCCCGCGTCACGCCCGCCAGCAGCCCCAGAATCAGCGCGTAGGGCATGTGGATCAGGGACAGGCCGGCGTAGACCACGATTCCCGCGATCAGGCACAGCCACAACTGCGCGATGATGTACGTCCGCATGATCGCCGACGACTCCCGCAGGAAGTGCAGCGTCTCGCGCACACGGCGGCGCGGCAGCAGGGCCAGCAACTCGTTGCGGAGCGCGTGGCCGTCCAGCACGAAGTAGAAGGCCAGGACTGGGACGATCAGCACGTCCACGATCTTCGCCAGCCCCGCCAGGGTGGCGAGCACGACGCCCCGCAGCCAGTCCCCCGGCGCGGCCATCGCCCCGCCGCCGCTGCCGCCCTGGAACATCCGCTGCAGGAAGCCTTGCCAATCCGGCGAGAGGCTGGCATACCAGGCGCGCCAGGAGGCGACGTAGCCCATGACCTTGTGCTGGTACAGCGGCAGGTTCTCGCTCAGGTGCAGCGCCTGGCGCTCGAACGGCGTCAGCATCAGGGCGACGCTCTGGTAGACCACGAATCCCAGCGCGACGAACACCAGCAGCGTGGCGATCAGCCGCTGCGTCCGCCTCCCCACCCCCCTGAGGCGGACTCTGCAGAGCCTGTCCACCGGGCCGACCAGTGCGAGTGCCAGGATGACGGCGACTAGGATGTCCGTCAGGATGGAGCGGACGCGCCAAATGAAGTAGACGAGGAAGGCGATCAGCGCCAGCCGCACCAGCAGCGTCCAGAACTGCCCGAACCACTGCTCCGCACGGGTGACGCCCTCGCGCCGGTAAGAAGGGGGGACGATCATAACTCCCATTCTTTCTTCGGCTCAGGTGGCTTCTCCAGCGCGTCCGCGATCCGGACGCTGGCCCGTCCGTCGCCGTAGGGCGAGACGGCGTGGGCCATCGCGGCGTAGGCGCTCGAATCCTCCAGCAGGCGCGACGCCTCGGCGACAATTCGCGCCCGATCCGTCCCGACCAGTTTGGCCGTCCCCGCCGCGACTCCCTCGGGCCGCTCGGTCGTCTCCCGCAGCACCAGGACGGGCTTGCCCAGGCTCGGTGCCTCCTCCTGCACTCCGCCGGAGTCGGTCAGAATCAGATATGCCTTCTGCTGCAATTTGACGAACGGCGCGTAGTCCGGCGGCTCGATCAGCCGGATGCGCTCGTGGCCGGACAGGATCGGCGTCAGCGTCTCGCGGACGATGGGGTTGGGGTGCAGGGCGACGACGGCCAGCGTGTCCGGGTGCGCCTCCACGACCTCCCGCACCGCCTGCGCGATGTGTGCCTGCGGCTCGCCCCAGTTCTCTCGCCGGTGCGTGGTGATGAGCAGGACTCGGCGCGGGTCGGCCAGTATCTCGCGCAGGGCCGGGTCGTCCGGCGTGTGCTCCTGCGCGGCTACGGTGAGCAGGGCGTCAATGACGGTGTTGCCGGTCAGGATGATGGCCTCGTTGGGGATGTCCTCCACGCGCAGGTTGTCGGCGGCGTCGGGCGTGGGCGCGAAGTGCAGGCTCGCCAGCCGCGTCGTCAGCAGCCGGTTCATCTCCTCCGGGAACGGGTCCCAGATGTTGCCCGTCCGCAGCCCCGCCTCGACGTGCCCGAACTTCGCCTGCTGATAAAAGGCCGCGAGCGCAGCGACGAACGTGGTGGTGGTGTCCCCCTGCGCCAGCACCCAGTCCGGCTGTTCCTGGGCGAAGATCGGCGCCAGCCCGTCCAGCGCCCGCGTGGTGATCTGCGCCAGGGTCGCCCCGTGCGCCATGATGTTCAGGTCGAAGTCCGGCGCGATGCCGAACACCGAGAGCACTTGGTCCAGCATCTCCCGGTGCTGCCCCGTCACCGCCACCCGCACGTCAAAGGCGGCGGGCCGCCGTAGGAGTTCCAGCACCACCGGCGCCATCTTGATGGCATCCGGCCGCGTTCCAAACACGCACAGGACTTTTTGCATGGGGTATGGTGGATATCATACGAGTGGCTGAAGCCACTCGCTAGGTGGCTTCGCCGCGACCGTCCAAGGGACGGGATGAACGCTCCTCCGTCCGGCAGGACGGTCGGCGCGAAGCGCCCTAGCGACTGAGTTCACTCACTCGGAAAGACCGGCCCATCCTCAAACAGCCGTAGGATTTCCTCCGGCAGCGGGTCATCAAAATCATCCGGGACTTTCAACTGTCCTGCACACAAGCCGAATGGCCTTTGACCGCCGATAAGAGGTCCAAACTCCTCCCGGTCCTTCTGGATGATGGCCGCGAGCTGCCGATCACGGCGCTGCTCACGGGTCTCCTCCGGCGGGCATTCCTGTTCTTCCGCGCCGCGCCGGACCAGGAACTCTCGAACCTGCTCCCGCTCTTCCGCCGACAGTTGTGCGATAGCGTCCTTGATCTCTTCGACAGTCATGCCGCTATTATACCAGACATACGCTGATGCGTGAGGGAGAAATCATACGGCGTCACGTTCTCGCTCTGTGGTGAACTGCAAGAACTGAGTCAGGTATTCCCGTAAAGAAGCGGCCACCACCTTCCGGTCTCCGTAGTCATCGTGTCTCATCCTGATGATGGATGGCTCGGTGAGGCGGCCATCGCTGACCTGAAACGCCAATAGGTCGCCATTGGGTTCACTGGCAAAGAAGAACAAGGGCGTAAGAGGCGGGAACTCTCCGGGATGACTCGCCTCGAAAGAGCGGAAGAAAGCATTCTCCTCCCGTATCTCCTCGGTTGACCAAACCAGACTCAAAACGATGTCGTTGAGTTCGGGGAAGACAGGGCCGACGCTCACGCCGTTGCTTTCTTCCAGCAGTGTCCGCAAGTCTTCCGGCAAATGAACGCCGAGCGTTTGTTCCAGCCGGGCAATCTCCTCTGCCGACGCCGGATCCGAGAAACGACCTAGAGATGTAAGGCTCCGGATGAACTCGCGCCACATGCTGTTACCGCCCCGACACGCGGAACAGGAGGGAGGCGATGGCGCAGAGGGAGGCGGTCAGGCCGTAAATGACCCAGACGGCGCGGCGCTGGGAGTAGCCCTTGTTGATCAAAATGTGGTGGATGTGCGAGGTCTTGTCCGGCAGGTAGGCCGGGGTCTTGTGGAGGACGCGCCCGAAGACGACCCGGATGCCGTCGAAGATGGGGACGCCGAGCACCAGCACGGGCAGGGCGACACTGAGGGTCGCGGCGATCTTGAACGTGCCGATGATGGCGACGGCGGCCAGCACGAATCCCAAGAACTGTGCGCCGACCGTGCCCATGATGATGGACGCCGGGTTGTAGTTGTAGCGCAGAAAGCCCAGGCAGACGCCGACCAGCGCGGCGGCGATGATGGTCACTTCGTACTGGCCGACCAGGGCGGACATCAGGGCCAGCGTCAGGCCGCAGATGGCGCACACGCCCGCCGCCAGGCCATCCAGGCCGTCAATGAAGTCCACCGTCTTGGCGACCCCGAAGACCCACAGGATGGTCCCCAGCCAGGAGAACCAGAGGGGGAACGGCAGCCACGTCGCCGGATCATAGCCGTGCCGGGGCGGGTGCGGCGACGGATGCGCGAGCGGGTTGGTCATGCCCTCGATCCGCACGTTGAAGCAGACCAGCACGACCCCCGCCGCGATCAGGGCGAGCGTCTGCCAGATGGCGGAGACCTCGTACTTGTCGTCCAGCGCCCCGATGATCGCCACCAGCAGCGCCCCCAGCAGCACGCCCGCGAACTGCATCAATTGCCCGTGAGTCCAGGGGAAGATGTGCCGGTTGGTGGCGATGTAGAGGTAGACCAGCCCCAGCGTCACCAGGAACGCGCCCACCATCGCCAGCCCGCCCCAGCGCGGCAGCGGCTTCTTGTGGACATCCCGCTCGCGCGGCACGGCCACCGCGCCGAATCGGAAGGCCAGCTTCTGCACCAGCGGCGTCAGCGCCCACGTCAGCGCCAGCGCCAGCGCGAACGCCACCCAGGGCATCAGTTTGGTGTGGATGTGCATCGTCATCCCCTCCCCCGCCGCCAATCCGCCCCCGTCACCCAGACCAGCCTCGGCGTGATCGTCCGAGGCCGTCCACCGTCCGCCTGCCCCACCCGAAGCGGGGCCGCCCAGACGCCCCGCGCGGTCCCGTCTCGCCGACGGGCGTAAGGAACGATCTCCCGGTGCGGCGCCACGCAGAACCGCGCGCCATCCGGGGACAGGGCGAGGAACTGCCCTTCCGCCAGCAACGTCAACCGCTTGGCCTTGATGTCCAGGCGGGAATACAGCACGTCATGCCAACTGCTGATGCTGTTGTTTTCCGCCCACAATGCCCAGGGGCACCCTGCCGGGCCGGGGAGAAGCGAGGCCACGCCCATGTCCGGGGCATCCGCCGCCGGGTCAGGGACACCGGCTGGCCAGTGACAGGCGACGACCCGCACGAGCCGGCCTGACAGGTCGCAGACGCCAAGCGCCACCGCGCCGGGCTGGCGCACACGGGCGACGCCGATCACATACCGATTGCCCGTCCAGATCGCACTGTCGCCGTCCATCCAGGCCGTCGCGTCGAAGCCAGGAATGGGCACCCGCCGCCCCGTCCGCAGCGTCAGTATCTCCGCGTGACCGTCCCCCCAGCCGGAGGCACCGTTGACAGAGATGTAGGCGCGGCGGCCGTCCGGCGACCAGACGAACTGCTCCACCCCCGGCAGGCGGCGGACGGCGCGCGTTCGGCGGTCCACCAGCAGCAGCGCGTCCGAGGAGAACACGGCGATAGTCCGGCTGTCGGGCGACCAGGCAAGCTCGTCGCCCTCTGCCGACCCAGCGCGGCCGGGAAGCAGCGGCGTCGGACGCCCGCCGGAGGCCCGGACAAGAAACAGCACGTCCCCCCCTCGGGAAGACCGCACGAAGGCGATCCAGCGCCCGTCCGGCGACCACTGCGGACTGTCCTCGTCGGCATTGCCGAACGTCAACTGCGTCCTGCCTGTCCCGTCCGGGTTAATGCGGTACAGGTGGAAATGGCTGGTCCGGTGGTCCCCCGGCGGCGCGTAGTAGCGGGCGGCGTAGACGATGTCGCGGTCCGCGCGGGCGGCGGTTGCCCCAAGCGCCAGAACGAGCAGCGACAACCGAAACAGAAGGCTCATGGCTCTGCCTATGGTGGAGAGCGAACGAGCGGCTGAAGCCACTCGCTACGGATGGACCGTCCTGACGGACGGGTTTGCCGGTCTTCCGTCCCCCGGACGGTCGGCGCGAAGCGCCCTAGCGAGTGAATGAATTCACTCGTGCCTGTAAATGCGCCCAGGCGGCATCCTCTTCGGGCGTGTCCCAGACATGTCGGGTCGCCTCCGCGCCCGCGAGAAAGACGGCCCTCACGAACGCCGCATGGCCGCCGTCTTCTGCCACGTTCTCCGCCAGCAGCGCGTCCAGCGTCACCGCCCGCACATTGTCATCACTCTGGGAAGCGGTCACAGAGAACCTTTACGTCGCGGCGGACGCTGTCATACACCGCCTCGTCGCCGATGTGGGTGAGGGTGCGGGTGAGGCAGTCGGCGATCACGTCCATCTCCGGCTCGCGCAGGCCGCGCGTGGTGACGGCGGGGGCGCCCAGGCGCAGGCCGCCGGTGATCCAGGGCTTCTCGGTGTCGTAAGGAATGGCGTTCTTGTTGGTGGTCAGGTTCACCTTGTCCAGCTCGGTCTGCGCCGTCCGGCCCGTGACCTTCTGGGGGCGCAGGTCCACCAGCATCAGGTGGTTGTCCGTGCCGCCGGAGAAGAGGGTGAAGCCGCGCCGCGTCAGCCCCTCGGCCAGCGCCTTCGCGTTTCGCTTGATCTGTCCCTGATACGTTTTGAAGCCGGGCGAGAGGGCCTCCTTCAGGGCGACGGCCTTGGCGGCGATGACATGCATCAGCGGGCCGCCCTGTGTGCCGGGGAAGACCGCCGAGTCAATCGCCTTGGCGTATTCTTGATCGCACATGATGAGGCCGCCGCGCGGGCCGCGCAGGGTCTTGTGGGTCGTGGTGGTGACGATGTGGGCGTGGCCGACGGGCGAGGGGTGCTCCCCGGCGGCGACCAGACCGGCGATGTGGGCGATGTCGGCCAGAAGGATCGCCCCGACCTCGTCGGCGATGGCGCGCAGGCGCGGGAAGTCTATCACACGCGGGTAGGCCGACGCGCCCGACGTGATCATCTTGGGCCGGACCTCGCGGGCGATGCGGGCGCACTCGTCGTAGTCAATGCGCCCCGTCTCCCGGTCCACCCCGTAAAACTGGGCGTTGTAGAACTTGCCGGAGAAGTTGACGGGCGAGCCGTGGGTCAGATGGCCGCCCTGGTCGAGACGCATCCCCAGCAGGGTGTCGCCCGGCTGCAAAAAGGCCATGAAGACGGCGATGTTGGCCTGCGCCCCCGAATGCGGCTGGACGTTGACGTGATCCACGCCGAACAACTCTTTGGCCCGACTGATGGCGAGGCTCTCCACGATGTCCACGTACTCGCAGCCGCCGTAATATCGCTTGCCGGGGTAGCCCTCGGCGTACTTGTTGGTCAGCACCGATCCCTGCGCTTCGAGCACGGCGCGCGAGACGACATTCTCCGAGGCGATCAGTTCCAGCTTGTCGTGCTGCCGCCCCTCCTCCTGCTTGATGGCGGCATAGATTTCTGGATCGGCCTCCGAGAGAGGCGCGTCGCGTCGGATGATATATTCATTCTCCTCGCCGGTGAGGTCTTTTTCCAAAAGGGCCAAAGCGTTGCTCCTTACACAAATTCGTTCCGCGCTTTCGCCTTTTATGATACACCATAATATCGTGAAGTTGCAAGGGAACGCCGCCCTGGCTCGCGGGGCTCCATCGTCCTGCGGGGCGGGGCCACCGTGAACGGGCGCTTGGCCCGGCGGCTGCCGCACGAGATGCTGCGGCGCGATGGCGCTCGCCGCCTCCGCCACCTACCAGGCGTTGCTGTACCACGCCTGATGCGCTGTCCGCTACCAAATGTCAGCGCTGTTCCAGGGGGATTTCTTCCGGGGGCGCGGCTAGGTGCAGGGTGGCGGGCTGGACCGCATCGGGGGCGCGACGGATCAGCAGCATGGCGATGTCGTCGCGCTGGACGTTGCCCGCGAAGGCGTCCAG
>JAFAZD010000128.1 GCA_019239955.1 Armatimonadota bacterium | reverse complement strand
GGCGGCGGCTTCGGCGGTGGCGGCTTCCCCGGCGGCGGCGGCGGCATCGGCGGGCAGTTCGGTCAGCAGCAGACCCTCCTGCCGGAAGGCGTGGACCGCGTCTACGCGATTGAGGGCGACAACAGCCTGCTCGTCTTCTCCACGGTGGACGGCTTCAATCTGGTCAAGGAGATCGTCAAGAACCTGGACATCGCCCCTCGGCAGGTCCAGATCAAGATGGAGTTCGTCACAGCCGCCGTCCACGACGTGGACCTGTTCGGCATCAACTTCAGCCTGATCCCGTCTCCCTCGCTCCAGGGTGCCTTCAGTCCGGCCAGCTCCACTGGGGCCGCCACGTCGCTCACGCCGTCGCCTCCTAACACCTACCTTCAGTTCGCCTATGGCAACGTCGCCGCCCAGCTCTATGCGCTGCTTTACAAGCAGCGCGGCAAGATTGTGAACGCGCCGCTCATCACCACGACCAACAACACGCCGGCCTTCATCGCGTTCAACAGTCAGATTCCGTTCCAGACGTCCAACCAAACGATCATTCCCAACGGCGGTGCGGTGACGACCACGACCCAGAATTTCCAGAACATCCTCAGCACCCTCCAGGTGCAGCCCCGCATCAACGGCGATGACACCGTCACGCTGACCCTGACGCCGCAGATCTCGCAGCCCAGCGGGCCGGCCACCGCAGGCGGACCGGCGCCGGTCAGCACCCAGTTCCTGCTCGCCACCCGCACCGTGCGCAGCGGCGAGACCATGGTGGTGGGCGGCCTCGTTACTAAGACTGACACCTTCATCGAGTCCCGAATTCCGATCCTGGGCGACCTGCCGATCATCGGGCAGTTCTTCCGCTCGCGCAACAAGGACGTCAACGACTCGGAGCTGCTGATCTTCGTCACGCCCACCATCATTGACGAGAACGCCCAGAATACCGGCATCACCGCCGAGCCGCAGGGCGCGGTCGGCGTCAACGCCGCCCCCGGCCCCCAGCCCAACCCCGGCGGCCAGGTGACGCCCTGATCCGCGCGTCTTTCCCCGCAGCCCCGGTCGCCCGCGACCGGGGCTTGTTTTTGCCAAAAACGGGCGACTATCGGGTATACTCGCTGCTATCATGTTCCGCTTTCTCACCGCCGGCGAGTCGCACGGCCCGGCGCTCACCGCCATCGTCGAGGGGGTCCCTGCCGGCCTCCCCGTCCTCGCGGAGCCGATCAACGTCCAGCTGAAGCGCCGCCAGGGCGGCTACGGACGCGGCGCGCGCCAGCGGATCGAGTCCGACACCGTTGAAATCCTCTCCGGCGTCCGCTTCGGCCGCGCCCTGGGCAGTCCGATCACCCTGGTGGTCCGCAACCGGGACTGGGCGAATTGGACCACGAAGATGTCGGTCGAGCCGCTGCCCGATGGGCAGGCGGAGACCCCCGCCATTACCGTCCCGCGCCCCGGCCATGCCGACTACACCGGCATGATGAAGTACAATCACGACGACCTGCGCAATGCCCTGGAGCGCTCGTCGGCCCGCAACACGGCCACCCTGGTCGCGGTCGGGGCGGTCGCCCGCCTCCTGCTCGCCGAGTTCGGCGTCACCGTCGCCTCCCACGTCGTCAACATCGGCGGCATCCGGGTGGATGCCGACCACATTGACCTGCGCCGGGTCGCGGAGCTTTCCGAGGATAGCCCCGTCCGCGTCGCCGACCGGGAGGCCGAGGCGAGGATCATCGCCGCCATTGACGAGGCCAAGTACCGGGGCGACACCCTCGGCGGCACGTTCGAGGTGGTGGCGCTGGGGCTGCCCGTCGGCCTCGGCTCCTACTCCCAGTGGGACACCCGGATTGACGGCAAGCTGGCCCAGGCGCTGATGGCGATCCAGGCCATCAAGGGCGTGGAGGTCGGCATCGGGTTCCGCGCCGCCGACGTCCCCGGCTCGCAGGTGCATGACGCCTTCTTCTACGACGGCGCGGCGGGCGGCGAGGAGGCCCGCTTCCGGCGCGGCTCCAACAATGCCGGCGGGACGGAGGGCGGCATCACCAACGGCGAGCCGCTGGTCGTCCGCGCCGTGATGAAGCCCATCGCCACCCTGATGAAGCAACTGCCATCGGTCAACCTCCAGACTAAGGAGGGTGTCCCCGCCTTCGCCGAGCGCTCTGACGTCTGCGCCGTACCGGCGGCGGCGGTCGTCGGCGAGGCGATGGTCGGCATCGTGCTCGCCCAGGAGATGTGCGCCAAGTTCGGCGGCGACAGCCTGACCGAGATGCGCGCCAATTACGACGCCTATATCGCCCGCGTCGCCGAGCGCACCGCGCAGGGAAAATGACCGACCCGGACGGTGTTCCAGACTTTGATGCGGCCTTCTATCATGCGGACGCCCTCGTGCAGACCGAGCGCCGCGAGATTCCGCTTGCTCGCCCCGAAGTCGGCAAGTTGACCGTCGTGAGCGGCAAAATCGTCGCCTGCGACGGGTTCATCCCGAGCATGGATGCGTTTGCCAAAACAGTGCCGCCCGGCGATTATCCGGTCATCCTGAGCATCACGGATGTCGGAAGCGGCGGGCTTGTCGCCGCCGCCCTGGTGCAGTTCAGCGAGGAAAGGCCGCTCGTATGGGATATGGCCAACATCGCAGGCCGAGACGCCTCCAGGAAGGACTTGTTCCGCTACGGCGTTGACAGCGGTGCGGGCTGCTTTGCAGATTTGGAGGCCATGCAGGTTCTGCTCCATCCCTGGGATGCCTATGACCGCTACGCAGAAGCAGCCCGTAAGCAGGTCGGCAATGCCTGGACGTACAACTCCGCGAACGTCCCGGTTGGCGACAATGGCCTGAACATCATTGCCTTTAGCTCGGGCGAAGGAGATGGCTCCTACCCGTCATACTTCGGCTACGACCGGCATGGCAACATCGTCTGTCTTGCCACGGACTTCGGGATCATCTCCCGGCTGCCTCGCAG
>JAFAZD010000261.1 GCA_019239955.1 Armatimonadota bacterium | reverse complement strand
TGCGCGGCCTGGAGGACTCGGAAAAGATTCCTGTCCCGGCATTGGCGACGGCCCTCCCCGCCCCACCGGCCCCCCATTTTGGGGCAGCCGGAGTTGTAGGGGCGACCCGGCGGGTCGCCCCTACCCCAGCAGGATTGGTGGCCGAAGGGCAGACCGCGCCAAAGCCTGCGTCGCGCCCGGTGTCCAGGCCGGCCGTCGAGCCTGCGCCGAGGGCCCCGACGCCCCCGGCCCTGCCGCGCATCACCGTGATACGCGGGACGGAGGCAACCACGGTGACGGTGGGTGAGTGAGAAATGCGCCTGCACTGCACAATCTGCCTCTGGCTGACGCTGATGACCTTGCCGGCCCCCCCAGGATTGGGGGAGGGGGGGGCTGAGGGGGCGACCCTCCTCACCCGGACCCTGCATGTCGGCGACGCGGACGTGCTGGGCTTTGACGGCATGACGACGGCGGCCACGGGCGACCCGGCAGTGGCCGATGTCGTCCCGCTCTCCACGCGCCGCCTGCTGGTCAACGCCAAGGGCGAGGGCCGGACGACCCTGCTGGTCCTCGACCGGCACGGCAGGCACCGGGTGCAGATCGTCGTCACGGCGGCGGATGGGGGGCTGAACACCGCCGCCGCGCAGATACAGGTGGACATCGGCTTGGCGTCGGTGTCGGTGCGGGCGATCCGGGGCGTGATCTTTCTGGAAGGCACCGTGCCGACCGAGGAGGCGTCCCGGCGGGCCGAGGCCATCGCCGGCGTCTACGCGGCGAAGGTGAAGAACCTGCTGACGGTCGCCCCGGACAGGCCGCAAAAGTCGCTGGCGGAGACCTATGCGGCGCTGATCAACGAGACCTGGGGCGGCAAGGGCATCGCGGCGCGCGTGATGGACACGCAGACGGTCGCCCTGACGGGCACGTATACGCCGCCCCCCATAGAAGCCGCCGAGGCGGCCCCGCCGGAGCCGGCCGAGACGGACGATCTGACCGGCCCGGGCGATGCGCCGCCCCGACGCCGCCGCGCGCGAACCGAGCCGGCGGGGCCGAACGCGCTGGACCGCATGCTGGCTACCCTGCCCGCCGCGCTGAGCGTGGTCAACCTGGTGCAGACCGGCGGCCGGCCCGTGCAGCAGATTCTGGTCCGGGCCAAGGTCATTGACATCCAGCGTGACGCTGTCAAAGAGCTGGGCGTCCACTGGGGCACACTGGCCTTCAACACGTCGCGCGGCGGCGACGCTTACGTCCTGCAATCGCAGCCGATCCTGTTCGGGCAGTCGCCGGGCGACCTCTACAACAACCCGTTCAGCGGCGGCGGTCCGCTGAAGCGCCTCGCCCCGCTGGCGGCGTCGCTGACCGCGCTGATCACGGAGAACAAGGCGCGCGTGCTGTCGGAGCCATCGCTTCTCGTTTGCAGGGTTTCCGTCCCGCCCAAAACTCCCGGCAGGAAGAACACGTCGGTGATGACTCGCTCGCCCTCCCGGCGCGGGACGACCTTCTCCACCACCGTCGCCACGATGTCCCGCTTGACGGCCCCCGGCACTTTGGGCGAGGTCAGCACCTGCCAGGCGTCCTCCAGCGCCTGCCGCGTCAGGGCCGCCCCGTCCGGCGCCGCCGCCTTCCCCCGCCCCGCCTCCCGCACGGACCGGGACAGCGCTCCCCGGCGCCCCTCCATGTCCTTGCGGCGGGCGGCCAGGTCCGCGAACACCGCCGCGTAGGCGTCCGGCGATGCCCCGGCGCGGATGCCCGCGATCTGGGCCTGGACCGCCGCCGCCTCCTGCGAGGCGAGGTCTTGCAGGGCCTTGTCCACGGCGGCCAGTTCGCGTCGCGCCTGCTCGGGCGGGGCCGGCGGCTCCGGGGCGTAGACGGCCAGGACTTCGGCGATGGATTCCGGGTGGTGCGCGGCGTCCCCCACGGCGGTGGCCGTGTCCCGCTCCACGATCTCCCCTGCGTAGGCGGTCGGGACGCAGGCGGGGGTGAGGACGCCGCCGGGCCGGGCGTCGCGCCGGAGCGAGTTCATGTAGGCGTAGCAGACGTAGTTCTGCGGCTTCCCCACGATGTTCCCCCGGCGGTCGCGCCGCTTGGTGGTGCCGAGGGTCAGGGTGGCGCCGCAGTGGGGGCAGAACACGCGCCCCGTCAGCATCCGCACCCGCTGCGGGTTGCCGCCCTTCCTGGCCTTGTTCTCGCGCAGCCGGACCTGCACGGCCTCCCAGACGGCCTCCCCCACCAGCGCCGGGCAGGGCATGGTGATCCACGTCTCCGGGGCGGCGGGCCGCCGCCGCCGGGGTTCCTTCAACAATTCGCCCGTCCGCCAGTGCCGCTCCTGGAGCCGCGCCTCGTCCGTGACGTTGTCGTGGCGGCCGTAGACGGCCACGCCCTTGTAGACGGTGTTCATCAGGATGTAGCGCACGGTGGTCATGCCCCACATCTCGGACCGGCCCGGCGTCGGGACGGCCTCGGCGTTCAATTCCCGGACCAGGGCGGTCAGGCTGTGCGTGCCGGCGTGGTAGGCCGCGTAGATGCGGCGCACGACGGCGGCCTGGTCCTCCCGCACGACGTAGCGGCCCAGGTCGGACTCCGGGTACTCGCCCCGAATCACGTCCCTGTGCCCGACGATGTGGTAGCCGTAGGGCGGCGTGGCCCGCCCCGGCTGCGCGCCCGTCTGCGCCCGCCGGTAGAGGCCGCGCGTCAGCCGGCCCCGGATTTCGGCCCGCTCCCACTGCGCGAACTGCCCGACCATGCCGAACATCATGTCGCCGGTCGGCGTGTCGTCAAAGGTCATGTCGCAGAAGACGATGCGCCCCCCGGCGGCGCGGATGCTCTTCAGAAGGGCCTGCTGGTGTTCCGCGTCCCGGCTGTAGCGGCTCATGTTGGCGCAGATCAGGGTGTCCGCCCGGCCCGCCTGGATGTCGGCGACGGCGGCCATCATGCCCGGCCGGGAGGACAGGAAGCCGCCGCTGATGCCGGGGTCGTAGTACTCGTTCACGATGGGCAGGCCCAGCTCCAGCGCCTTCTGCCGGCAGTCCCGCAGCTGCGTCTCCGGGCTGGTGCCGTGCCTGTCCTGCTCGCCCGTGGAAACGCGGGTGTAGATCACGGCCCCGCGCGTCTTCTGTGTCGGCCCGTTCCCGCTCGGCCTGTTCATGACTCCCTGCCTTTCCCCTGCGGCTTCCCCTGCTCCGTCTTCCTCGGACGCCCCGGCCCCGGCACGGTGACGCCCGCCAGCGCCTCCTCCGGGATCACCCAGATCGGCCCGATCTTGCGCGCTCCGGCCAGCGTCCCGCTGCGGCACATCCGGCTCACCCAGTCCCTCGATACACCAAGACGCTCGGTAACTTGCCGCGCCGTCAGTTCCATATCCTAATTATGACATTTGTAACATTATTTGTCAAGTCCCCGCCGGTTAACTTTCGCGGCGCGGGCAAAGTTAATTAAAAGTTAATCAGGCCGCCCCATGACGGTTTCTCAGCCGTCATGGGCAAAAAGGGGGCGCGGATCGTTGCCGCGCCCCCGTCTTCTCTCACCCTCCCTCCCCGGCCTCCTGGCCGTCGCCCACCTCCCTGCCGTCGCCGGTGATGCGGCCCCGTAGGGCCTCCAGGCCGTCGCCGATGGCCGCCCAGCACAGCGCGTCGGCGGCGGCGGATGCGCCGAGATACAGGTCAAACAGCAACCGGGCGCGCTCGGTCCGCGCCTCGTTCAGCCTGCCGGCGGTGTCCCGGAAGTGCTCGGCCTCGATCCCGATGTCGGTCAGGTGGCGGCTCGCGTCGGGCACCAGGGGGCAGATGTCGCAGCCGTCCTCCGCCGCCGGCTCACGGCCGCCCATCTCCTGCCCGTCCGTCAGGACCTGGCGGAACGGCCGGGCGGGCAGGTGGAGGAAGTGACAGCGGGGGCAGGCGATCAGGTCGCCCCGGTTGATGGCTTCGGCGAGGAAGTCGTCGTCCACCCCCGCCGCGACGCCCAGGTAGGTCTCCACGTAGGCGTCGCCGGGCGTCCTCCCGTCCGGCGTCTTCTGTGTCTGAGTCATTGGCTTGTCTCCTGTGGCAACGTGTTCAAGAAACGTGTTCAAGAAGTGTGTCGGGCGGCCCCCGCCGTCAAGCGTCTCGGGGGCCGCGTCACTGTGGCGCTCGGCTACTTGATGTAGAACACCTCCTCGCTTGGCGTGAATTGGGCGAAGGGAACCACCTCGCCGCTCTGCGTCAGCGCCTCGCCCAGCGCCCTCCTGTCCAGCCGCTCCACCACGGCGGCGGGGGCGTTCTCCCGCGCCCAGGACAGCGCCGCCGCGTCATCCGTGACGGCGACACCGGCGGGCCGGGTGCGGAAGCCGATCACGCCGTTGTAAAGCGTCAGGCTCTTTTTGCGCCCGTTCGCCAGTTCCCGGCGGGCGAAGTCCTGCAGGGCCGGCCCGTACTTCCACTGCCAGTGCTCGGCCTCCCGCTCACACTCGGCGGCCATGCGCTCGGCGTGTTCGCGGATGCGGGCCGCCCTCGCCCGTGCGTCGGCGATCTTGCCCAGCACCCAATCGGCTTTTGGCCGGGTGTCCGGCACGAACACCTCCGGGGATGCCCCGGATTGGGCCTCTGAGTCCCCGCAGGGGCATTCCGCGCCGTCCTTCGGGTCTTCGGCCATGTCGGGATCGTCGGCCTCCGGGCCGATCTCATCGGGCACGATCAGGGCGTTTTGCAGGGCGTCAAGCCCCACCTCGGTAATCAGGCAGCAGGGTTCCTCCCTGCCTCGCTGCGCGGCGGCCGGTTCATGGCTTGTGAAGGTGTCTGTCAGTGTGGCGGTCATGGTCGGTTCCTTTCGTGTCTAAGTGAGTCTGAGTGTTTGAGATGGCGGGGAGGGTTTTCAGGCCCTCCCCGCTTGCCGTCAGTTGCGGAAGTCGTACTTGCTCCACCGCTCGTCATCGAAGTAGAAGGCGTCTCGGTCGGCCTCCTGCGCGTCGTGCTCTGCGGCCTGGGCCTCGGCGGCGGCGTCGGCCTCCACCCGCGCGGTGCAGGCCAGCAGGTGCTTGCAGGTCAGTTCCTTCTCAAAGCAGGGGCAGGAGCACTTGGAGCCGTAGAACGTGCCCGGCGCGGCCATCGTCCGGCTCACCTTGACGGTGTAGCGCCGGCCCTCCGGCGAGACCACCAGGAAGCAGGCGGCGTACTGGCCGTCCATCGTCTGCGTGGCGGTGTAGCCGCCCGTGGTGAACAGGGTTTCGGCGCGGCGGGTGATGTTCGTCAGCAGGCGCGCGCGGCGGGCTTCATTCAGGGTCTCGGTGTGCAGGGCGGTCAGTTCGGCGGTGTTCATTCGGGTTCTCCTTTGCGCTTGTTCTAGTGTCTCTTGCGCTGTCAATAGTATTATAGCAGGTATCTCTAGTGTTGTCAAGAGTTTTTTCGCAGTTTGTTAAAATATTTTTTGCGATACCTTTTGTGTTACTATTGACAGCGCAAGCCAATTGCTGTATACTACAGGCATGGAGAAGGGGAAATGATACGAAGCAAACTGCGGCGACTGCGGTTTGAGAAGGAGGAGCGGGAGGGGCGCCGGCTGACCTATGAGGCGCTGCAAGAGGAGACGGGACTGGCCTCTAACACTCTGGCGCGCCTGCTTAAGCCTGAGCCGATTGACCGCATTGACGGGCAGACCCTTTCCGTGCTGTGCCGCTACTTTGAGTGCGGCGTCGGCGACGTGCTGGAATACGTGCCCGATGAACAGCCGCAGGGGGCCGCCGCGTGAACGTGCCGCAGGACGAACTCAACGGGTGGCGGCGCGCCCTGGACGACGTGCGGGGGCTGCTGAACGCGCTGCGCTTCGACGTGGCCGCCGGGCGGACGCGGGCGGCGCGGGAGAAGGTGCAGCGGGCGGACGACGTGGCCCGCCGGCTCGCCCTGCGCCTGGAAGCGTCCGGCGCGGATCGGCCCGCCGGCACAGTACGCCCGCCCGAGGTGCCGCTGCGCCTGCTGGACACGCCGGCGAATCGGGCTTACCTGGACGCGCTGGAGGAGACGCACCGGCGGGCGCTGGCCGTAGACGCCGAGCGGTACGGGCCACATGAGGACGGCCCCGCCGCCGGGATGCTGGAACTGCTGCTGATGGAGGCGCGGGAGGAAGTGTTCGGGCCGGCCGGGAGGCTGCGGGAGTAACGGCACGGGGGCCGCAACAGGGGAGGCCGCACATGAGGGTACGCATCAGCCCCAAGTCATTCCAGCGCGGGGTCCGGCACGTCCGGCAGTGGGGCGGGCGCTACAACGCCGCCGACAAGACCTGGGAGATCAGCGACGACCGCCCCGAGATCGGCGACCTGCTCTCCTACGGGCTGATCCCGCTCGACGACGAGCAGGCCGTCCTGGACCGGCGGCGGGCACAGGGGCCGGGGACCGGGAACTAGGTAAAACTTGGTATTTCGCCGCCCCGGTACTCTGACCTGGCACGCTTTTTGCCGAAGGTCAGAACGGGCGGGCCATGTCCGCGCGGGCAGGCCATGTCAGTCAGGCCCGAGGGCCAGAGTTTGCAGCATTTGCAGAGTCGGTAGAAAACGCGCAGGCGGAGGCGTCTGCGGGGCCCGCGTCGGCCTGATCCACTCCCTTAACTTCCATCGGCGACACCTGAGCGTCAGCCAGAAGGCCATGATCGGCGTCGGCTACAAGCGGGAGTTGCAGAAGACTATCGGACAAGGGCAACGAACTGATTTAACTTCGGGAAATATTTCCCGAAGTCCCGACCCGGAGGAAAGAAGGACTAACAATCTCGCCGCCTCGAAAGTCGGCGTGTCAGGCAAGAGCATTGACCTTGCCGAGAAGATTGTGGAGGCCGCGCCGGACTTGGCCCAGGACGTGCGGGCCGGCGAACTCTCCCTGTGGAGCGCCAAGCGCGAACTGGAAAAGCGTAAACTGAAAAACGTGAGCGGGAGGCGTTGAGCGCATTTTGCGGATGCTATAAAAGAGGGCCGCATCCGCAAAATGGGGCGGGCACGGAGGCGGGAGGGAACGAGGAGGGAACGAGGATGGAGTGCCCGGAATGTGGCTACGCCCTGTCGCCGTTTGACAAGACCTGCCCGCGCTGCGCCGGCAAGGGGCCCCGCCGCCCGGATGCCGCCAGGCAGACGCAGGCGTTCGGCTTCGCGCCGGGCGGGGACAGTCCGACTCACAAGCGGTGCCCCCGGTGCGGCCGGGTCCAGCCGCTGGACGCGCCCCGCTGCGAGAACTGCGGGCGCGTCTTCCAGACCCCATTCCCGCCGCCCCCGGCCCCGCAGTTCCCCGCGCCACAGCCCGCGCCGCCCGTCGCGCCACAGCCCGTGGCCCCCGTCAAGGTCTGCCCCCGCTGCCACCAGACGGCGGCGGGGGACGCGCGGTTCTGCGGCGGCTGCTACTACGACTTCGCGCCCCCCGCTGCGGCCCCGCACCCGTCGCCCGTCCGCATCTTCGGGTGCTTCCTGCTGATCGCTGGGGTCTGGTGTGCGGGCTACTTCTTCCTCTTTTTCGACACGTCGGTTCCCGTGCAGTCGCCGGGCTTTGTTTCGTCGCCCTACGCGATTGAGCGCGTCAACAATCTGGGACTGATGGCGGACCGGCAGAACGGCATCCTGATCGGCCTGGGGATGGCGATCCTGGGCGCGCTGATGACGCTCTTTGGCAACCGCAAGTGACGGGGAGGTGAACCATGATTGACCTTGAGCAACTGTTGCGCGAGCACTTCTCGGTCCCGCCCGAGAACCGCCTGGACATCGAGCACGCGCCAGACGGTCCCTTCCGCGCCGTGGAGGTCCGGCCCGACCTGAGTATCGGCCGCCGGTTCTTCGGGGGTGTGGAGCACATCGGCGTCCCAACGATCTCCAGCTACGCGATCAGTCTCAACGAGGAGCCGGACTTGTCACCCGTGCATCTGCGGGTGTACGATGCGATCCGCTCCGACTGGGAGCGAAAAATACACGAGGCGGAGGATGTCGGCGCGGAGAAGTTCTTCCTGATGCGTGACGGCGATCACCCGGAACTCTTTGCCTCGCTCCAGACCGCCCCCGCCAACATTGGCGGCAACGTCAACAAGGGCATGGAGAATGTTTGGAACGCCCTGGATGACCTGCTCTGGCAGCACGGCTATAAGCCCTGCCGAATCAACTTCCCGGTGGACCCCACCGTGTCCGCACCCGGTCCTGGCGAGCAGAGGGCGCCCAGCGAGATCTGGGCCATGCCACGGGAAGGCATCTAGGGCGGGCCTTTTTCCGCCCCGTTTTGCGTCAGGCGAGTGGGGCCGAACCTACGCCATCATACGAATCCATGAAAAAAAATGCCCCGGTGCTGTCCTGCAAGGGCTTACGATATGTGCCGTAGTCGGCCAAAGCAAGGATGTCCTGTTCGGCGGCGGGCGTGACAGACTTCAGGGCGTGTAGGTGGCTCTGTGTGGAGGAGCCATTCGCCTGCCGCGCCCGCGCGTCTATCGCCTTCCGATAGAAGTCCAGGGCACTCGCCCCCGCAAGGTATTGGGACCGGGCTGGGGCGATGATCTCATACGTGGCCCACTGAGCCGTCCCGCGCGTGATGTCGGCGTTCACGCTCTTAATCAGGTACTTGGCAACGCCGTTGATGCTCACCGGGTCCAGTGCCCGCAGTGCCCGCCAATTGCCCGTTATCGGGTCCTGAATGATGGACAACGGCGCACGGGCGTCGGCAATCTGCTGGCCGTGCGCCACGGCGTCATAGACGCGGCGCACCGTCCAGTCCACATTCCGCTGCGTGTCCTGCGCGTCCACCGCCGCGCCGCCCAGCGAGGCGTCTATCACCAGGCACGGCGTACAGCCCCAGGGCATCCAATCCGCCGAATCGGGGTCCGCCGAGGTCGTGAAGCCCGGCACATTGAATGAGGACGGGTTGTAGGCCCAATTCAGAATCTTGCCCGTCGCCCCCGCCGCGTTCACCACCCCGTAGGAGATGACGCAGACCAGGTTGTGTTCCGGCGCGATATTGTGCCAGTTGAGGCTATTAATGATCGGCGCGGTGTTCGCCGGGTATGCCCCTGGCAGGTGCGGGAACACCCTCCCGACGCTCCCGATGTCGGGCGCAGTCACAAAGTTGAAGACCGGATTATAAGTCCCGTCGGGATTGGACGCGGGAGAGAACAGGATCGTCCACGCCCCGTCAGTCCCATAGGACAGGTCATAGGTCAAGTACCCGCCTGTGTAGAGGCGGACCATGCGCTGAATCAATTCCGCCAGCGTCGCCATCGGATTGACGACGTTCAGGTCGGCCTTGCCGTCGTGACCGGGCCACAGGCGGAACGGAAGATCGGGAATGTTGATCTGTGAGTCAGTAAATCCGCAACCTCGAATCATGTCCCGGATGGCGTCGGTGGCCTTCCACGGCACGACGGAGGAGACCGGATCGGGCGGGGCGGTCGGGTCCACCCCGTACCGCCGGAAGCTCGGCCCCTGAACGCGGGAGGCCAGCCGCGTCCACATCCCCGCCAGCGGCAGGGTGTAGTCCCGCCAGTCCTGGGAGGGGAAGGCCCGGCCCACGTTGTAGCGCCTGCCACGCCTGGCCCCCTCCGGGCGGCTCACGTACCCCCGAAAGAGGGTTGCCGTGTGGGGGTTGCCGGAACTGTCCTGGAAGGCGGTCGTCACCTGCACGGGCAGCAGGCCGCGCGTTTCCAGGCGGGTGAGCGTCCCGCCCAGGTCGGAGACGCGCAGCGAGCCGGTCTCCTGCCGGGCATCCCCGCTGCTATGCGAGATGCCGACGCTCCGCAGGGCCGGCGCGGTCGTGTTGCCGGCAACGGCAAACGATCCCGGCGCGACGGTCTGCACGATGCTGGGCCGGCCCACCGTGTAGCCCCACAGCACCGGAGTGGAGTACCCGTCGCCCATGAACGTGAAGCGGGCGAACAGGCGCGTCGTCACGTTCGGGTCATAGGCTGCGTAGTCCCCTCCGATGGGCCGGTCGGCATCGTACAGGGCGGCGGTCAGCGTGCAGGTGGACGGGATGCGCGCATTCTGCGCCAGCGTCACGGCGTTGCCGGGCGTCGTCTGAGGCGGCATCGCCGCCGGCAAGTCCTGAAGCACCGCCGAGGTGGGGAAGCCCAGTTTGCTTACCTGCACGTCCACCTTCAGGTCGCGGCGGGTGTCGTAGCGGATGGGGCCGGCCATTGTGACGTGACCGGGCGCGGGGTCGGCCATGCCCCGGTACGCCTCCGGCCCCACCCGGTATACGTGGCAATCCGGCATGAAGCCCGCCCCCGTCGGCTGGCCCGCGCCGGAGGAACGACTCCCGGTCGGCTGTTCACTGCCCGCGAAGGCAAGAAATCGCTCCCCGGCAGGGCCAATGTGCGGAAAGACGCGCAAGCAGTGCTCCACCCCGATGACCTGCGACGGGCGGCAGTATTGCCAGCGGTCGCGGGCGATCCAGTTGGTCGCGCCCGGCGTCATCGTGGGGTTCTCCCACAGGTGAGCGTACCCGCTGCCATCGAAGTAGCAGCCGTACTGCCCGACGTAGATTCGCAACACTCCATCCGGGTGATCGTGGGGCGTGCCGTGGGCGGTCCATCGCCAACAGAGCGGGGCGTCAGCGGCGAACACGTCCAGGCCGTCCGCCGTGCGGTCCATGACGGTGTTGGCGGTGTCCGCCGGGGGCTGGTCCAGGGAGGAGTTCGGCGGCACATATCCGGTCGTGCCGGACGGGATGCGCTTGACGTGAAACGGGTCCC
>JAFAZD010000244.1 GCA_019239955.1 Armatimonadota bacterium | reverse complement strand
GCGCTCATCTTCATAGTCCGCCCCCCACAGGGTCTTCAGCAGCGACGACAGGCCCATCTTGCTGCCCGCGTCCTCCACGCCCCCCGCCAGCGCGTCAAACACGGTGGAGACGGATCGCAGGTTCTTTTCCCGGATGGCCGCGATCAGCTCGGGCTTCGCCATGGGGACGCCGGGCACATAGTAGTGGACGGATGGGTCCTCCTCCACCTGGCCGTCGCAGACCCACTCCACCACCTCCTGCACCAGCTTCTTGCACGACCCGCAGCCCGTGCCGGCCCGCGTCGCCTCCATCACCATCTTGAGCGACCGCTTGCCGCCCTCAATGCACTTGCGAATCTGGCCCTTGCTGACGCCGTTGCAGTTGCAGACCTGGGCCGAGTCCGGCATCTCCAGCATCGTGGTCGCGGTGGCGGGGGCGCCGATGTCGAACAGCAGCGACAGCCGCTCCTCCGGCAAGGGCGTCCCCCGGTCGAAGGCCTGCATCAGATAGGCGACTTTGTTCAAGTCCCCCAGCATCATCGCGCCGATCAAAATCCCGTCGCGGATGATCAGTTTCTTATAGGTACCCCGCTTCGGCTCGGCAAACGTGACCACCTCATCGCGCTCGTCTTGCGCCTCGGTCACGCCCATCGAGGCCAGCTCCACCCCCATCACTTTCAATTTGGTGGCGATCTTGGAGCCGTGGTAGGCGGCATCGAGGCGGCGGCCCGTGATATGGTCCGCCAGCACCTGCCCCTGCTCCCAGAGAGGGGCGACGAGGCCGTAGACCTTGCCCCGGTGCTGGGCGCATTCGCCGACCACGTAGATGTCCGGGTCGTCTACCGAGCGCATCTGGTTGTCGGTGACGATGGCACGCTCTACGGTGAGTCCGCACCCCAGGCCGATCTCCGCGTTCGGCCTGATTCCCGTCGAAATGACCACCATGTCGCAGTCCAGCGTTGAGCCGTCCTGGAACTCCAGACCTGTCGCGCTGTCGTCACCCAGGATCCGTGTCGTGGCCTTGTTGAGATGGACATGGATGCCCATCTTCTCCATCACCGCCTTCAGGATCGCCCCGGCCTGTGGGTCCAACTGCTGGTTCATAAGGTGGCCGCTGATGTGGATGACATGGACTTCCACGCCGTAGTTGAGCAGGCCGCGCGCCGCCTCCAGCCCCAGCAGCCCGCCGCCGATGACGGCGGCGCGACGGCACTTGTTCGCATAGCCGGCGATCTTGTGGCAGTCATCAATGGTGCGGAAGACGAAGACGCCGTGCTTGTCCCCGCCGTCCGACGTTTTGAGGCCCTCCATCGGCGGCACGAAGGGGCGGCTGCCGGTGGCGATCATCAGCTTGTCGTAGGGTGTACGCGTCCCGTCGTCCGCCATGACCTCCTTCGCCGGACGATCAATGTGGACGATGCGCGCCGGGGCGTACAGGGTGATGCCATTCTCCTTGTACCAGTCCAGGGGGTTGAGAAAGATGTCGGTGGGGTCCTGCGAGCCGTTCAAGACGTTGGAGAGCAGGATGCGGTTGTAGTTGCCGTACGGCTCGTCCCCGAACACGGTGATCGCGAACGTCTCGCCGCCGCCGCGGGCGAGGATCTCCTCCAGGGCCCGCGCCCCGGACATCCCGTTCCCGACGACGACGAGCTTCGCGCGCGTCTCCTGCTCGGCGGCGGCGGTCTCGTGCGTCGGCTCCGTGTCGTCCCTGAGTGCCGTCACTCAGACCTCCACCAGACCGCAGTCGACGACGAGGGTGCCGGTGGTGCCCGCGGGCGCGCCGAAGTGCAGCTCGACGGTGCTGCCGGCCAGGAGGTCCTCGACCACCCGCAGCGACACGTGCATGTCGGACTTCGCGCCGATGGGCAGCCAGCGGGCGGGCGCGCCGTCGAAGACGAGCACGAGCGTGGCGAGCTCGTCGGAGGAGTTGCCGGCGCGGACGTAGAGCACCTGGCCGGTGACGCCCTCGGGGACGGTGTAGGTCAGCGAGGGGTGCAGCGGCGCCGGCTTGTCCAGCCCCTGTCCCTCGAACGCGAAGGCGCCCTGCAGGAACCGTGGCGTGGTCATCATGCGGGGGATTCCTCTCCAGCTGTCGGATCGAGCGGGTCCTCGGGCGCGGCGGTGACGTCCACCGCGCAGTTCTTGAACTCGGGCATCCGCGATGCGGGGTCGAGCGCCGGGTTGGTCAGGGCGTTGATCGTCTGGCCGCCGGACCAGTGGAAGGGCGCGAAGACCGTGTCGGGCCGGATGGTCGACGCGAGCCGGGCCCGCATCCGGGCGCTGCCCCGGCGGCTGCGCAGCAGCACGTCGGCGCCGTCGGCGACCCCCAGCCGTGCCGCGAGGTCGGGATGGATCTCGACGACGGGTTCGGGCTCGGCGTCGAGCAACGCCTTCGTCCGGCGGGTCTGGGTGCCGGACTGGTAGTGGGCGCGGCTGCGGCCCGTCGTGAGCCGGTAGGGGTACTCGTCGTCCGGGGTCTCGACGGCGTCCCGGTGGTGGACCAGGTGGAAGCGGGCGCGGCCGTCGGGTGTGGCGAAGCGGTCGCGGAAGAGCC
>JAFAZD010000217.1 GCA_019239955.1 Armatimonadota bacterium | reverse complement strand
GCCGCGACCGTGACCGGCCCGGACCCCGATCCCGACTCCGACCTCCTGAAGCGCCTGATCGCGCCCACGCCCGACGTGACCATCCCGATCCGGCTGCTGTTTGAGGAGGTCCTGATTCCGGCCATCGTGCCAGCGGCCGAGGCGCTGGAGCCGCTGGCGCGCGACGCCGACCTGTTCCTCTCCCACATCATCCAGCTCGCCGCGCCCGCCGTCGCCGCCCGCACCGGCGTCCGCTGGGCCAGCGCCACCGGGGCCATCACGTGCTACCCCAGCGGCCAGTCGCCCCCGACCGGCGTGGCGCTGCGCGGCCTGCCCTCTGCCCTGTGCCGCCTGCCCTGGGCCATCGCCCGCCGCGTCTTCCGTGACCTGGACGCGCCCGCCGCCGCCGCATACCGCCGGCTGGGCGTCCCGCCGCTGCCGAACATCGCCCTCGGCGGCGCCTACTCCCGCCGTCTGACGCTCGGCCTCTGGTCGCCGGCCTTTTTCCCGCGCCCGTCGGACTGGCCCGCCTGGCTACAGGTGGGAGGCTACGCCCGCTGGGACGCCTCCGGTCCCTCCTCTCCGGCTCGCCCAGAATTGGGGGCCGGGGGGCCGCTCATCGTCTTTACGCTCGGCTCGTCCGTCGTCAACGATCCGCGCGAATTCTACGAGGCGGCGCTGGAGGCCATCGCGCCGACCGACTGGCGCGCGGTGCTGCTCGGCGCGCCCGACACTCTGCCCGTCCCGCCATCCCTGGCGGGCCGCGTCGCCGCCGTCCGCTACGCGCCTTACGCCGACCTCTTCCCCCTGGCGGACGCCATCGTGCATCAGGGCGGGGCGGGGACGACCCAGGCCGCCTGCTACTACGGCATCCCCAATATCGTCGTTCCGCGCGGCTTCGACCAGTGGGAGAACGCCGCCCATATCCAGCGCAACGGCTGGGGCCTGCGCCTGCAGCCGCAGGACTTCTCGTCCCACGCGCTCCGGCTCCGGCTGGAACGGCTGCTGGGCGACGCCGACATCCATGCCCGCGTCGCCGCGCTGGGCGAGAAGATGCGCGCCGAACCCGGCCCCGCCCGCTCCGCCGACCTGCTGGAAGCCGCCCTGGAACCTTGACATTGCCCCCCCCGTAAGATATAATCAATCGTTCCGTGGCATTGTTTTTGCGGAGGAAGACTTGAAACAGGAAAAGATTTGGGGACTCGTCATCCTGGTACTGATTGCGCTGTCGGCCTGGGTGATTGTCGGGACCCATTACGACTCGAAGACGCACCGGCGCGTCGCCAACTATCCTACCCGCTACGGCCTGGACATCCGGGGCGGCGTGCGCGCCGTGCTGCAGGCCCATCCGGAGGAGGCGCCCGGCGTCGAGTATAACCAGGCGGTCATCCAGCAGATTCTTGAAAACCGGATCAACGGTGCGGGCGTCGGCGAGGCGACCGTGCAGCCCAAGGGCAAGACCCAGTTCGTCGTCGAACTGCCGGACGTCAAGAACAAGGACGCCATCCTGAAGCTGCTCGGCACGACGGCCCAGCTCCAGTTTTACTATTTCCGGGATGTCGCCAACCCCAACAGCAGCAACCCATCGGTCGCCAACCGGCCCGTGCGCGCGGACGTGACGCGAGACGCGCAGGGGCACGAGCACTACACGTTCCTTGATCAGCGCACCAACCAGACGTTCCGCGACGGCGCGCAGATTCGCGCCGACTTTGCCGCCCTGCTGTCCCAGGGGACCAATCCGCGCGCCGGGGCGGCCCTGTTCACCGTGCCGCCGCCACTGGCGGGCAGCCCGCCGATGGCGCCGGTCTACTTCACCCCGGACCAGCAGAAGAAGGCGCTCGACCTTAACCGGGAACTGACCGACTGGAATGGCCTGATCCAGTCCTCCCTCGCCGCCAACGGCGGGCAGCCGATTCTCACGGGCAACGACATCGCCCCCAACACGGCGGCTCATCTGGGCGGCAACACGGGGGCCGACCCGGTCGTCTCCCAGTCCTTCAAGGCCGACGGCGCGAAGAAGTACGCCGACTTCACCACCGCCCACGTCGGTGAGATCGTCGGCATCGTGCTCGACGACCAGGTGATCTCCGCCCCCTACATCGCCAGCCCGATTCTGGACGGCCAGGGCGAGATCTCCGGCGGCTTCGCCACGCTGGCCGAGGCCAAGAACCTGGCGGACCTGCTCAACGCGGGCGCGCTGCCCGTACCGCTGACCCAGGAGGAGACCGAGTCGGTCGAGGCCAGCCTGGGCGGCCCGGCGCTGCACAACATCGAGATCGCCGGCGGCGTCGGTCTGGCGCTGGTCCTGCTGTTCATGCTGTTCTACTACCGGCTGCCGGGCCTGGTGGCCGACATCGCCCTGCTGATCTACACCCTGTTCACGCTGGCGATCTTCAAGGGCGGTCTGAGCTGGCTGTTCCCCGGCTTCGCCGTCACCCTGACCCTGCCGGGCATCGCCGGCTTCATCCTGTCCATCGGCATGGCGGTGGACGCCAACATCCTGATCTTCGAGCGTCTGAAGGAGGAGCTGCGCAGCGGCAAGTCCCTGCGCGGCGCGAT
>JAFAZD010000012.1 GCA_019239955.1 Armatimonadota bacterium | reverse complement strand
TCTTGACCTGCTCCTCGCCGTACTGCTGGGCGGTCTCAGCCTTGTTCAGCCCCTGGAGGTCGCCGTAGTGGCGCTCATTCAGCGCCTGGTCGCGCTCGGTGGGCAGGTCATGCTTCCCGGCGGCCTGCAAGGCAATGTCGGCAGTGTTGATGGCGCGCTGGAGGACCGAGGTGTAGACCTTGTCAATGGGCAGGTCCCGCAGGTGATCGCCGGCGATGCGGGCCTCCTCCCGGCCTCTCTCGGTCAGCGGCACGTCCACCCAGCCGGTGAAGCGGTTTTCCAGGTTCCACTGCGACTCGCCGTGGCGAAGCAGGATCAGTTTGGGCATCGGGGGCAAACTCCTTTTTCTGGTGTTCGCCCCCCAGTATACCCGAAACGCATTCCGTCGCCGACTCTTATTCAGGGGTTAGGCCGGAGACTTCGGGCTGATGCGCGCCAGGTACTTCTCCACCGGCTCGCCCTCCCGCACCTGCGTAATGCCGTACCTCCCGATCTTCTCCGCCACCCGGCGGGCCAGGGCCGCCCGATTCGGATCCGTGGGTGCGGCCCGCTCCAACTGCACGTACTCCAGCGCCAGGCGGGCGCGTTGCACCTGGTCCCGCGCGACCGGATGGGACTGCGTGGCCCGCTCCGCGGCGTCAAAGAGCTGCGCCCCCTGTTGCAGCACCGCGTCCGAAAGGTAGGGCGCCGTCGGCGGGTCGTAGATGTGGGCATGGACGCCGGGCCGGCGCACCTGGGCCTGGAGCAGGTCCAGCCACTGCTGCAGGAACGGCGCGCCGGGGCCGTACACGCCCTCCAGGAACTCGCTCACGATGGGCACGGCGGGCCGGCCGGGGTCCCACATCAATTTCGCCATCAGGTAGGCCTTCAGCGCGGACATCTCGCCCCCGCCGCCGGGCGCGTAGTCGCCCTCATAGAACAGGCCGACGACCCCGTTGCGGTGGACGAGCGGGATGTCGGCGGCGATCTCGGCGAGGTCCGGCAGGGGCTGCAGGTAGTGCGCGAAGTTGGTGCTGTAATGCCACAGGTATAGCTGACTCGTGATGGCCGACCAGGCGCGCAGGTTGCGGTAGGGGTGCTCGTTGGCCTCGCAGCCGTCGAAGGCGTGACCGACGCAGGCGCCGATGGGGGCCAGCCGGACCCGCACGTTGGGCCGGGGCCGCACATGGCGCGGCGGGTCCTCGCTCCACTGGTAGGCGAGCGTATCAATCAGCACGTGCGGGTGGTCCCGCCCGATAGCATCGGCCACGGCGTTGACGAAGCGCAGCAGCACCCCGGAGGGCGCGCCCTCCTCCCGCTCGACCGCCCGGCAGTTGTCGCACTGGCAGTTGTAGTACGTGTCGTTCTGCGAGACCGAGAAGATGGTCGCCTCCGGGTTCTCCCGGATCCACTGGCGGACTTTCTCGGTGGAGAGGCGCAGCACGTCGGCGTTCGTCAGACAGAGCTGATAGTAGCCCTTGCGGCGCTGCCCGTCAATCAGTGAGAAATACTCCGGGTGGGCATCGAAATACTGGTCGGGCGGGACCAGCTCGTTGAAGGTGTGGACGAAACGGCCGTACATGACGCGGCCGCCGACGGAGGCGTCCAGGCGCTGGCTGTTCCCGTTGGTGCGGTTCCGCGCGGCCCAGTCGCGGTCCAGGGCCTCCGCGTAATATGGCTCGCGGTACTCGAACGCCGGCCTCCCCCGGATGTCCAGCGGCCCGAGCACAATGGTCGGGCGGCGCGGGACGTGTTGGATCGTGGAGGTGTACCAGCGGCAGCCGAGCACGTCCTCGAGCAGCGCGTAGCAGCCGTAGAGGGCGCCCCGCTTGCCGCCGCCCTTTATCTCCAGGCGGCCCAGCCTGACGCGGACCCGGTACTCCTCCTCTCGGAGCGGGCCGACGCCAACCGTGATCAGCGGCCCGGAGGGTGGGCGTCGCGCGGCATCGGCGGCCACAAGGATGGGCAGGGCTGCCCCAGACATCTCCCGCAGGAAATGTTGCAGCTCCTGCGCCCCGTGTTCGGCAGCGGGCGGCGACCCAGACTCGATCAGGATCGCGCCATGACTGTGGCCCTCCCGAACCAGCGTCAGTTTCGGTCCGGCGACCGTTCGCGGGGCGAGTCCCGCCAAAGCCAGGCGTCCCGCCCGCGCCAGAAAGCCGCGCCGCGTCACGATGTTCATCACAGCCCCCGTTTCCTCCGCGCGATACGAGACCGTATTACAACGCCCGTGCCGAAAATCCTTTTTCCCGCCCTTGACAACACTCCCCGAACTATGCTATACTAACTCCAAGACACGGAACAGGGGCGCGACCCCTGTTCATTTTTTTGCCTGAGAAGCGAGAATCAGGCGCAAGGAAACGCACCGTGGCCGATAAACCCACCAAGCCCGCGCCCGGCAACCCGGGCGACAAGAAGCCGGCCAACCCGCGCGCCGCCGAGATCCAGCGCCGCGCCCAGGCGATGGCCAGCCGCAAGCCGGTCAACCCGCGCACGTTCTTTCAGGAGGCCTGGGTCGAGCTGAAGAAGACCACCTGGCCCAGCCGCCCCGTTCTGACCAAGTCCACCTCCGTCGTGTTGGGCCTGGTCGTCGCGGTCGCCCTCTGGGTCGGCGTGCTGGACGCCGTCTTCACGCGGCTGCTCAACCCGCTGTTCGCCCGGTAGCGCGTTCGACACGCAGAAGAACTGATATGCAAAAGCAGTGGTACGCCATCCATACGTACTCCGGCCACGAGAAGAAGGTCAAGACCAACATCGAGCGCCGCGCCGAGACGATGGGCATGAAGGGCAAGGTCGGCCAGATCTTCGTGCCCACCGAGAAGGAGCAGCGCGTCCGCCAGGGCAAGAAGAGCGAGATTGACCGCAAGGTCTTCCCCGGCTACGTCTTCGTGGAGATGGCCCTGGACGACAACACCTGGTACCTGGTCAAAAGCACGACCGGCGTGATCGGCTTCGTCGGCGACAACAAGCCGACCCCGGTGAAGAACAGTGAGATCCGCTCCATCATGCAGGCCCTGGAGGAGTCGGAGACCAAGCCGATCCTGAAGACGCAGTGGCAGGTCGGCCAGGCCGTGCGCGTCAACTCCGGCCCGTTCGCCGACTTCACCGGCTCCGTCCAGGAGATCAACGCGCCCAAGGACAAGGTCAAGGTACTCATCTCCATCTTCGGCCGCGACACGCCCGTGGAGCTGGAGTTCAACCAGATCGAGAAGATTTCGTAACGCCCCCGGTATCGGATGGCAGGGGCTTGGCATGCCAAGCCCCTACGCCATGACCGCGAGGGTTGCATTCTGTAGTTGCATTCTGTAGAGGACACACAGCATGGCTAGAAAAGTCGTCGGAGTCGTCAAGCTCCAGCTCAACGCGGGCAAGGCCACGCCCGCCCCGCCCGTCGGCCCCGCCCTCGGCGGCTACGGCATCAACATGATGGAGTTTATCAAGGGCTACAACGAGCGCACCGCCCCCATGCTCGGCTCCGTCGTGCCCGTCGAGATCACCATCTACGACGACCGCTCGTTCCAGTTCATCACCAAGACGCCGCCCGCCGCCGACCTGCTGAAGAAGGCCGCCGGCATCCCCAGCGGCTCCGGCGCGCCCAACAAGACCAAGGTCGCCAAGATCAGCGAGCAGCAATTGCGCGAGATCGCCACGACCAAGATGCCCGACCTCAACGCCAATGACGTGGAGGCCGCGATGAAGATCATCGCCGGCACCGCCCGCTCGATGGGCATTGACGTCGCGTAAGGACCTAACCCTGCTGCTCGTTCCTCGCAGCGGTCCCTTCCCTGGCAGGGAGGGGACAGGCCGCTTGCGGCCAGGGGTAGGATTTATCCGTGGGAGGGGAAGACCCCCGCTCGCACCACAAGGAGACGAAAATGCGAAAGCAAGACCGCACCAAAACCGTCGGCAAGCGCTATCAGGGGCTTGCCAAGCAGGTCAACCATGAGCATCTGCTCACGCCGCAGGAGGCTCTGGCGAAGGTGAAGACCCTCGCCGGCGCCAAGTTCGATGAGACCGTGGACATCGCCGTCAACCTGGGTGTGGACCCGCGCCATGGCGACCAGATGGTGCGCGGCGTCACCACCCTGCCGCACGGCACCGGCAAGGGTCGCAAGGTGATGGTGTTCGCCCGAGGCGACCGCGCCGCCGCCGCCGAGCAGGCCGGGGCCGACCTCGTCGGGGCCGAGGACCTGATCGAGCAGGTGCAGAAGGGCCAGGTGGACTGGAAGCAGTACGACCTGATCCTCGCCACCCCGGACATGATGGCCCTGGTGGGACGCCTGGGCGCGACCTTCAAGCAGAAGATGCCCAACCCCAAGGCCGGCACGGTCTCCCCCAACATCGGCCAGGCCGTCTCGGACATCAAGAAGGCGACTCGCGTGGAGTACCGCGTCGAGAAGGCCGGCATCGTCCACGCACCGCTCGGCAAGGCCTCGTTCCCCGTGGAGCAGCTGCAGGACAACTACAATGCTCTGATGGACGCCCTGGTCAAGGCCAAGCCGTCCGCCTCCAAGGGGCGGTATCTGCAGAAAATCGCCGTCTCCACCACCATGGGGCCGAGCGTCCGCATTGACCCGCTGCGCGCGCACTAAAATACCGGCCCCCGCCCCCTCACCCCGGCGGAGTTCGCAACGCTCATCCCGCCGACCCTGCTCCCTTCGCCCCTTCCGAGGGAGAAGGGCTGGGGATGAGGGGTTTCAGGGCCAGGGTGAGGGTCGCTCTTCACAACTGCATATCGCTTTGCCGTAGACAGCCGGCCCCAATCCAATCGTGAGAGGGTTAATGGGCATTCGCCCGCCGGCCGAGGTCCCATGACGCTCCGACGCACTCAGACTGCGTCCCCACGCGCCCTGCGACACGCCTCCCGTCTACGGCTGTCGCAGGGCGCCTTTCATTCGGCCTCTCTGACCCTCTCCTGACAGGGGAGGGTGGCGCGCAGCGCCGGGAGGGGTCTGCAAAAGGAGGTGAAACACGCAATGGCAAAAGAATACGTTATCGAGCCCGCCGCTGCCAAGGTCGAGAACGTCGCCGATCTGCGCGAGCTGGTCGGGCAGACCCAGGCGGCGATCCTGACTGACTATCGCGGCCTGTCCGTGGCCGAATTGACCGAGCTGCGCCGGAAGCTGCGCGACGCCGACGCCGAGTTCCGGGTGGTCAAGAACACCCTGTTCCGGCGCGCCGCCGACGGCCTGATGCCGGTGGACCAGATGGACGCGCACCTGGCCGGCCCGACCGCCATCGGCTTCGCCAAGGGCGACCCCGTGGGGGCGGCCAAGGTGCTGGTGGATTTCGTCCGCGACCACAAGGCCATGAGCGTCAAGGCCGGCGTCCTGGGCGGCCGCGTCTTCAACCCCGATCAGGTGGAGGCCCTGTCCAGGACTCCGCCGCGCGAGGTGCTGATCGCGCAGATGCTCGGCTCGCTCAACGGGCCGATCTCCGGTCTCGTCGGTACGCTGAGCGGGATCATTTCCAATTTCGTCTTCACGCTGCAAGCCATCGCCGACAAGCAGGGCGGTGGGGACGCGGCTGAGGCTGCCGCTGAGGCTGCCGCCTAGGAGGTCCCCCGATCCCCGCTTCTGGGGGAGACGGGATGGCCCATGCTGAATTCCCTCTGGTTCCCCCGGAATTGGGGGCTAGGGGGCCGATTACAACAAGGAGAATAAACCAATGGCCGATACCGCCCAACTGATGGATGCCATCAAGAGCATGACCGTGCTGGAACTCAGCGAGTTCGTCAAGCAGTTACAGGAAGAGTTCGGCGTCACCGCCGCCGCGCCGGTCGCGGCGGCCCCTGCCGCCGGTGGCGACGGTGCCGCCGCCGCGCCGGTCGCCGAGGAGCCGACCTCATTCAACGTCGTCCTGACCGCCGCTGGCGACAAGAAGATTCAGGTCATCAAGGCCGTCCGCGAGGCCACGTCGCTGGGCCTCAAGGAAGCCAAGGACCTGGTCGAGGGCGCGCCGCAGGCCGTCAAGGAGGGACTGAGCAAGGAAGACGCCGAGGCCCTCAAGGCCAAGCTGACCGCCGAAGGCGCGAGCGTGGACATCAAACCCGCCTGAGCGATCGTCAGTCCAGGGCCGCCCGTCACCTCATGGCGGGCGGCCCGTTGTGTTTCATCCGGCCTGGACATGGGTAAAATGGCCCGCCGTTGCCTCGGCGCGTCGGCAGGCACGGGAGCACTGTGTTGGTCGTCATTGTCGCATCCAGCCGGCGAGCAGGCCCACCCAGCCAGTTTCCGAAAGGGGAAACAGAATGACTGTTGTGAAAGCTTTTCTTTCGCGCGTGAAAAGGGTGGTTCCTTCGCCTTTGAAAAGGGCGGTCCGTAAGGTAATTTCCTCCAGGCCGGGACCGGCGAGCGAGCGATGTCCGATAGAAGAGCCAGTGTCCTTGGATCGTTACGTCGTTGCTAGGACCTACATCCGAGGCGACGGTATCGAGATCGGCGCTTTGCACAACCCTCTCAAGGTGCCCCCGGCGGCAAGAGTCCGGTACGTGGATCGGATGGCGAATGCGGACCTGCGCCGACACTATCCAGAATTGGAGGCGCTGCCTCTGGTGGATGTGGACATTGTGGCGGACGGGGAGATCCTCAACCGCATCCCTGACGGTTCACAGGATTTCGTGATCGCCAATCATTTTCTAGAGCACTGCCAAAACCCGATCAATGCCATAACGAGCCAGTTCCGCGTCCTGAAAGCAGGTGGAATTGCCTATTTTGCCATACCGGACAAGCGTTTTACGTTCGACCGCCATCGGCCGGTAACGCCTCTCAGCCACCTGGTCAGGGATTACGAAGAGGGGCCGGAATGGTCGCGTCTTCTCCATTTTGAGGAGTTTGTGCGTCTGGTCGACAAACCGGAATTCGAGAGTCAAGGCATAAACTTCGGTGAAGATGAGATAAAACGTGAGCTGGAAGATAAAATACGGCGCGACTACAGCATCCATTTCCACGTATGGACGCAGAAAGAATTTTTAGAGCTTCTCCTTTCGCTCAAAAACAAGATCGGGTTTGACATTGAGTTGGTTCTGAAAAACGGACACGAACTGATCGTCGTTCTTCAGAAGCTGGGCGCGGAGACAGGCGCTACGGCATCATCCGCCTAGCCGCAGGTGGCTGGAGGAGCGCCCCTGCGCCTGGCTCGTCACGGGACGAAAAGCGCCCCCGCGTCCAAGACGCGGGGGCGCTTTCGGCCTTTGGGGGCGGCTACACGAAGTCCAGGTGCTGGAACTGACCGCCGAGAATGGCCGGGGAGTTGGCGCCCAGCCACCTGTCCAGCAGGGTCGCGTAGACGGAGCGATAGTCCGTATGGTAGCGCAAGTCGCCGTCGTCCAGGTCGGACAGGCTGGGGTAGTCGCCGTAGACGCCGCCCTTGACGCCCGCGCCCGCCACGAACATCACGCTGGCCGCGCCGTGGTCGGTGCCCTGCGAGCCGTTCTCCTTGCAGCGCCGCCCGAACTCGGAGAAAGTCATCACCGTCACGTCCTCCGCCTTGCCATGCAGCGAGAGGTCGGCGAGGAAGGCGGTGACGGCGTCGGCCAGTTGGCCCATGAGATTGGCGTGCTGGCCCACCTGGTTGGCGTGGGTGTCGAAGCCGCCCATGCTCAGGTAGTAGACGCGGCTGCCGACGCCGCCGGAGATCAGCTTGGCGATGGTCTGCAAGCCCGCCGCCAGCCCGTTGTTCACCGGGTACTTGGCCGTGTCGGCGCTCCTGCCGGCGTCGTAGTCGCTCATCGCCTTCTTCAAGACCTCCGTGCTGGCGTAGGCGTCGCTGCCGACGTTGCGGACGAACTCGGCGTTGGAGCCGGCGACCGTGCCCTCGGCATAAAGGGCCTTCAGGGAGTCCTGCACCGCGCGGTCCGGCCCGTTGACGCCGAAGCCGTAGTCGCGCCCGTTGCCGATGGTGGAGGCCGGCACGTTGCCCGCGAACAGCGCCAGCGGCAGGGCCGACCCCAGGCTGATGCCGGACAGCGGGTTGCCCTGGAAGTGCCCGTCGGCGTCGAAGTAGCGCGCCAGCCAGCCCGTCCGTTCGCGCGCGTCAATCTCCGGCCGGCCGGTCTGCCAGATGTCCATGCTCTGGAAGTGGCTGCGGTTCGGGTTGGGGTAGCCGACGCCGGTGACGACGGCGAGGTGGCCCTTCTCATACAGGTCGCCCAGCGGCTTGAGACGCGGGTGCAGGCCGAGGTTGTTGTCGATCTGGACGACGTTGCCCGCCGGGATGCCGATGGTGGGCCGGAACTTGGCGTATTCGGGGGCGGCGTAGGGGATGACGGTGTTGAGGCCGTCGTTGCCGCCGGCCATCTCGATCACCACCAGCGTCTTGCCGGTCGGGATCGGCGGCAGCCCGCCGAACGGCGAGCCCGCCGGCGCGGCCTGCGCGGCGGCGGACCGCATCAAAAACGTCGGCATGGCGATTCCCAGGGCGACGAAGGACAGGCCGTTCTGGATGAATTCGCGGCGCGTGGTGGACATGGTGTGTTTCCTTGTTTCGGGCGGACCTCGGAGACCCCCTCTCCGGCGCAAGCGCCTCCCCCTTCAGAAAGGGAGAGGGATGGGTGACGAGAGGTTTGCCCTTCGCCTATCACCCTCTCCCGCTTGCGGGGGAGGGAAGCGGGCTTGCCCGCGGGAGGGGTTCTTCTGGCCGAGCCGGAAGGGGTTCTACGCCAAATGGTACTCCGGGGCGGACAGAATCAGGGTCATCAGGCCCGGGGCCTTCGACTCGAAGTGCGCTCGGCCCGGCGCGTTCTTGTCCTGCACGTAGGCGATCAGGGCGGCGCGGGTCTTGGCCGACGGCGCATGGCCCGGCAGGAACGCGCTCCAGACGGCGTCCGCGATCTGATCGGGCGTACCCAGGCCGCCCGCGCCGGCACCGTGCGCGCTCAGGACGGCGTGGACCTTGTCCGAAAATGTGCCCTGGCGGCCCAGGTTGGAGATGACCCGGCTGGCGAAGGAGACGCGGGCCAGCAGCGTCATCGTGTTCATCCAGGTCTGGCCGCCCGGCCAGCCCTTGACGTTGGGCGGGTTGAACAACTCCTGCCCCATCTCCTTCACCCGGTCAAAGGAGCCTTCCGCCGCCGACATCGGCGCGTCCAGCGTCCGCATCAGGGTCACGACGTACTCCGTCGGGCTTTTGATCTGGGCATACATCGCCTGCGGGCTATAAAAGGCGGGGGACTTCAGGATCGCGCCGACTACCGCCCGAATCTCGTACCCGCTGCCGAAGTAGGCCTCGGTGAGCGGCTTGAGATCAGCGGGCGTCGGGTCGTCGTGGACGAAGAAGCGGAACAGTTTGGCGCAGAGGAACGTGGCCGTCGCCGGTTGCCGAACGATGATGTCAATGATGTCGTCGCCGCCGAAGTTGCCGGTTTCGCCCAGAAACGTCTTCACGCCGTCGTCGTGCCGCTCGGGCCGGAAGACGGCGCTGCCGGCCTCGCGGTCCACCTGCCAGCCGGTGAAGGCGCGGGCGGCCTCCTGCACGTCCTTCTCGGTGTAGCCGCTGCCGACGCCCATCGTGAACAGTTCTTGCAGCTCGCGCCCGTAGTTCTCGTTGGGGTGGCCCTTGCGGTTGTCCGTCCCGTCCAGCCAGACCAGCATCGCCGGGTCGCGCGTGATGGCCTGGAGCAAGGAGCGGAAGTTGCCCAGGGCGTGGGTGCGGAGGGTCTGATTCTGCTGCCACATCCACTTCGGGTTGTCCACCTTGTAGTTGGCCGTGGCGAAGTGGCCGTGCCAGAACAGCGTCATCTTCTCTTCCAGCGGGCGCTGCGTGTGCAGCATCCGGTAGAGCCACCACTTGGAGAGGCTGTCCAGGCTGTTGAAGTCAATGTAGTCGCCGCCGATGTCGTGCATCACCTCAGCGAGATGGTCGGGGACGGTCTCCGGGTGCAGCAGGCGGTCCGTCGTCCCCGCGACCCCCAGTTTAGCATACGCCGTCCACTCGTCGGGCCGCGAGCCGAAGCCCGCCCGCCGCAGCAGGTGCGCCAGCCTCCCTGTTTCGGCCTGATTCAGCATTTTTCCACCCCCAAGACGAGACCGCTTCCCATCATAGACGAATAATTATACCAAAAGTTCAGCATTTCGTCCAGCAATAATCGCAAATGCCTCGGCACACTGCTGATGCTGTCTCAAGCCTCGCCCCGGTCGCTGATCTGATTCGCCTCCCGCTCAAAAGGGTTATCCCAATAAGGGTGCCGTCTCCGCAGATACGCCCAAAGGCTGGCGAGCAGGTAGGCCGGGATCATCAGCGGCCCCCAGCGCTCGTACTGCCGGACGTGGACCCGCTCGTGCGTCCGGCTGTCATCCAGACAGGCTTGATCCTGGCCGATGACCGCATGGCCGAGCGTCATTGCCGAGGCGCTGCCGATGACGGGCAGGCCCTGCGCCAGAAATCTCTGGACGAGGCCGCCGTGGATTTCGACCACACCGTCCACGCAACGCACCCGGCCCCCGCTCATCCACGCCGCCGGCGCGAAGAGCAGCCCGAGGGCCGTCGCCGGAGAGGCCCAGAGATAGTGCAGAACCCGCAGCAGCGGCATGGTCACTCAGAGATTCCCCGACGGCACGATCAGCGCCTTGACGACCTGACGGGACTCGACGGCCGCAAGCGCCTCACCCGCGCCCTCCAGCCCGTAGCGGCGCGAGATGATGTCCGTCCAGGCGAAGCGGTCGCCGAGGCGGGCCAGGCAGTCCATCGCGCGCCAGACGTGGCTCAGGTCCACCCCCCAGCACCCGCGAATCTCCAGGTGCCTGCGGTTGATGTCCAGGTGGGGATTGATCTCGGTCGGCCCGTTGTCCGTGTACTGCCCGACGACGACATAGCGGCCGCCGTCGCGGGCCAGCGCGCACCCCTGGGGCACGGCCTCCGGGCTGCCGCTCGCCTCGATCACCACGTCGGCCCCGCGCCCGCCGGTCGCCCTTCGCACCTCCCCGACGACGTCTGAGTCCAGCAGGATCAGGGTGTCGGCCCCCATCTTCCGCGCCGCGTCCAGCCGATGCGGCGCCCCGTCCACGACGCCGACCCAGGCCGCGCCGCTGGCGGCGGCCAGGGCGCAGGCGCTCAGGCCCACCGGCCCCGCGCCCTGGACCACCACCCGATCGCCGAGCCTGACCTGCGCCCGGTCAACGGCGTGCAGCGCCGTCGGCAGCCCGCAGCCGCCCGCGATCCACTGCTCCGGCGTCACGCCCCCGCGCAGCCGCACGATCTTGACGCCCGGCTTCAGATAAATCTGCTCGCTCCAGCCGCCCAGCAGGCCCTCGTCCGCGCCGTAGGTGATGCCGTAGACGCGCCGGTGCGGGCAGCGCGTGGTCTCCTTGGCCACCAGGCAGTACCAGCAGTTGTAGCAGGTCCCGTGGACATCCAGAAAGGTCACGGCGTCGCCCACGGAGATCGCCGCCCCCTCGATGTCGGACACCGGGCCGCCCGTCGCGGCGACCTCGCCGACGCTGACGTGGCCGGGAATCAGCGGGTACGGCACGCCCGCCAGCCGCCCATGCCAGAGGTGTACGTCCGTCCCGCACACCTCCGACGCCAGCGTCTTCAGCAGCACCGCACCGGGCTCGAGTGTGGGTTCCGGGAACCGACGTACCTCGATTGGTCGTCCCGGCGCGGGCATGACGGCGGCGCGAATCCTCACTCGATCTCCTCCAGCGCGCCTTGCAATGCCGGAATCAGCTGCTTTTTCCGGGAGACGATGTTCCCCAGATCGAACTCGTGGGGGTCCACCCGGTTGAACGGCAGGCCGGCGAGGAGGGCCGGCTCGCCCTGGCACAGCAGGCGGCTCTGGATCGTGATCACGTCCGTGACCATCAGGCAGATCAGGGCCAGGTTCTCACGCACCCGCCGCGCGTCCAGCGCTTCCAAAAGGTCCGCCCTGCGCTCGGGCAGTTCCTGAAACCCCGTGACCTCGACCTGCGCCACGCTGACGGCCCGGCCCCCCATCTCGTAGTTCTTGCGGTCAACTTCCACGATCTCGTCGGCGGAGCGATCCGCCAGGCCGGGCGAGGCCTTGATCAACTGCTGTCCGTACTCAGGGATGACCACGCCGCTCAATTCGGCAAGCCATTCGGCTGCCCGCCGGTCCCGCTCGGTGACGGTCGGCGAGCGGAACACGAGCGTGTCGGACAGGATTCCGGAAAGCAGCAGGCCCGCGATCTCCCCCGGCGGCGTGACGCCCTGGCGGCGGCAGGCCTCGGCCACCAGGGTGCTGGTGCTGCCGACCGGCTCCACGACGAACGGGATCGGGGCCACGGTCGGCGCGTTGCCCAGGCGGTGGTGGTCGAGCACGCCGACGATCTCGGCCTCGTCCGCCCCCGGCACGGCCTGCGCCAGCTCGTTGTGGTCCACCAGGATGAGACGCGCCCTGGGCGGCTCCAGCAGGCGCTGGCGGTCCGTCGTGCCCAGGTATCGGCCGTCCTCGGAGACGACCAGGAACTCCTCGCCGCCGCCCCGTAGCAGCGCGCCGCGCCGGTCCCGGACGCGATCGCTGGCCGGCAGCACCGGCAACTGCTCGACATAGGTGCGGCACGTCTGGGCGGACGTGCGGGCCTGTCCGCTGGCGACCTGGGCATAGGCGCGGGCGAGTCCCAGGGGCGTCAGGCCCCCCAGCAGGTGGCCGACCCCATCCACGACGGGTACCAGCCGCTCCCCCTGGGCCAGCCGCGCCATTGCCTCCGCCAGCGGGTCGTAGGGCGCGACCGGCGCCTGCGGCTGGGCGATGTGGGCGAATGTCGGCGCGGCGCTGGACAGGGGCCGGGGCGGCTTCAGGCCGAAGTGACCCAGGGCAAAGGCGGCCTGCGAGCCGACCTGGCCCGCCCGCGCCGCGACCACGTTCTCCTGGCCCATCTGATGCAGGTGCCAGGCGTAGCCGACGGCGGACGCGATCGCGTCCACGTCGGGCCGCTGATGGCCGATGATGTAGGTTAAGTCGGACTTCCAGGGGTCCTGCCTCTCGCGCGATGTCGCCATGGGGTATCCTTTATAGGAGCGAACAGTGGTGGAGAATTATACCCGTTTCCCCGCCGTGCTTCGGAAAAACCCATCAGGAGATCGTCATGTCCCCGCAGGAACAGGCCGGCAAGCCGGCTCCGCGAGAGTTGCTCGTCAACGTCCCGCGCCTCATCAGCGCCTACTACACTCAGAAGCCCGACCCCGGCGACCCCGCCCAGCGAGTCGCGTTCGGCACCTCCGGCCACCGGGGGACTCCGTTCAAGAACAGTTTCAACGAGGATCACATTCGGACGATCTGCCAGGCCATCGCGGAGCACCGGCGGGCAGAGGGCATCACGGGGCCGCTGTATCTGGGCATGGACACGCACGCCCTCTCGGAGCCGGCGCGGATCACCGCCGTGGAGGTCTTCGCCGCCCATGAGGTCGAGGTCATGATCGCGGAAGACCTCGGCTACACCCCCACGCCGGTCATCTCCCACGCCATCCTGACCTATAACCGGGGGCGGACGGAGGGCCTCGCCGATGGAGTCGTCATCACGCCCTCCCACAATCCCCCGGACGACGGCGGCTTCAAGTACAACCCGCCCAGCGGCGGGCCGGCGGACACCGGGACCACCCAGCGCATTCAAGATCGAGCCAATCAGTTGCTACAGGAGGGGGTTTCCAATGTGAAGCGCCTGCCCTGGGAGGCGGCGCTGAAGGCCCCGACGACCCACCGATATGACTACGTCACGCCCTACGTGGACGACCTGGGCAGCGTCCTGGACCTGGAGGCTGTCGCGGCGGCGGGCCTGCGGCTGGGCGTGGACCCGATGGGGGGGGCGGCGGTCAGCTACTGGCCCCGGATCGCGGAACGATACGGCCTGAACCTGGAGGTGGTCAACCCCAATGTGGACCCGACCTTCGCGTTCATGACGCTGGACCGGGACGGCAAGATACGCATGGACTGCTCCTCGCCCGCGGCCATGGCCCGCCTGATCGGGCTGAAGGATCAATTTGACATCGCCTTCGGCAACGACCCCGATGTGGACCGGCACGGCATCGTCACGCGCAGCGCCGGTCTGCTCAACCCGAACCACTTCCTGGCTGTCGCCGTCCATTATCTGTTCCAAAATCGCGCGGCGTGGCGGCCCGATGCGGCGGTGGGCAAGACGCTGGTGTCCAGCGCCATGATTGACCGCGTGGCCGCCGGCCTGGGGCGGCCTCTGGCGGAAGTGCCGGTCGGCTTCAAGTGGTTCGTGGACGGCCTCCTGGACGGCTCCTACGGCTTCGGGGGCGAAGAAAGCGCCGGCGCCTCGTTCTTAAGGCGGGACGGCGTGGCGTGGTCCACGGACAAGGACGGCATTATCCTGGGCCTGCTCGCTGCCGAGATCACGGCCAGGACGGGCCGTGACCCCGGAGAGCATTACCGCGCGCTGGAGGAGCAGTTCGGCAGCCCGGTGTACGAGCGCATGGACGCCCCGGCCAGCCCGGCGCAGCAGGCGGTGCTGAAAGACCTGTCCCCGGATCAGGTCCCCGCCGAACAGCTGGCGGGGGAGAGGATCATCGCCAAGCTGACGCGCGCGCCCGGCAACAACGCCCCCATCGGCGGCCTCAAAGTCGTCACGGAGAACGGCTGGTTCGCGGCGCGGCCCTCGGGCACGGAGCACATCTACAAAATCTACGCCGAGAGTTTCCGGGGACCGGAACACCTGCGGCAGATTCAGACGGAGGCCCAGGCCATCGTCGCCGCCGCCTTCCAGTCCGCGGGCCGGTGAGCGCGGGGAGGCGGGCCGGTTGACAGGCTCCGAAGCGCCGGAGGTATACTGAGGCCACGGTCACGGAGGGCAGCAGTGCGCGAGGAGCTGGAGCAGATACGGCGGGCGTTGGAGGAGATGCTGGGCAGGCCGTCGCGCTGGAGCGGCGTCCTGGAGCTGACGGACGATCCCGCCGTCAATGGGTCCAAGCCCTACCGCTGCGACATCGTCCTCAACTCCTCCCTGGCCGGGCAGGACGTGCGCTGGCGGACGCTGATCCACGAGATGCTGCACACGTTCTCGGCGGGCTACAACCGGCGGGACTTCGACGACGCGCCGGGGTGGGAGGAGGGCGTGGTGGAGCAGTGCCAGCGCCTGCTGCGCCCGGCGGTCTTGGCGCGGCTGGGCGTGGGGGCGGACGAGGCCATCTTCGCGTGGGCGGAAGCGAGCCACAGGTACAACGGCTACATCCGGGCACTGGAGACACTCCGGCAGTCCCTCAATGTCCCCGTAGACCGCTTCTTCCTTGATCTGCTGTCTGAGCCGATCAAAACGCGCGCCGCTCTTGTGGTTGCCCTGTCGCGGGCGCTGCCGGCGGATCAGCACAGAGGGTTCCTGAGAACTTTCTCCGCCGCATTAACCACTCTGAAACGGAGGCCGGAATGACGCTTGAAACTGTGACGCAGCAGGTCGTGTCGGCAAACACATCTCAGGAAAGGCAGGAGGCACGACGACTGCTGCACGAATGGGTCTCCCTTCACCCGGAAGATGAATACGCGCCCGCCTTGTCTTACCTGTTGGACTGTATGGAGGAGCACGCCCGAGAGGCGGTCGCGGAGTGGGAGGCGCTTCAGGTCAAGCTCAGGACGCGGGGCGCGGCGTGCCTGACCGTGGACGAGGTGGCCCGCATCGGCCTCTCCGCCCGGAGCCTGGAAGAGATCCATCACGCGCGGGAGGTGCTTCACGCCTGGGAGCAGGCGCACCCGGAGGAGCGGATCATGCACGAGGTCTATGAAGTGCTCTACGTCCGGGAAGACGGCTGGCGGGCCGAGGCCGCCGAGCTGGCTGCCCTCGCCGCCTGACCGTCCCAGAGAATCCGAACGCCCCACGGCCCGGCCCTCGGGCATGGAACACATCTGCAAGGTCTACGCCGCGAGAAACCCGCCGTCCACGGGCAGCATGGCCCCGTGGATCATGTCCGCCCGATCGCTCAGAAGATAGGCGACGGCGTGGGCCACGTCCAGGGGCATGGCGAAGCGGCCCAGCGGTATCTTGGCGCGCATCGGCCCGCTCTTGGCGGGGTCGCCCCAGGCCATCTCGCCCATCGGCGTCAGCGTCACCGTCGGGTTGACGGCGTTCACGCGAATCTGGTGCGGCCCCAGCTCCAGCGCCATCACCCGCGTCAACTGATCCAGTGCGCCTTTGGAAGCGCAGTAGGCGGCGTGATCCGCGAGGCCCCGCATGGAAGATTGGCTGGAGACGTTCACCACCGCCCCGCCGCGGCCGCGCGCGATCATGCCCCGTGCGACTACCTGCGTCACGATGAGCACGGCGCGCACGTTGACGGCCATCGTGCGGTCGAATGCCTCCGCCGTCGTCTCCAAAAAGGGCTGCGGGATCGAGATACCGGCGTTGTTGACTAGCAGTTCCACCGGCCCGGCCTCCTCCGCGCCCCGCCGGGCGGCCTCGGCGTCGGCCAGGTCGGCGACGAGCACGCGGCAGCCGGTCTCCTGCCGCAGCGTCTCCAGGTCGGACGCGCTGCGGGAGAGCGCCGTCACGTCCGCGCCGCACGCCGTCAGCAGGCGCGCGACCTCGCGCCCGATGCCCTTGCCCGCGCCCGTCACCAGCGCCCGCTTCCCGTCCAGACGGATTTCCATATTCTCTCCCCAGAATTGGGGGCCGCGGGGCGATCCTCTCCGACTCCTCCCCTTGACAGGGGGAGGTTGGGAGGGGGTGGGGCCTCTCCTACGGTTTGAGCAGCACCTTGAGGCTGTCCCTGCCGGCGTGAACGATCTCCAGGCCCTTTACGGCGTCCTCCAGCGGCAGCTCGTGCGTGATGAAGACGCCGGCGTCAATCGCCCCCGATGCCAGCGCCTGAATGGTGCTCGGATAGCAGTAGGGGGCGAGGTGGCCGCCCACGATGTTCAACTCTTTGGTGTCGCCGATGATCGTCCAGTCGGTCGTGACCGGCTCGCGCATCACCGAGAACTCGACGAATGTGGCCGCCTTGCGGCACGCCAGCAGGCCCTGCTCGACCGACGCCGGGGCGCCCGTCACCTCAATATACACGTCGCAGCCGTAGCCGTCGGTCATCGCCCGGATCTCTTCCACCACGTTCTGGGTGCGCGGGTTGAGCGTGTGCGTCGCCCCCAGCCTCTTCGCCCGCTCCAGGCGGTCGTCGGACAGGTCCACGGCGACGACCGCGGCCGGCGACTTCCTCCGGGCGAAGGCGACGACCCCCAGGCCGATGGTGCCGCAGCCGGCGACCACCACCGTGTCGCCGAACTCGATGCCGCCGCGTCGCGTGGCGTGTTGCGCGCAGGCCAGCGGCTCGATCAGGGCGGCGTATTCAGGTTTCATCTCGCGCGGGACCTTGTGGTTCAGCGCCCCGGCCGGGAACTTCATGTAGTCGGCCCAGCCGCCCGGCGTCCGTGCGCGGAAGCCGTAGATGTCATGCACGGCGCACAGGTGATACTGCCCCCGCCGGCAGTAGCGGCACTGCCAGCACGGGACGATCTGCTCGGAGAGGGCCCGGTCGCCCAGGGCGAGGCCATACTGCTCGCCCGCGCCCGCGCCCAGCGCGACCACCGTGCCGATGAACTCGTGGCCCGCCGTGATGGGGGCCTGGCAGTACCCCTCCCGGTGGCTGTCGCCCCAGAGCATGGGCGCGCCGGTATAGCACTTGACATCCGAGGCGCAGATCCCGGCGGCATCCACCTTGACCACGACCTCGCCCGGCCCCGCCTGGGGCACGGCTTTTTCTTCCAGACGATAATCTTCGGGGGCGTGGCAGACCACGGCGCGCATGGTCTTCGGCAGCCTCTCCAGAGTTTCCGTCGGCATGGCTAGACTCCCACGGCGACTAGGTTTCCCAGTTGCATGATACGCGCTTGTTCGGCTCCGGTGTAGCGTTTTCCTGCCGCCGCTCACCAGACGATGGGGACGAGGCCGGAGGCCGTGATGTTCTGGTCGCGCGTGAGCAGGGCGATCCGTTCGCCCCGGTCGGCCAGGACCAGCGCCGTCGCCACGATCTGCCGGTCGTGCATCTCGCCAATAGCCGCCAGGCCGTTGCTCCGGTCGACAACGGAGCGATCCAGTGGGTAGAGCGAGAAGCGCGGGTCGGCATCCACTGAAGTCAGAAGTACGGCGACGGAGGGAATATTGGTCCTGCCGTGCTCCACGATCCAGCACGCCTCGGCCAGCGTCGTGGCGGGCAACACCAAATCACTGGCCGCGTCGGAGAGGACGTGGCTTGCATTCAGGCCGAGGTGCTTGTCGTTCTGAACGAACCAGTCCGTCGTCAGGATCGCCGTGGAACTCGGCCATCTTGAAATCCTCCTCGTTCGTCTCAATCGGCCCGGAGAACATTCCCCGATAGATCATCTGCCCCGGCTTGGGCGCTTTGTCCGCGCCCGCAGCCGCGTCTCTGTCGCCGGACAGGAACGTGACCAGGACCCGCGCCACTTGAACGTCCTTGGGAACCTCCGTCAGCTCCACCTTGCCCTCTTTGTAAATACCTTCTACGGTCGTCAACATCGCTTCTCACCTCCGCTCTATTATTGTAGCCGAACCGGGGCGGATTATCAACGCGGCCGGCGCGGCGTGACCCGCAGCAAGCGGGAGGCGTGGGGGGGCAGAGGCGCGCTGAAGGCGTCGGTGAAGGTGCCGAGGTCGGCGCGGGCCCAGAGGTCGCGGACGCGGGCGGGGCCGGTCAGGCCCAGGTCGGCCCAGCGGACCGTGACGGGGACGGTGTCGTGGTCGTCCAGGTTGAACAGGGCGACGATCTGGCTGCCATCGGGGCTGCGGGCGTACCAGGCCTGCTGCTGGCCCGCCGTGATGGGGGACGCCGGGCGGCCCGCCTGGTCCACGGCGATCACCTCGTCGTTGGTGAGCAGCTTCAGGCCGTAGGCGTCCAGCTTGGTCAGGTCGTCGCCGGGGTAGAGGGGGGCGCAGGAGACGGCCCAGAGCGTCATCGTCGTCTGGCGCTCGTCGTCGGTCAGCCCGTCCATCGCGCCGTTGCCGATGTCCAGCGAATCCAGGTCGTTCCAGCCCTTGCCGGGGCCGGCGTCCCCTGCCCAGGTATGGAGCGCCGGGAAGGCCCGCCTCACGGCCCACCAGGCGGTGAGGGTGGGGCCGTAGATGTCCACGTCGTCCGTGATGCGCCGGCCATTGGCATATTTGCGCCAGAAATCGGCGTAGTCATGATCCAGATTCCAGGATAGCTCCAGCCAGATCGGGCGTCCGGTCCGCTTCAGGGCGGCGCTCCAGGCCGACACGTCGGGGCGGGCGTCAATGCTCAGGTCGTTGTGGTCCGAGCCGGGCGTCACGCCGTCAAACTTGAGGAAGTCAATCCCCCAGGACGCGAACAGGGCGGCGCAGGAGTTAATGTATTCCTGCGCGCCGGGCTTGGCGTAGTCAATCTTGTAGCCGCCGCCCCAGCCATTGGCCGGGTGGAGGGGCCGGACCAGGATGTCCTGGATACGGTAGGGTGTGCCCAGGATCGGCGGGTTGAGCTGGTACAGGTCCCCGTTGATGCCGGGAATCCAGTAGATGCCCAGCTTCTGCCGGTTGTGGTGGGCGTACCGCGCCATCTCCGTGATGCCGCCGGGGAAACGCCCCACATTGGGGATGGGCCGCCCGTAGGCGTCATACGCCCCCTGCCAGCCGGAGTCGATGTTGAGATAGGTGTAGCCGTGCCTTTGCAGCAGCCGGTGCAGGGCGTCGGACTGGGCCTTAAGGTGCTCGGCAGTGAGCCAGTCCTGCCAGTGGCCCCCGCCGCCATAGCCGGGATAGTGGGTCGCCTGGAGGCTCCAGCTGCTCCAGCCCATGTATGGCGTCTTCCCCAGCCTATTGTCGTCGGCCCGCACCGTAGGCGCGGAGGCCAAAAGGGCCGCCAGGGCGGTGATGGCACAAGCTCTGCTTCGCAGGCCGAGTGACCGTATGTTTCCGTTGCTCATGAAGTATTGTAGCCCAATATCTGTCACTATTTGATGGGAAACAAGCGCCCGGCGGCATTGACGGGACTCAGTTTCACCTCCTGTGCTCGCCAAGCGGCTCCGGCAGGTACCCGACTCAAGTTGGCCGGAATCGTCGGAACTTTGTCCTTTCAGACAGCGGATGCCGCCGGTATACTGAACGTAAGACACAACGCCGGGGTGGGGGAGACATGAGAGACGCGGGCGGGGGGAAGGACGACATGATACTGGGCGGGACATCTCCCCGCCCAAAGGCGCGGCGGGTGGCGATCCTGATCTATCCAGGCGTTGACGCACAGGACGTGGTCGGGCCGCACGAGGTCTTCGCCGCTGCCAACGCCTACGCCCACGAATGCGGGTTCCCAAAGGGAGACCTGTACGAAGTCACGCTGGCCGGTGTGGGCGAGGACCGGCGGGTGCGGTCGTGCGGCGGCCTCGTGCTGGAGGCGGACCGGCGGTACACGGAAGGCGCGGAGGGCCTGGACACACTGCTCGTCGCCGGTGGACTGCCCGACGAGGTGATCCAGGACGCCGCCCTGCTCCGGTGGCTGCGGCACATAGCGCCGCAGGTGCGGCGCCTCGGCTCGGTCTGCACCGGGGCCTTCGTGCTGGCGGCGGCGGGCCTGCTCGACGGGCGGCGGGCGGTGACACACTGGCGCCACTGCGACCGATTCGCCCGTCAGTTCCCCCGTGTACGGCTTGACGCGGACCCGATCTTCATCCGGGATGGGCACATCTACACCTCGGCGGGCGTGACGGCGGGCATGGACCTGGCGCTGGCGCTGGTGGAGGAGGACGCCGGGCGGGCGCTGGCACTGCGGGTCGCCCGCGAGCTGGTCATGTTCGTGCGCCGTCCCGGCGGCCAGTCCCAGTTCAGTCCGCTGCTGGTGCAGCAGGCAGCCGACGAGGAGACCCTGTCCGACCTGCTGGCATGGATGGCCGCCCACCTGCGTGAAGACCTGTCGGTGGAACGTCTGGCGGAGCGGGCCAACATGAGCGCCCGCAACTTCTCCCGCGTCTTCCGCCGCCGGTTGTCCCGGACGCCGGCGCGCTTCGTGGAACATCTGCGCGTCGAGGCCGCCCGACGGCGCCTGGAGGAGAGCGAGGCCGGCCTGGAGCGCGTCGCCCAGGAGTGCGGCTTCGGCAGTGCCGACTCCATGCGCCGCTCCTTCCTCCGGGTGTTGCGCGTCGCCCCTAGCGACTACCGCGCGCACTTCCCGCCCGCCATGATCGAGCCGGCGTGACGCGGAGCCGGCATCAGAAAGACCGACGATACATCAAAGGAGAACTAGGATGACCACTGAGTACACACAAGCGAGCGCGGGCCGGCTCGCACAGAGCGACGGAGAGGCGATCCATCACATCGTCGCCCGCTTCGTCGCCGCGTGGAACGACGGCGACAGCGCGGCTATCGCCGCCTTATTCGCCGAGGAAGCGGACTTCATCAACGTCCTCGGAGCGCACGACCGGGGCCGCGCGTCCATCGAAGCCAGTCACCGCTTCATCTTCGACACGATCTACCGGGGCAGCCGGAACCGCTACACGGTCGAGACCATTCGCTTCATCCGCCCGGACGTCGCCGTCGCGTTCCTGCGGGCACATCTGACCTTTCACGCGGGCGAAAGGACGGGTGAAATCCACGCCAGGCCGACCATGGTGCTGGCGAAGGAGGGCGCGGACTGGCGGATCGTCGTCTTCCAGAACACCAAGATCGCGGCCCCGGAGGCCCGCTCGGGTGCGGACCTGTGACAGAGTAATACCGACCTGCATTTCCACTTTTAGGTCATTTCCCGCCGGGCACGAACATCTCTTCGAGGACGCTGATCAGTTGGCCCGACCGGAGGCCTTCACGCCGGAGGCGGCGGTTTGCCGCCGCCATGGGATGGACCTGCTGCTCTGAAAGATGGTCGCGACTCAGTCGAACAGCGTCAGACCGCGGGCGCATGTGGCGTCCAGGCGGTCCAAAAACTCATCGCGGGGGATCTCGGTCGCGCCCAGCGCCGCCATGTGGGGCGTCATCATCTGGATGTCCAGCCAGTCCAGCCCGCGCGCCCGCAGGTGATCAATCAGGTGCAGTAGGGCCAGCTTGGAGGCGTTGGGCGCGCGGTGGAACATACTCTCCCCGGCGAAACAGCCGTCCACCGAGACGCCGTACAGGCCGCCGACCAGCGCGCCGTCTTCATCCCACGCCTCGACGCTGTGGGCATGACCGGCCTCGTGAAAGGCGACGTAGGCGCGCAGCAGGCCGGGAGTGATCCAGGTGCCGTTTTGGCCGGGGCGGGGGGCCTGGCGGCAGGCGGCGATGACCTGCGGGAAGGCGCGATCAATGGTAAAGGTCAGCGGCGCGCGGCGGCGCAGGCGGGCGAGGCGGCGCGGGACGTGCAGATGGGCGAAGTCCAAAATGGCGCGCCGGGGCGGGCAGAACCAGAGCAGGGGATAGCCCGGCGTCGGCCAGGGGAAGATGCCGCGCCGGTAGGCCCAGAGCAGGCTGCCAACGGACAGGTCGCCGCCAAGCCCGACCACCTCCAGATCGCCGGCCCGGCGCGGGTCAATCACCCGGAACATCGCGGCGGCTCAGGCCTCCAGGCTGTCTCCGGGGTCGGCATCGGGCGGGGGAGCCGTGCCGCCCTCAACGCCGTCCACCTTGTACGCCTTCCCCTCGCGCACCATGATGTAGAATGCCCGCACCGTCACCCCGTTGCCTTCCGACAGGGACACCGGGATCAGCAGGTGTCGCCCATTGTCCGGTGTCTGAGCCGCGCCGAACGAGGCCGACTTGAAGTTAATGAATGCCGGATACTGCGTCTGCATCATGCGCCGGAAGTCGGCGACCGATGGAAAGTTCCTCTTCAGGCCGCTGCTCTGGTACTGGACGGCCTTCTGGTAGTTGTCCCTCTGAAACGCCTTGAGCTGGGCCTGAATGGACGTGATGGCCGCCGCGCGGTCGGCGGCCCTGGCCGGGTGAAGGGAGATGCCCAAGGGGGAAGAGTCCTGCGCGCGGGCGGACGGCATCAGGGGGAAGAGCAGCAGAAACGCGGCGGCGGACATGACTTGCCGGCATCTCGGTTTCATGGGAGTCTCTTTCTTCTGTCGCTTGTCTGGGCATTGTACCCAGCGGCAGGCAGGACTCCAAACGCGCCGCCGCGAATCGTTCCCCATGCTCACGATCACGGGAGAGATCGTCGCGCCGGAGGGCGTTCTGCCGGGCGGCGCGCTGGTGGTGGACGGCGCGGGCCGCATCGCCGAGGTCGGCCCGCGCCGCGCGTCGCCGCCGCGCTCCGGGGACATTGACGCCGAGGGCCTGCTCGTGCTGCCTGGCTTCATTGACATGCACATCCACGGCGGCGGCGGGGCGGACTTCATGCACGGCACGCCGGAGGCCGCGCGGCAGGTCCTCCGCACCCACGCCCGCTTCGGGACGACGGGGTTGCTGGCGACGACGCTGACCGCCTCCCGCGCGGACACCGACCGGGCGGTTCAGGCCGTCCGGCGGGTCAGGGAGGAGGGGCGCGCCGCGGACGAGGCGCGGGTGCTGGGGCTGCACCTGGAAGGCCCCTACATCTGCCCCCAACGGCGCGGGGCGCAGCCGGCGGCATTCGTGCGCCCGCCGGACGTGGTGGAATTCGCGCACTGGGTCGCCCTCTCCGGCGAGGCCGTCCGGCAGATCACGCTGGCCCCGGAGACCGAGGGCGCGCAGGCGCTGGCAAGG
>JAFAZD010000330.1 GCA_019239955.1 Armatimonadota bacterium | reverse complement strand
AGACACAATCCTCCTTAAGAGAGGCCGGTTCACTGTCTTGACAAATGGGACCACCTTAGAGAGAGGGTCCCCGCCGCCAGTAAAAGCGTTAGCCCTGGGGGAGATGGGGACGGCCCCAGAGGTGGTGTGCGGCCCGGCAATTCCTCCTAGTCTACGTTTCAAATGCGGGCCTTTTGGGTAGCTTGGTGCGTTCTTGAACTTACAAAAAGTTTGTGCGCCGCCGGTTGCTGCGATGGATGACGCTTCCCCAGACGACGGCGAGAACAGGATCAGCCATGCCTCCGTCAGAGAATACTGCCGGTGTCCGGGGGTGCTGGAAGCGCATTTTCCTATGGCGTGTCCCCCCCAACTGGTCAGGCCCCCAGTGGCGTGAAGAGATCAAGGCACAGGTCTCGGCGGCGGCCTGGCAGGCGTCGCGCGAGTACGATCCCGCGTATGGCGTACCGCTGGAGGCGTTCGTGCGGCAGCGCGCCCTCGCCGCCGCGTTGACACGCCATCGGCAGGAGTGGCGCTATGCCCGGCGCTGCGTCCTCGAAGACGAGGCGGATGAAAGCATTCCTGCCTCCCCAGTCTCCTTCCCCGAAGATCGAGCAGTATTGCAAGATGCCCTCTCCCACCTGTCCTCGCCTGACCAGTGCCTGATCCAGCAATTGTTCTGGGACGGATGGACGGAAGCCGAAGTCGCCCGGTCGCTGGGCGTCAGCCAGCAGGCTGTCAGCAAGCGCAAGCAGGCCACATTGCATGCATTGCAGAAGTGGCTGAACGCCTCAGAAAAAATCGGGGAAATTTTGAGCAGTCGGTTGTAAATCACGGCGGTTGCTGCAACTACATTGTTGAAGGTCCGGCGTCACGCTGATACGGTCCTCAGCCGGGCGCATCTTCAGGAGGAATGGTAATGCAGAACAACCCCCCTCTCTGCGCGTCTCCGAGGTCAGTTCTGACCACGGCCCTCGCGCTCACCGCGTTCGTGTCCCTCTGTTCCACCGCCTGCTTCGGCCAGGCCACGATCACCCCCGGCGAGGGCGTCTCCTTCAGCCAGGAAGACTTTGACTTCAACGGGGTCACCACTGTCTCCAACACGGGCGTGGTGGACGTCAACCTGGCGACGCTGATGGTCGCCACCGGCATCAACTCCGGCTATCTCAACATCAGCGACGGCGACGGCTGGGTGGTTCAGAACCTGCCCATCCTCGCCAGCGATCCTTACCCTGACATCGAGACCCACTTCAACCTCGGCACCACCTTCGGCACCACCGATGCTTCGCTGAATGCATTCGCGCAGTTCTCCGCCAATCCTGTCACAAGTTTTTCCAACGCGCCGAACACCTCCTTCACCCTGGGGGCCGCCGACCAGTACGACGCCGAGGGTTTTGGGGGAGACTATGCGGGCGGCAACGAGCCGGCCCCGTTGGCAGGCGCAATCAATTTCCAGGCGGGTGGCTTGGTCTCAGCGTCATTCCAGCCGAATCACCCTAATGTTCAGGCCGCGATGAATCAGTGCCTGCCGGCGGCGGTCGCCAACAGCCTGCAATACCTGAAGACCACCTACGGCCTCAACGTCCCCGATCCCAACGTGCCGGGGCGGGGCGATTTCAGCACCACACCGCCCAGCCAGAAGGTCCCGAACGGCGCGGGGATGGAAAAGGCTGGTGACAGCCTGGTGGGGCAACTGGATGTGACCACAGGCCGCAACTCCGCCAGCCGCACCGTGGGGCCCGCTGTCGGCGGCTTGGCGGGACTGCAGGGCAAGCTCCAGTACCTCGAAAATGCTGGATTAGGCGCACAGGTGGTCGTTCAGCACCAGGGACAGAATGGCGGCCTCACAAGCGCGAACCTGCCCGCAATGGTCACGTCTATGAACGGCACGGTCACTTCGAGCAGCCAGGGTAACCGCGTCACGTCGGACTTCATCCTCAACGAGATCAAAGCCGGTGAAGATGTCGAGATGGGCTTTCTGTACCGGGGAGCGAATGGACAGGACAATGGCGGCCATTTCGTCGATCTGGTGGGCGCGGGCACCATTCTGGGCGTCCCCTGGGTCGCCTATCAATCGGATCACCTCCAGACGGACATGGACCCTAATGACGCTTTGGGGACCGGCACCACTGACTTCGCGTTCCTGTCCGACATTGATACGGACGGCCGCCTGAATCTCGTCGGGGAAAACACGACGCCCAATGTCGCGGTCGTTTACTCGGAATCTACCATCCCGGAGCCTTCCACGCTGGCGCTGCTCGGCTTTGGGCTCGCGGCGGTGTTCCTATTCGGGCATAAGCGGCTGCTGAGGAAAACCTGAGAACTGGCGGGCCTGTTCGGTTGCAGAGTCCGACGGCCGCGGCAATCTCTTTGTGGATGGCGGCGCACTTCGTCCGGCCCCTCTCACGGAGGCCGGAGCCTACCGCCCAATCATCTGGTACCATCGGCAGCCGTCTGGGGAACGGCTGCCCCTTACGCCCCATTCCCTGGGTGCTCGCCCGGCTCTCCTCTCGTTCTTCGGCTGGTTGTGGAAAGGAGGCTCGACTATACGCTATCACGACCCACTTCAGCGATGACTGGGCTTCTTAGCCCCATGAGTCGCCCTTATTGATGGCGATCGCCTTTCTCCGTGACGAGCGACGGAGTCTGCGCGCCATGCCCGCTTGGCTTTTGCATCCGCTTGATCAACCCACAAGGAGAAAGTCATGTCCAGCGCTGAATTCATCAGGCCGTCCCGGATCCACTCGCTTCGCGTCCTCGGGATCGTCGGCCTGATCGCCGCGTCACTTGTCTTCGCCGGTACCCCAGCACGGGCCTGGGTCTACTACTATGTCCCCGGTGTTGTCGGTACGGTGGGGCTCGTCGCGGAACAGATCGTGCCCGCCGCCACCCAGGGCCTTCCAGCTGCCTATGGGTACGATTACGAATACGAGTTGTTGAATGTCGGTACAGCGCCCATCAGCGGCTTTGCGCTGTTCACCGGCGGTGCGGCCGTTGAGCCGCTCCAGTTCAGCCAGGTCAATCTCCCTCATAATCCCGCCGGGTGGGGATTGCAGTTCGGGCCGGTGGGCAATGGCATCGTTCCCTTCCTCACGGCTGAAGGCAACATCTACTCTCCAGGACCGTGGAGATTCAACGAATACGACAACCGGAATCCGCTCACGGGCTATACCGCGTACTGGACTAGCTTCCCTACGGCGCCACCTGCACCTTTGCCGGTCGGTTTCTGGACGCGCTTCGACCTATTCAGCACCAATGGTCCTGTGTCGGGTAGCGGAATCGTCGACCCCTTTGCCAGCGGGGACATCGGGATCAATGTGGCTGGCGGCGCCCCAAGCGATCCGACCACCGATACCTTTGACTACACGGCGGCATTCAACCAGGCGGTCACGCCGTGCGGCGATCCCAGCAATCCGTGTCAAGACCCTACCATGGCGTTCTCGACGATGTATCCCAACTCGCAGCCAGACGGTCCAACAACGCCGTTTGGCTCCGGCGGGTTTGCTACGGCAGTTCCTGAACCCACACCCCTCGCCCTGCTCGGCTCGACCTCCCTCCTCCTGCTCGGCTATGCCGTGCTGCGGCGCAAGAAGGCGGCCTGAGAGGGAAGCCGGCTCTCTTCTGGGGCGGGTCGCCAGCCGATCTCGGCACGGCGGCCCGCCGCCGTTTTTGTCTTCGAACAGGATTCGCGGGCGGGCATGGTGAAAGATGCAGGCAGACGCACGATGACAAGGAGACACCATGCAATGGCCTCTGCTACCAATTCTGCTCCTGTTCGCGTTGACCGGCTTGGCCCGGCCCGCTGTGTGCCAGGAGCCTGCCGGCCTCCGTGCCCTGCTGTCCGGCAACGCCGCTGTGCCGTTGACTATAAAGCTCAGTGATTTGAACGGGGACTGGCGGCGGGTGCCCGTCGGTCTGCCCGCGGACAGCGGCAACATGATGGCAATGTATGCCACCCTGTTCTCTGGCGGCGCGGGTGACGTCTACTACACGAAGGGCGACACGGTGACGGTGGGCGTGGACCAGTTCCTGGTCGCCTATCATGTGCCGACGCCTAAGATTGACTTCCAGGCCCTGGAGCGCTCCGGCGGGCAGCCGCCCAAGCCCGTCAAGCTGACGCCGGACACGACCCTCAGCCTGTCCCTGCTCAACCTGCACACCGTCAACAGCCTGTCCGACATCCGCCCCTTTGATTTGCAGCGCGAGATCGCCGAGAGCGGCGCGCCTAGCCCGCTCGCCGGCCTGATGGGGGCGCGAGACGACCAGAACCTCGGCATCCAGTCCCTCAGCAACCTCAAGCAATTGGGATTGGCCGTGTTGCAATACACCCAAGATCATGATGAGACGCTGCCGCCGATGCAGGACGCTGCGACCGTCAAGAAGGCGATCTACCCCTATGTCAAGAGCGACGCGGTCTTCATCAATCCCCTCTCCAAGCAGCCTTACGTGCCCAACACGTCCCTGTCCCACCGCAAGCTCGCCAGCGTCAGCGCCCCGGCCAGCCTGGTGCTCTACTATGAGGCCACGCCCGCGCCGGACAATACCCGCGCCGTGCTGTTCATGGACGGGCACGTCAAGCGCATCCCCGAATCCCAGTGGCTGCACCTGAAAGCCGCCTCGCACGTCCCCAACACGCCGACGCCTTCCTCACTGCCGTCCGGCGGGAATTCGTGAGACAGACCGTCTTGCCCCCCGCCGTGGAAGCCGGCTCCCGGCCGCGCGACCTGCGACTGACCGGCATTCTGACACTCCGTTGAGGTAATGATGGGAACCATGCGAATCCTTCTCTCGCTCTGTGTCCTGCTGGCGCTGCTGCCGCAGGCTGCCCATGCTCTGCGCATCTACGACAACGGCCGCTCCCGCACTGCGTCGCCCGCCGCCCTGCGGCGCATGGAACGCACCCTCACGCGGGCCGGCCAGCAGACCTGGCGTACCAATCCGCTCTCGGTCGCCAACGCCGCGACCTGGAACCTGCTCGGCGGGTCGCGCTGGCGTCTGGACAGCTCCGGCCTCGCCCGCCGCGTCCTCACCTCCCGGCGCGGCAGATCCCAGGCCATCTACCAAGTCACCCGCGCTGGCGGCACGATGGCGACCGCCCGCCTCACCGTCTCCCGCCGCGCCTACCAAATGACCCTGCGCCGCCCCCTCGCCCGCGCCTGGTATGTGACGGGTGTGCGCCGGGTGAAATAAGTGCATGGACGTCAATCCACCAGCCAAAGACGCACTATCGTCCTTCCGCCTCTTCCTGAAGGCTTCTTGCACATCGGCATCGAATGTGCATTTAGTTCGCCTCTTGAACGAAGAGCGAACCAGGGTGAGGTACCCCCCGCTTTGGGAGAAAACTGAAAGTGGTTGAGAAGTTGCGCTTCACTGGGGACTGGCCTCCTCAGCAGTATTTGAACCAGTACCCGAACTGGAGCAATGCGTGGGACGAAGAGGAGGAAGAGGATCAAGACGAGACGACTCTCAGGCCGAGCGACGAGCAAGGATACATTGACGAGGAGACGGCCTTCACTGTGGCCGACGCCACTCTCGCCGATGGGAGGACCTTCTTGGCCATCGTCCAGGTTGACTATGGCGATCCCCAGGAGATTGACGTGTTCGAGGCAGAGAGTCCGTGGCGACTTCGTTTCTCACTGCCCGACCAGAAATGGGTGCCATTCGTTCAGAGTTGGCTCCCCATGCCCCAACGGATGCCGTCGGTTTCTCCCAACGACTCACATATATTCCCTTTACGTGTCGTCTCGCGCCTGCCCAAAACACCGGGCGGTGCGCCTGTGGACATTCGGATACAATCGGGCGACGTGATGTTGAAGCCGTAGTTCGCCTTTCCCGCAAAGAGCGAAGTCGGGTCTAGTTCGCTCAATCAGATTGAGATTGCGAACTCCATCTGAGCACGGGAAACGTCAGCAGCGAAGGCAGGCCTCAAGACGGTTAAGTTCGTTCTGTGATGCGAGACTGCGAACTGTGAGGCCGCCAATGAGTGGCCCGTCTGCCCCGCACAGGCGGTCCCGGACGGTTCCGGGCAGGGGCGTGGCACGCCACGCCCGTACAGAAAGCCGGGGCGGGGCCGGGGCTTCCCAAAGACGTGTTCGGCAGGTATAATGGGGACCTATGTGCCGTATTCTCGTGGTGGACGATGAGCAGGAGGTGCGCGAGGCCGTGCAGCGGCGGCTGGAGCGCGAGGGCTACCGGGTCGAGACCGCCCCCAGCGAGGAGGGCGGCATCGAGCGGATGCAGACCGCCGAGCACGCCTACGACATCGTCATCACCGACATGAGCATGGAAGATTCGGGATCGGGGATTCGCATTCTCGAAGGCGCGGTGGCGCGCGACGTGTTCACCGAAGTGATCGTGCTGACGGCCTACGGCAACGTCGCCAATGCGGTCGAGTGCATGAAGCGCGGCGCGTTCGATTACGTGGAGAAGAACATGCCGGGCGTGGACGTGTACGAGCTGCTCTGCCTGAAGGTGCAGCAGGCCGTGGAGCGCCGCCGCGCCGCCGTGGAGACCGTCCGCCGCCTGGAGGCCTTCACCAAGAACCGGGACAAGCTGTTCGACCGGCTGGAAAGTTCAACGATCTCTCCCGACCCCGGAGCCTCTGTGCCATGACCCAGATCTCAGCGGATGTTTTGCAGTCGTGGGACCAGTCCTCGCGCCGCGAGTGGCTCGTCACCAACGGCATCGGCGGCTACGCCTCCGCCAGCCTCGCCGGGGCCAACACCCGCCGCTACCACGGGCTGTTGGTCCCTGCCTTCGCCCCGCCCCTGGGCCGCGCCGTCCTGCTCTCCAAATTGGAGGAGGAGGTGCGGGTCGAGGACCAGACTTACCTGCTGTCCGCCAACAAGTACCCCAGCGTCGTCCAGCCGCAGGGATTCCGGCACCTGGCCTACTTCGGCACCCGCCCCGTGCCCACCTTCACCTACATCTTTCACGAGGAGACCGTGGTGCTGGAGAAGCGAATCTGGATGGCGCACGGCCGGAACACGGTCTACATCCAGTACCATCTGGTCAAGGCCCCCGAGGCCATTCGGCTGGGCCTTGTCCCGCTGATGGCCTACAAGGACTACCACACCGAGCAGCACCGCTGGGACGGCTTCCACGGCACGGTCAGCGCCCTGCCGGACGGGCGGCTGCGTTTCGTCGCCTACGACTCCGCCCAGCCGCTGTATCTTGACATACGGCCGCGCCTCGCCTTCACCGACCACAGCGGCTGGTTCTACAACTTCGAGCACTTCCGGGAGCAGGAGCGCGGCCTGGAATACACCGAGGACCTCTACTGCCCTGGCCGCTGGGACGGAGTCCTCGCCGCCGGCCAGACCGTTACTCTGATTGCCACCGTGGAGGCCGACCTATCCGACCCGCCGGACGAGGCCCTGCGCGACGAGCAAACACGCCAGGCCGACCTGCTGGCACAGGCCGAGGTCGCCGGGGCCGCCCCCGCGCGCGAGACCCTGACCCTGGCCGCCGACCAGTTCGTGATCGAAAAATCGAATAGGGTAGCCCGCGCGACCGTGATCGCCGGTTACCCCTGGTTCACCGACTGGGGCCGTGACACCATGATCTCGCTCCCCGGCCTCTGCCTGACCACCTGCCGCTACGAGGTAGCGAAGGAAATTCTCACCTCCTTCGCCGGCGCGGTCCACAACGGCCTGCTCCCCAACCGCTTCTCGGACAACAGCCAGGGGGCCGAATACAACACGGCAGACGCCTCCCTCTGGTTCTTCCACGCCGTCTACTCGTATACGCGGGAGTCCGGCGACTGGGCCTTTGCCACGCAGGAGATGCTGCCCGTCTTGGAGGACATCCTGGCGCACCACGTCGCCGGCACCGACTACGGCATCCATATGGACCCCGCCGACGGCCTGCTGGCCGCCGGCCAGCCGGGCGTGCAGCTCACCTGGATGGACGCCAAGGTCGGTGATTGGGTGGTCACGCCGCGCACCGGCAAGCCCGTGGAGATCAACGCCCTCTGGCACAACGCCCTCTGCGTGACTTCTGACCTTGCCCGCCGCGCCGGCCAACAGGAAAAAGCCGACGGGTACGCCGAGCGCGCCGCCCAGGTGAAGTCCTCCTTTGCCGCGGCCTTCTGGAACCCCGCCACCGGCTTCCTCTTCGACGTGATCGGCCCCGACGGCCGCCCCGACGCGACCCTGCGGCCCAACCAGATTTTCGCCGTCAGTCTGCCGTTCCCCGTCGTGGAGGGCGACCAGGCCAGGGCCGTCGTGGACCAGGTGGCCGAGCGCCTGCTGACGCCCTACGGCCTGCGCACCCTCGCCCCCGGCTCGCCGGACTATCATCCCCACTACGGCCCCGGCGACCAGGCGACGCGCGACGGCGCGTACCACCAGGGCACGGTCTGGCCCTGGCTGCTGGGCGCGTTCGCCGACGCCCACCTGAAGGTATATGGCGACAAGGCCCAGACCCGCGCCCTGCTGGACACCCTGCTCACGCAGGGCCTGTCTGGATACGGCGTCGCCACCCTCGGTGAGGTCTTCGACGCCGAGCCGCCCTTCGCCCCCAACGGCTGCATCGCCCAGGCCTGGAGCGTCGCCGAAGTCCTGCGCGTGCTGGCGCTGCTGGCGTAGGGCGGCCCCGGCCCGGCAGGAGGCCCCCCATCCCCCGGCCCCTTCTCCCTCCCCCGCTCGTGCCTCGCTGGGGAGAAGGGGAGAGGAACAGGTCCAGCGGGGCAGGAACCCTCTCCCCTCCGAGGGAGAGGGTCGGTCGCTTGCGACCGGGGAGAGGGGGCCTGCGGGGCAAAAAAAGACCCCGCCGTTTCCGGCGGGGGAAAGGAGAAACACGATGACAGAAGCAACTCTGTGTTCTCCATTATGCCAACTCCGCGGCATTTCTTTACTGGAATTTTTACCGGGTTTCACGCGATGTCCATGACCATCTCCTCCGGCGCGTGTGCCGCGCGCACCCATCTGTAAACCGGCAGCAAGAATTTTGAAGGCGTCTCACGCTGCCGGGGTCTAACCCGCCAAAGCCCTTGCGACGGAGAACGACCATGAAACGCCCCCTGCTCTGGTTTGCCCTCGCCCTGCCGCTGCTGCTCGGCGCGCTGCTGTTCGCCAACGCCCAGGTCGAGGCCCGGCGAGTCGTCCGCCCGCCCATCGGCATTGAGCCGCCGATCTGGCCGCGGCCGCCGGTCTGGCTGCCGCCCATCCAGCAGGTGCTGCGCGTGGAAAGCGTCAACGTCAGCGCCACCATTACGGACGGCGTCGCGCAGACGGACGTGGAGCAGATCTTCCGCAACGACTCCGAAAGGCCCCAGGAGGGCGTCTACCTGTTCCCCGTCCCCGAAGGCGCGACCCTCTCCGACTTCGCCCTATATGATGGCGACAAAAAGATGACCGCACGCCTGCTGGACAAGGACGAGGCCAGCCAGACCTACGAGGGCATCGTCAGCCGCCTGCGCGACCCGGCCCTGCTGCAATACGTCGGGCGCAACACCTACGAGGTCCGCCTGTTCCCCGTCCCGCCCCACGCCACCCGCAAGATCACCCTGCGCTACGCCGAGGCGCTGCGCCCGGAGGCGGGCGGCGCGCGCCGGTACGTCTACTCGTTCGTCGCCGACAGCATGGGCGGGACGCAACGCACGAGCGCGCCCCCGGCCAAGACGACCGTTCGCGTCACCGTGCAGGACGACGCGCCGCTCGCCAACGTCTACTCGCCCCTGCCCGGCGTCAGCGTCCGCCACACGAGCGACAGGACGGCGACCGTGACCTGGGAGGCGGACAATGAGCGCGTCAGGGGTGACTTCATCCTCTACTACGGCACAGCCCGCCGCGACCCCGTCGGGCTGTCCCTGCTCGCCTACAACGTCTCCCTGCCGCGCGCCCGCACCGCCGCCTTCACGCCGGGCCTGGAGGGCAAGCGCGACTCCGGCTACTTCCTGCTGATGGCCTCGCCCAAGACCGAGCTCGCCGACGCGCAGATCCTGCCCAAGCGCGTCGTGCTCGTCCTGGACCGCTCCGGCTCCATGGCCGGCCCCAAGATCGAGCAGGCGCGCGGCGCGCTGGCCTACGTCCTCCAGCGCCTGCGCCCCGGCGACCGATTCAACGTGATGACGTTCAATGAATCTAACGACATCCTCAGCAGCGACGGCCTGCTGACGGCGACGCAGGACAACATCCGGCGCGGCCTTGCCTTCGTCAAGGACATCCAGGCCGAGGGGGGCACGAACATCTATGACGCGCTGGACGCCGCGCTGAAGATGTTCCCGGCGAAGGCCGAGGGCGACGGGCGGCAGAACATGGTCATCTTCCTGACGGACGGCCTGCCCACCGTCGGCAACACGGACCAGTCGCAGATCGTCGAGTACGCCCGCACCCTCAGCCGTGCCGCCGGGGTGCGCCTGTTTGATTTCGGCGTCGGCTACGACGTGGACGTGCATTTCCTGGACCGCCTGGCCCAGCAGAACAAGGGCGACTCCGACTACGTCCGCCCGGAGGAGGACATCGAGGCCAAAGTCTCACGCTTCTATGAGAAGGTCGCCTCGCCCGTGCTGACCGACGTGGGGCTGGAGATCAACGGCGTCAGGACCGCCGACGTATACCCGCGTCCGTCGGACCTGCCGGACCTGTTCGCGGGCTCGCAGCTGCTGATCGCGGGCCGCTATGTCGGCGACGGCCCCGTCACCGCCCGCCTGACCGGCGATGTCAACGGCCGGCCCGTCTCCTACGCCCTCAGCACGACCCTGCCCGCCGTCGCCGACGCCGACGACTTCCTGCCCCGGCTCTGGGCCACGCGCAAGATCGGCTACCTGCTGGACGCCATCCGCCTGCGCCAGACCGAGGCCAGCGGCGGGGACGACAAGGAGTTGGTGGACGAGGTAGTGCGCCTGTCCAAAGAGTACGGCGTCCTCACCCCCTACACGTCCTTCCTGGTCACGGACGAGGGCGAGAACATCGGCGGCCCCGTGCCGGTCATGGGCGGCGGCCCGGTGCATCGCGTCTTCCGCAGCCCGGCTCTGGGCACGCCCGGCATCAGCGGCGGGGGCGGCTACCCGGGCGGCGGCTTCGGCGGTGCCCTCGCGGGACCTGCCCTCTTTGGGCTCTCGCAGGGCGCGGCGGCCACGACGCAGAGCCAGACCCTGCGCGCCGCCCGCAAGGCCGGCGTCGCCCAGAACGCCGTCGGCTTCGACAGCCTCTCCGCCGACCGCGCGGCCCAGGAGCGCGTCCGCGCAGTCGGCGCGAAGACCTTCTTCCTCCGGGTAGGAGTCTGGACCGACAGCGCCTACGACCCGGCGAAGAAGGAGCCGGTCACTGTGGTGCGTGCCTTCAGCCCCGCGCACTTCGCCCTGCTCCGGGCCGTCCCCGACCTCGCCGCCTATTCGTCCCTGGGTGACAACGTGCTGATCGTCCTGGACAGCGGCCACGTCCTCCGCCTCGCCCCCGACGAGGGCGCGACCTCGCTCACGCCGGAGGCGCTCAAGGCATTAGCGGGGGGCTAGGCCGACATCTCAATCCGCTTTCGCGGGGAGGAAGGCGAGGAAGTGGGCGCCCTGGCCGGGGTTGCC
>JAFAZD010000199.1 GCA_019239955.1 Armatimonadota bacterium | reverse complement strand
TTCTGAAATCTCCTGGCGGGGGCGATGGTGAAGCGTCGGCGGAGGCGCGGGCGGTGAGATCGGCCGGAATGCCGCGCGGTTTCTGTGATGTGATGTCACTAATGCCATTATAGAGGCGCGGTGCGGGTGCTGTCAAGCGCGGCGGCTGGCAGAGATTTGTGCGGGCCGCCGTTCACGGGCCTGAAACGCCGGTAAATCGGAGCAGGAATCGCCCGCGCGGATGGCGAATCCCGCCACATCAATGCATGATCAGGAGGATCGCCCCATGCTCTACGGAAAGATTGCCGTCGTCCGCGCCCTGTTGCTGGCCGCCCTGTGCCTCGCCTCGCTCTCGCCTCTTCCCACCCGCGCCCAGACGACGCCCGCCGCTATGCGCTCCCACAGCAAGCTCCAGCCGGTGACGGTGCGTGCGACCGACGAGCAGGCCGCGCACCTGACGCTGACCGACGGCACGGCGCTGGACGCGCTGATCCGCCCCTCGTCCGTGTTCCTCAAGGGCGGGCTGGTTGTCCCGCCGTCGGCCTTCCCCGCCGGGGCGAAGGCGCTGCTGCGCTCGCGGACGCGCGCCAGCGACGGCGCGGTGTCGGTGGTGCTGCTCTGCGACCCCGCCTCCGCCGCCGCGCTCGACACTTACCGGAAAAAAACGCTGGTCGGCACGGTGCAGAGCCTCGATGAAAAGACGCTGGTGGTCCGCCCGGCCGGCGGCGGGACGCCGCTGACGCTGCGTATCACGCCGAAGACCCTGTGCCGCAGGAACGGGGCCGACGCTACCGCCGCCGCCTTCGCGCCGGGCGCGCCGGTGGCCGTCATCACGCGCGGCCTGCCGAGCGGCCTTCTGATGGCCGCGCTCGTCACCGACGCCGGCGCTGACGCAGCGCGGGAGCGGGCCGCCCTCAAACCCGCCCGCCTCTCCGGGCACGTGCTGGACGTGCAGCCGGAGAAGAGCCTGCTGACGGTCGCCGCCGTCAAGCCCAAGGGCCGCCGTGTGGTCGCCGTCGGCCCCGACACGCGCATCCGGGTCCGCAAGGAGGACGCCACGCTGGACGACCTGAAGCCAGGGATGCGCGTCTCCGTCCGCCTGGGCCGGGGCGCGGACGCCGAGGGCCACCCCCTCGCCGCCAGCCTCTCCGCCTCCGACGCCGTGCCGGTTAAGGCCCACAGATCGCTCCCCCTTGCGGGGGGGCGGTAGCGGCGCCGTCCGTGGCATTGTTTCGCCATGCATTTGCGCCGCAGCGCCCTCCTCCCCTAGACAATTGAGACGGCAATTGCTATAATAGGGTATCCTGTGGAATAATACGAAAACTCGTGACCTAGGCTTGGCCGCTTGAGGACTATGGCAGACTCGGACACAACACGCATTGGCAGCCCTGACCCTGACCGCACCCGGCTGGCCGACGTGGACCGGACGCGGCTGGCCGACCCGGATCGCACTCGCATGGCCGCGCCGCCCGGCGCCGCGCCGCGCGCGCTGACGCTGACGGCGACGTCCGGCAACACCTACGCCCTCTCGTCGGATACCACGCGCGAGCACCTGCTGCTCGAGATCGGCGCGACCGGGCAGGGCGGCGGGGCACGGCTGCCGCTCAACATCGCCCTCTGCATTGACCGGTCCGGCTCCATGGATGGCGACCCGCTGGAGTATGCCAAGCGCGCCTGCGGCTACGTCGTGGACCTGTTGGAGCCGAACGACATCCTCTCGGTCGTCACCTTTGAGGACCATGCCGATGTCATCATGCCTGCCCGGCGCGTGGTCAACAAGCCGCTCGTCAAGGACTACATCAACCGCATCGGGATCGGCAACACCACCAATCTTTACGAGGGGCTGGTCACGGCCTGCCAGCAGGTCGCGTCGGTCAAGAGCGAAAACACCCTCAACCGTGTCCTGCTGCTGACGGACGGGGAGCCGACGGCGGGCACCAAGGATTTCCAGTCCATCGTCGGCCAGGTCGCCGAGCAGAAGGGGCGCGGCATCAGCGTCACGGCATTGGGCTTCGGCCCCGACTACAACGAGGAACTCGCCGCCGGCATCGCCCGACGCTCGGGCGGCAACTACTATTACATCGCCCGCCCGGAGCTGATTCCCGAGGTGTTCCGGCGGGAGCTGGACTCCCTGATGCGCATCACGGCCCGGAACCTGCGCCTGCGCGTCACCGTCCCGCGCGGCGTGGTCGTGCGCCAGGTCTACGGCCAGACGCCGACCTTCGGCCCCCGCACGGCCGAGGTGGCATTGATTGATGTGGAGCGCGAGTCCGGCCTGTCGTCCGTCTGGGAGTTGGAGCTGTCGCCGCGCCCGGCGGGCACCTACCGCGTCGCCCAGGCGGAGCTGGTCTATGATGACGCGGCGACGGGCCGCCTGGAGAGGCTTACCGCCGATGCCGTGATGGATTTCACCACCGACCGCAGCGCCGTCGCCGCCGGGGTCAACGCCCGTGTGCAGGCCCAGGTGGAGATCGCCCGGGCCGCCCGCGCCCTGGACAAGACCATGCTGAACATGCGCACGCAGCGGATGGACGTGACACAGGCGATGCAGGAGCTGAATCGAACCAAGACCCTGATGCTGGACCAGGGGCGTCTCGCCCAGGCCCAGCAGATCACCCAGGCGATCCAGGACATCCAGGGCGGAGGCTCGGTCGAGAAGACCCTGATCGGCACGATCTATGCGCTGGACCAGGGGAAGACAAGATAACCCCGCTCGCCGGGAGACCCCTCCCAACCTCCCCTTCGCAAAGGGAGGGGCCGGGGGAAGTTCTTGATCATGAAAAACTACTACGCCATTCTGGAAGTGCCGGTCGGCAGCGACATCAGCGTGATCCGCGAGTCTTACCGGCGGCTGGTCCAGGAAAACCTCTGGAACAAAGAAGTCTTCGTGGAGCTGAAGGAGGCCTACGAGGTGCTCTCGACCCCGGTGCGGCGCATGGAGTACGACAAGGCCAACTTCGGCCAGACCTTCGCCGTCGCCGGGTCCGAGGCGGACACGCGCCTCCAGGCCGGGGACGACGCGGGCGGCGAGGCCGCGCGCCACTGCCCGATGAACGCCGGCGCCCAGTGCCCCGTCCTCAGCGCGCGCCTCCCTCTGGAGGAGACGTTCTGCCCGGAGTGCGGCTTCCTGCTGGCCGCGATGCCGCCGGAAGGCTTCGTTCCCCTCGCTGGGAGCCTGGACATCACGCGGGTGGCCCGGCTGGAGGGCCAGGAGGGGCGCGCGCACCGGCTGCACGCCGGCGTCAACAGCGTCGGGCGCGAGGCGGCCGACGTGCTGCTGACCGACAAGACCGTCTCGCGCCAGCACGCCCAGGTGGAGATCGCCGACGATGGGCGTGTCTACGTGGAGGATCTGGGCAGCACCAACGGCACCCGCGTCAATGAGGCGCCGGTGTCGGCGCGCGTCCGCAAGCCCGTGGGCGAGGGCGACACGCTCCGCTTCGGCAGTGTCACCCTGGTCCTGCGCCTGCCGGAACTGGAGCCGGAAGAGGCCTCCCGGCCCCCGGACCTGGGGGAGAAAATTGCCGCCGCACCCTCTGCGGCTCCCCCGGAATCAGAGGCGGCGGGGACGCCCGATCCCGTCGCGCCGCCGGCCAGCCTCAGCATCCTGGACATCGTGCGCGACGCCCGCGCACGGCTGATCGGCTCACGCAACGGCGCTCCGGTGCGCGAGGACCCGCTGGTGCCGGGCGTCACCACCTTCGGCCGCCGCTCGGAAAACAACGTGGTCCTGCGCGACGACCCATACATCTCCGGCACTCACGCGCAGATCATCGCCGAGGATGATGTGTTCCGCCTGACGGACCTGGGCAGCACCAACGGCACCTTCTTGAACGGGCAGCGCCTCAACCCCAACGAGCCGGTCGTGCTCCAGGCGGGCGATGAGATCACCCTGGGCGGCCTGACCTACCGCTTCGAGCCGCGCGCCGCGGCCGAGGCGGAAGAGGAAGAGGCGGAGGCCGAAGAAAGTCCGGCGTAGGGGCTATCATGGCGGATGAAAACCCGGCGGACGCCGCCGAAAACCCGGCGGATGCCGCCGAAAACCGAGCGGATGTCGCCGAGAACGCGGACCGGGTCGAGGCGGAGGCGGAGGCCCAGCTGCGCGAGGTGCCCCTGATCCGGCCCGACCAGGCCGTCCACGCCGGCTTCGGGGTGCGACTGATGGCGGCACTGATCGACGCCGCGATCCTGATCGCGGTCCTGACCCTGCTCGCCTGCGCGTTCTGGGTTTTCGACAACGGCCATGTGCCCCTCTCGGCGGAGGCGCGCCGGCAGACGCCGGGCGCATTCGCCCTCTACTGGACCCTGGCGGTGCTGCTGATTCTGGGTTATAATGTATTGAGCGTCGCCGCTGCCGGCCACACCCCCGGCAAGCAGGTGATGGGCCTGATGGTGCTGCGCCGGGACGGCGTCTCCGTCACCCCGCGCGAGGCCGCCGTGCGCGCGCTGGCCGCCCTGCTGTCCACCATCCCCCTGGGGCTGGGCTTCTGGGCCATTCTCTGGGACAGGGACCGCCGGTCCTGGCATGACCAGATCGCCGGCACCGATGTCGTCGCGCTCGACGAGCGGCTGAGGGATGCGGACCAAACAGGCGAACGATGAGTCAGGTGGAAGAGAAGCGGATGCAAGAGACAACGCAGCAGGAGATCGCCGGGGCCACCGACATGAACGGCCAATTCGGCGTGGACGGGACGCGGACCGCGCGCATGGATCGGGCGGCACTGAGCGAGGGCTGGGCGGAGATGAATCGCCTGCCGCGCGTGACCGCCGCC
>JAFAZD010000131.1 GCA_019239955.1 Armatimonadota bacterium | reverse complement strand
CGCTTAGAAGGCAAGAGAAGTTTAGGGAGGCTGGGCCTGATCGTCCACGCCACCGCTGGGTACATTGACCCGGCTTTCGACGGGCACATCACGCTGGAACTTTCCAACGTCGCCAACCTGCCGATCCGGCTGTACCCCGGCATGAAGGTCGGACAGATCTCGTTCTTTCAACTCAGCACCCCTGCTGATCGGCCTTATGGTCATCCCGAACTGGGCAGCAAGTATAAGGGGCAGGACGCGCCGACGGCGAGCCGGATGCACCTCAACTTCCCACGGGAGGACGCCGGCGGGACGGGAGGGGCATGAGCGAGCCGTCAGCCGGGGCCGGCATCGTCGTCTGCCCGTTCGAATTTGGGTTCTGGCGTCCGCTCTGGCAGGTGCGCCTGGCCCAACTGGCGGAACACGGCGTCGTCCTTGACCCGGAGGCGATCCCGGAGCGGCCTGCCCATGTCGGGCGTGACGGCCCGGAGTGGGACATTCACCGGATGGAGGAGGTCTACCTGAGCGGGGCCGGCGGGTTCTGGCTGGCCTGGGCGGAGGGAGTGCCGGTGGGATACGTCGGCGGCCAGGACATCGGGAACACCCTGGAACTGCGGCGCATGTACGTGCGCGCGGACCAACGGCGGCGCGGCATCGGAACGTGGCTGGTGCGTGCGCTGGTGGATCACGGCGCGGCCCGGGGCGTCAAGACGGTGGAACTCTGGACGGCCGGCGATGGGCCGGGGCGGGCGCTGTACGAGCGGCTTGGCTTCCAGGCGACTGACGGACCCGGCGCGGCCTTCCGGGATGTCGCCGAGCGGACGGGCTATACGCCCGGCCCGGATGAGATACGCATGCGGCTGGACGTCCCCTCGTTCCAGTCCCGGCGGGACGAAGGAGAACGATGACGATCCAGAATTATCAGGTGTTTCAGCGCGAGGCGGATGACCGGGCGCGCGTGCCGCTCGCCAGCGGCGATGTCAAGGATCTGCCCGTCGGCGGTCCCTACGAGGTCGGCGGCGCGCAGGAGGTACTGGTCGGCGACCTGTGGGTGCTGGCCGGGCAGAGCAACATGGAGGGCGTCGGCGACCTGGCGGACGTGGAGACGCCCTCGCCATTCGTGCATTCCTACCAGTCGCGCGAGGAGTGGAGCATCGCCGAGGAGCCGCTGCACTGGCTCGGCGAGTCCCCGCGCTTCGTGCATCACAAACTCTGGGGCCGCGACGCCCTGCCCGACCAGCCGGACCCCCGCGACCCGCACCGCAACAAGGGCGCGGGGCTGGGCCTGGCCTTCGGCAAGGCCTACCATGCCCAAACCGGCGTGCCGGTCGGCCTGATCCCCAGCGCCCACGGCGGCACCTCCATGGAGCAGTGGAGCCCGCAGCTGAGGGGCGAGGGCGGCAACTCCCTGTACGGGGCGACTTATGAGCGCGTCCAGGGCGTCGGCGGCAAGGTCAAAGGGATTTTATGGTATCAGGGCGAGTCGGACGCCTACCCCGGCGGCGTCGCCCTCTACCCGGACCGCATGACAGCCCTGGTCAACGCCTTTCGGAGCGACTTCGGGCAGCCTGATCTGCCGTTCTACCTGGTCCAGATCGGCTGCTTCGCCACCGACCCGACCCCGGACGGGGTCGCGGGCTGGAACGGCATCCGTGAGGCGCAGCGGACGTGGGCGCAGACGCAGCCGAACATCGGCCTGGTCACGGCGATTGACCTGGAATTGGACGACCCGATCCACATCGGCGTGCAGGGGCTCAAGCGCCTGGGGCGGCGGCTGGCCGCCGTCGCCGCCGGCCATCCCGCGCCGGACTTCGCCGGAGTCACCGTGGAGGAAGGCGGCGCGCGCCTGCGGGTGACGTTTGAGAACGTGCGCGGCGGCCTGTGCGCCCCCGGCCGCCCCGCCGGCTTCTCGCTGCGCGACCCGCGGGGGAACGAAATCCCGCGCCTCTACAAGACCACGCTGGACGGCGACTCCGCCCTGCTGCACGTCAACGGCTGGGACGCCCCGCTGCCGCCCGACCTGCACCTCTGGTACGGCTGGGGCCTCAATCCCTACTGCAACATCACCGACGCCGAAGACCAAGCCATTCCCGCCTTCGGCCCTATTCCACTGACGGTATGAGCATTCTCCCGGATGAGGCTTGGATTGTTCGCGGTGGTCTGAATCTGCTGGACAATCTGAAGTTGGGAAGCGAAGATGGGCACACAGATGCTTGGAGGGGGAGTGGACCTCTCGGACATGGTGCATGTGCCGGCGGGCGACTTCCTGTTCGGCTTCTCCGGCGACGAGGAGGCCAGGCGGCGGTATGAACTGCCCCCGGCGGTTACTCTCTATGTACCCGAGTTCTGGCTTGACCGCACTCCGGTCACGTTCCGGCAATACAAGCGCTTCCTGGAGGACACGGGGCACGTGCCACCCCTACGCAGCCGGGCCATCGGGCGCGACTGGCTCAAGAAATACGAGGCGAGGCACTGACGGTCGGCCCTTCCCGTGGGGGTGGGACGCGGATGGCACGCCTTACTGCAACTGCCCGACCGAGGAGCAGTACGAGCGGATCATCTGGAAGGATGCTGTTGCGCCGCCGCTGACGCACGTAGATGCGTTTCCCCAGGGTGCTAGCCCCTATGGTTGCCTGGACATGTTGGGCAACGCCGACGAGTGGTGCTGGAACCGGTACTTCGAGCCGGTCTCCGACTTCACAGGCCCCGGCGGAGAGCCGATCCAGCACCGGGTTCCGCCGGTCTTCACCCAGTACGGGCATGGCCCCTGGCACTCGGCAGGGCGTTCTGTCCGGGGGGGAGCAGACTAGGTCGGCCGGTTCACGTGTCGTGGAGGGAGCCGCACGATCCGTGGGGTATGGCAGTCCGTTCGGCGGGTTCCGCTGCCTCTGGAAGCCGAACAGCGAAATAAGGCCTTACTCGCCTTTTCATATAGAGCCACCCCCACCTTCTCATGGGCATTCTTGACCTTGCTGAACGGGGCGATTTTGGTATGCTAGTGGTGCCTGACAGACGCACCAGACAGGCAAAGCGTAAGCATGAACTCACCCATTATCCTTGACGGTGCGGCGACGGCGAAGGTGATTCGCGCGGAAGTGGCCGCCGAGACGAAAAAACTGACCGAGGCGACGGGCGTGGTTCCGGTGCTGGCGGCCATTCTCGCCGGGGACGATCCGGCGTCGCAAACCTACGTGCAGATGAAGGCGCGGGCCTGCGCCCGCGCGGGCATCGGGTCGCGGACGTACCCGTTCGACAACAATGCGTCGCAGGCGGAGGTGGAGGACTGCCTGGCGGGGCTGAACGCGGACCCATCGGTCCATGGAATCCTGATCCAGCACCCGCTGCCGAAGCACATGGACGAGCCGGCGATCCTATCTCAGCTGGATCCGGCGAAGGACGTGGACGGCATCGCGCCGATCTCGCTGGGCCGATTGGTGGCGGGGCTGGACTCGTTTCAGTCCTGCACCCCCGCCGGCATGATCGAACTGATGAGGCGCTATGACCTGCCCATCAGGGGAAAACATGCCGTCGTGGTCGGGCGCAGCGTGATTCTCGGCAAGCCGCTGGCACTGCTGCTGCTGGCGGAGCACGCGACCGTGACCATCTGCCACTCGCGCACCCCGAACCTGGCGGAGATTACGCGGCAGGCGGATATCCTGTGCGCCTGCGTCGGCAAGGCGGAGATGATTACCGGCGACATGATCAAGCCGGGCGCGGTCGTGCTGGACGCCGGCTACAACCGTGTGCCGGGCCGGGACAAGGATGTCGGCGACGTAGAGTTTGACGGCGTGGCCCGCGTCGCCTCGGCCTTCACGCCCGTGCCCGGCGGGGTGGGGCCGATGACCATTGCGATGCTGTTGCGCAACACGCTGACGGCGGCGCAGAAGGTCCCCGCCGGCCCCAATCCTGGGGGAGCCGGACATGCCCCATCTTCCCTGACTCCCCCAGGATTGGGGGCCGGGGGGGTATGACCTTCGACCTTGCCGCCTACCTGCGTGAGCGACGGCAGCTGGTAGACGAGGCGCTGGACGTCTATCTGCCGCCCGCGTCGCAGCCGCCGCCCCGTCTGCATGAGGCCATGCGCTACTCGCTGTTCTGCGGCGGCAAGCGGCTCCGGCCCATCCTGGCGCTGGCGGGCGCCGAGGCGGTCGGCGGCGAGCCGCATCACGTCCTTCCCCTGGCCTGCGCGGTCGAGTGCATCCACACGTTCTCCCTGATCCACGACGACCTGCCGGCGATTGACGACGACGACCTGCGCCGGGGCAACCCGACCAACCACGTGGTCTACGGCGAGGCGATGGCGATCCTGGCGGGAGACGCGCTGCTGGCGCTGGCGTTTGAGTTGATTGCCGAGTGCCGCCTGTTCCTGCCGGCGGATCGGGTGCTGGACGCGCTGACAATGGTGGCGCGGGCGTCCGGGACGCGCGGCATGGTGGGGGGGCAGGTCTCGGACATCGAGTGCGAGGGGCGCGATGATCTGGACGAGCCGACGGTGGCCTCCATCCACGCGCGCAAGACGGGGGCGCTCCTGCTGGCGTCGCTGCTGGCCGGGGCGCGGCTGTGCGGGGCGAGCGTCGCCCAGGAGGCGGCCCTGCGCGAGTACGGGCGTCAGGTCGGCCTCGCCTTCCAGATCACCGACGACATCCTGGACCTGGAGGGCGACGCCGCCAAACTCGGCAAGCCGCTGGGCAGCGACTTAAAGCAGGACAAGGCGACCTATCCCAAGGTGCTGGGCGTCCCGGCCTCGCGCGCCCTGGCCCGCAACGCCTCCGAGGCCGCCGTCGCCGCCCTCGCTGGCTTCCACCATCAAGCCGATCCGTTGCGCGCCCTGGCCGGTTACGTCGTGGAGCGGGAAAGCTAGATCTGGCGACCCACCACCTTGTTCACTACGCTCACAGGGTCCTCCCGCAACGGGAGGATTCGGAAAGGCCTTCTCTACCCCGCAGGGCCTCCCCTCTGGCTCCCCCAGGATTGAAGGCTTTATTGGGGTGGGGCGGGGGGGCCATCCTCTTAACCCTCCCGCTTCGGGAGGGCCCTGCGACCGAGGAACGAGGGAGCAAGGGGGTGGGTCCTCCTGCGGCGGGTCTTCTCATTGCAGTTGCCCCGTCGGCGGCTCGTTCGTGGGGGCGGCGGGCGCAGTTCCGGCTCCCCCGGCATTGGGGGCCGCAGGGGCTATCGTCCCGCTGTCGGTGACGCGCTCCATGTCGCTGGTGATCTGGAAGTTGGCCTTGACGGGGGGGGGCGCGCCGGCCTGTGCGGTTTTGGGGGGCGTGATCGTCATCTTCAGTTGCAGCGCGTTGGTCTGGCTGTTGATGACGCCGGCGTCCACGTCAAACTTCTGCGTCCCGGTGCCGGTGATGAGACCGTTGATCTTGGCCACGGGCGCGGCCCCCGTGGCCGTCCGGCTCGCCATGGTCTTCCCGGTCGCCGTCTTGCCATAGAAGGCCTTAGGCTGGAACTGGAGGTAGAGTTTCTGAGCGATGGTGGCGATGGTGTTGGGGGCCGTGCCTGCCAGACTGCTCAGGGTGGACTTGGTGTAGATGTTCAAGACGCCGCCGGGGGCCTCGTACTTGCCGGGCCAGGTGTCGCCGGTGTTGACCGGCTTTTCGGGCAGCGCGCCGATCTTCTGGAGATCCATCGGGTTGAAGCCCAGGGCGGCGGGACCCGAGAGCGTGCCAGAGGGCGTCTGGACCGACAGGACCTGACCGGTCGGCGTCACCACCGCCGTCATGGGCTTGTTGATCTGCTCCTGGTCCTGGGCGGGCAGCATGATCGGGCGTCCGTTCACGGTCATGCTGACGGAGCCGAGCTGCGCCACCACCGTGGCCGCGCCGTCGGAGGCGCGCACGTCCTTGACCGTCTGAGTCAAAGTCATGGTCATGTGCTGCTTGAGCGGCATCCCCGTGCCGGAGGGGCCCATCTGGATCGTCCCATTGGTGTCCGTCGTGAGCCGGTAGCGGAGTACGCGGCCCGGCGTGAACTTGTAGCGCAGGGTCACGCCAGCGGTGGTAGGCGTGGGTGGGTTCGGAGCCGGCGGGTTGGGCGTCGGCGTTTCGGGTGTCGGCGGGTTAGGCGTGTCCGGCGTGGTGGGCGCGACCTGGACGGAGCCGCCGTCGGGGGCGGGGAAGTCCGGCGGCGGGGGCGGGGGAGGCGGGGGTGCGAGGGGCGGCGGGGCCTGCGCCCGGACGCCCAGTGGGACGCCGG
>JAFAZD010000352.1 GCA_019239955.1 Armatimonadota bacterium | reverse complement strand
CGGGGATGGTGGCGCTCCAGCTCCAGGAGCTGGCGCGTGGGGTGGCCGCCCCGACTGCGGGCAGGGCATTCACCGTGAAGGAGCCGGAGTTGTTGGCGCTCGTTCCGGCCAGCGCCATGGAGGACTGGCTGGTGCCGACATAGACCTTGATGTTGGTCGCGCCGGCCGGCAGCGTACCCGCATCCACCGTGATGGCATTGGTGGTCGTGCCGTCCACGGAGACGGTCTGCACCGGCGACATCTCGGTCTCGCCGCTCGCGTTCACATAGGAGTAGCCGACGGAATAGCTGCCCGCCGCGAGGGAGCCTCCCGTCGTCGCCGTGTCCGTCGCCGCGGACGGCGGCGTGTCGCGCGTGAAGGACAATGACACCGTCTGCGCCTTGCCGAGACTATCGTAGACCTTGATGGAGCGGGTGTAGGCGGGGTCGCCGGGGGCCGCGTCGGAACTCAGGTTGCCGCCGAACGCGGCCTTGGTCGTCGCCGCGGTCGCCTCCAGCCCGCCCACCGGGACGGTCAGGTGCGAGGCGGGACTGATCTCTTTGGACGCATCAATATTCCCATTCTGGTCCGCCAACCAGCCGAGCACATAGGAGCCACCGGCGTTCACCAGATTGCCGCTGTTGTCAATGGAAAAGGAGCCATCACGGGTGTAGCTGATGCCGGAACCGCTGCCCAGCATGAAGTAGCCGTTGCCCTGTATCGCCATGTCGGTGGGGCTGGACGAGCTTTGCAGGCCGCCCTGCGCCATGACGGTGTCGATGGCGCCGATCCGAACGCCCAGGCCGACCTGGACGGGGTTGGTCCCGCCGACGACGCCGTTGCCGGCGGAGGCGCCCTGCAGCGTCTGCGAGAGTTGATCCTGGAAGGTGACGCGGCCCGCCTTGTAGGCGGTCGTGTTGACGTTGGCGATGTTGTTGCCGATCACGTCCATGTCTTGCTGGTTGGCCTCGACGGCGGAGACGCCGTTGAACATTGCCTGTAGCATTTCTCTTGATTCCTTTCCGAGAGGGGCCTCGGCGCGCAGTCTGTCGCGCCGGGCGAGGTCTGACGGCGTCCTCGGAAGAGGTCCCGCCGTGCGTCTGCGTAGGGGCGACCCGCCGGGTCGCCCGTACAGAGTTACAAGATCATCGCGCTGTCTATGTTGGTGAAGATGTTTTCCTTGAGCGCCGCCTTATCCACGGCGGTGATGACGGTGCGGTTGGGGACGGAGACGACCAGGGCCGCCTTGTCCATCAGCACGAGCGACTCGCGCGCTCCTTTGGCGGCCGCGCGGGTCATGGCCTCCCCGATCCGGGAAACGTCCTCACCGGAGAGCGTGATCTGGCGGGAGGCAAGCCGCGCCTGGGCATGTCCGGAGAATTTCACTCCGGCGCGGGCGGCCTGTGCGGCCATCTGGTCCTGCAGGACCTGCCCGAAGCTGGCGCCGGCCGGTCTGACAGCCTGGGCTGCCGGCCGCGCGGCGGGCGGCGCCCCCAGTATGCGGTTTTCCAGATCAACGGGGTTCATGGTCGTATTATTGAATCTGAGTCACCGTGGACGCATCCACGCTCTGGCCGCCGATTTCCAGATAGGTCTTGCCCCCATTGATCGCAACGGCGCTGACGACGCCGGTAACGCCGGACGTCGTGCTGTCGCCGGATGTGGTGACGGTCTTGCCGATCAGCGCGGCGCTCTGAGCGATCTGGCTGTAGGTGTTGTTCTGGGTCATGGTCTGATTCAGGTTCGTCATCTGCTCCAGCGACGAGAACTGCGCGAGCTGCGACAGTGTCTGTGTCTCATCCGTCGGCTGGGTCGGGTCCTGGTTCTGCATCTCGGTGACGAGCAGCTGCAGGAACTCATTCTGGGTGACATCTTTGTTGGCCGAACTCACCGTGCCATCCGCGTTCACGTTCGCGGCGGTGCCGGAAGAGTTGATGTACTGAACGGACATAGGTTTCTCCTTAAGCGTGGATGTCCACTCGGCCGGTGACGGAGGCGGTCAGAACGGGCGTGTCTTCCACATCTGAGTCAGTCGCCTGCGCCATCACAGCGTAAGACGGCGGCTGGGGTCGGCGGTCCGGCTGGCCCTGGGCGAAGGCGGCGAACGGCGACGGGCTGTTGCCGCCGGAGGCCGCGCCGCCCTGCGCGCTCGTCCCGGTGAGGCTCGTCTGGGGCGTCCCCCACCCTTCACGGCGGGCGTCGTGGCCACGACTGTCCCCGGCGCTCGTCTGCGCCCCGGCGGCCGGGGCCTGCACGGTGATGGTGAGCTTGTCCAGAATCAGCCCGGCGTCTCGCAGGGCATGGCTCAGATCGGCCTGGCCCATCTCCAGGGCGGCCTTGACGGCCGGGTGCTCGGCGACGATCTGGGCGACCACCTGCGTGGACGCTTTGCCGTCCGGCCCGGTAGTGGGCGTCATGGTGACGGAGACGTTGAGATTCCCCCAGTCCCTGGGATGAAGCTGCACAGTCACCCGCTGTGAGCCATCGCCGCCGGTTCGGACGGCCATCGTCTCCATGCCATGTGTGATCTGCTGCAGCATCTGCGTCCGGTCTGCCGGCGGCATCGGCGTCCGGTCCTGCGTCGGTATGGGGGACGCCGCCGGTGACGGCGCGGGAGTCCCTTCCACGCCCATCTGATGTCCCTTGCCGGGAGCCAGATCGTCCTTCGCCGCCGCGCGTTCCGGTGCGGCATTGGCCGCGGCCATCCGCATGGGCCCTTTGAGAGACGCCTGAACCGGCTCCGCGACCGCCGACGGCTTGCGCCCGCTCCCGATCGCTTTGCGATCTGTATTCTTACCGGCGTCATTATCGGCAGGCGGGGCGCCGTTCTGAAGGCCCGACGGCTTGGCAGGCGTCGGTGGCGACGCGGCAGCCGGGGCCGCCACGGGCGAAAATGCACCGCCCGTAGGACCCGTAGGAGAGGTAGGCGGCATCACAGCGGGTTGGCCCACAGGGGACAGGCCGGATAGCGGGGCCGGTGCCGCGGCGGCTTGCTCCGGCGCGGCGGACGGCGCTCCGGTCGGCACGGCCGGGGCGGGAGTCGCCGCTGTTTCCGCAGGCGGAGTCAGGGAAGGCTGCGCGCGGGCGTCGGCGGGGACGGTCACCGCCCGCGAGGGCGCCGCCGCGACGGCCGGAACCAGCGGGGCGCGCGGCAGGGCTGGAACGTCGCCCTGGGCGGGTTCCGAGGGGACAACCACATCGATCTCCGATGGGCCAATCGAGTCCGTCTCGGCCGGAACGACCATTCCCGTGGCTTCCGACAGGGTCGCGCCCGGGGCGGCGGGGGCAGCCGCGTCCGTCTCGGCCGGAACAATGGTCTGAACTTGTGTGGGGGAAAGCAACTCACCGCCGGTGACCGGAACGGTGTCCATCGCTTTTCCTGAGATAGTCACACTGCCTGCGTCTGCGGCCGTCTTCGGCGGCGGGGCGTCGGCCCGTGCCACCGGAGGTGGCGGCGCGGGCGTCCAGGGCAGGCTCTGTGCAGAGAGCGCAGGGACGGCCGGCGCGGGCGACTGATCCTTCTGTCTCTGCTTGTCTTTATCTTTCACGGCCGGCGGCACGGCAGATGGCGGTGCGGCGGCCTTCACAGCGGCCTGTCCCATCGGGCTGGTGGCCCCGGGCTGGGCATTGACCTGCCCGAACGACTGCGCCAGCAGCAGGCTGAACAGGGGCAAGACGACGCCCATGGCGGGCGCGCCGGGCGTTGGCTCCGCCAAGCCGGGCGCCGCGACGCCCGGCGCGGAGGCGGGAGCCGGCATGATGTCCAGAGGCATCACGACCTCCTTGATTGGGTGGTTGCTGTTCAGTATCGGCAGAAGGGCGGGGATTTTGGAGGACAAAAAAGGCCCCGCGCGTTGCGCGGGGCCTGCGGGGAAGGCCGTCAGCCGACCTTGGCCTTTTCTTCGATGGACTGTCCGGCGTCTTTGGGCGAAGCGCCGTTGCCGGACGCGCCATTGCCCGATGCGCCGTTCTTGCTGTTCAGGGCGGCCAGCGCCTTCTCGTAGTCCTCGGTGAAGCGCTGGATGCCGATGTCGGTCAGCGGGTGGTGGAACAGCATCTCCAGGGTCTTGTAGGGGACGGTGGCGATCTGGGCGCCGGCGCGGATGCTCTCCACGATTTGCAACGGCCCCCGGATGGAGGCGACCAGAATCTCCGGCTTCTGCGGGAAGTCGTAGGTTTTGACCATGTTCACGGCGTCCACGATGTTCTGCATCGCCTCGGCGCTGCCCATGTCGTCCACGCGACCCACGAAGAAGGAGATAAAGCTCGCGCCGGCCTTACAGGCGATCAGCGCCTGCGGGAGCGAGAAGATCAGGGTGCAGTTGAACCGGACCCCCTTGGGGGCCAGGCGGGTGATGACCTCCATGCCCGCCGGGGTCATGGGGACCTTGACGTAGATGTTCTCGTGCCACGAGGCGATGTCCTGCGCCTCGGCCAGCATCTTGTCGAAGTCGGCCTCGACGCACTCGGCGGAGACGGCCTTGCCGGGGCCGACCACGTCGCATATCTCCAGCACGCGCTGTTTGTACGGGACTCCCTCCTTGGCGATCAGCGACGGGTTGGTCGTCACCCCGTCCAGGATGCCCCACTTGTGGGCCTTCTTGACTTCTTCCAGGTTGGCGGTATCAACAAAAAACTTCATGGTGTGCCTCCTCAGCAACAGGCGGGGCCGCCTGCCAAATACACGCCGCGCGGCTCCCGTATTTTATATACCCAGTTGGCGAAAAAGAAAAGCCAGGAAACTCCTGGCCCTCAGTCAATCTTTGTCAGACTTGCCTTCTTTTTTGCCGAAGGCATATCCGGCCCCACCGCTGGCAATCGCCGTCAGCACCGTGCTGGCGTAGAGCTTCTGCGCCTCCGTCGCCCCTGTCTTCACCGCGAATAGGTAAACGCCCAGCCCGAAGAAGCCGAGCATCAGCAGCCCGGCGAATGTGAGCCGGATCAAATCCATCCGGCGCTCGTGGGCCTCCTTCGCTTCTTCTCGCCTTTCGCGCGATTTCCTGGCTTCGGGAGTTTCGATCTTGACGGTGGCTTCCGTGAGGCTACGATAAGCCGGGTCCGCTTCAACGGCTTCCAGGTCGATGACGGCAGGCTCTTCGCTCTGCGCCCGTGGTTGATTCTGTTTGAGTTGCTCGGACATGAAGAGACTCCATCCTGGGGTCCAACATGATCACACCTGTCAACGCCTGTCAATACTCAAAACCGATGATCTCGGTCGTGAGTTGATCGCTTCTATCGGCAATCCCAATTTTCTTTCCGCTCTTTTTCGCCTGCACGGCGACATCCATGAGGGCGAGCGATTTCCGCAGAACATCGCTCTTGGTTCCATGAATGTCGCGGGCCAACGACTGCAACTTGGAGTAAAGTTCTGGGGAGATGTCCAGGCTGACCCGGATTTTCTCTGACGCTTGGGACTGAACCGCACCGCGTTCAGTGTCAGGTATCGGCTGAGGTGACGTTGGTGAATCCCTTTCGCGTGATAACGTGTTCACCGCTACTCTCCTTCCGTCGGAGGTCATATTCTCGCACATATAGCCTCTGCTGGGCTATTTCATTCTGTAATGCCTTGATTATACCCGATCTTACATAGAAGTTACACATTTTTTACACATCATTCCGGCAAGCGGTCATAGAACGCATAGGGCGCATTGACGCGCAAGGCCCAGCCGGAGTCGCCGTAGGACCAGTGCCACCACTCCCCGGCGTAGTTGGTCAAGCCGGCGGCTTCAAGAGTGTCAATCAAGAGGCGGCGGTTGGCCTGGGCTTCGGGGGAGAGGCCGGGCACCTGAGTCGGGGCGCTGGTCTCGTCCCAGGCAAGGGGAGAGGTCATGTCTAGAGGCTCGTCAGAGGGCACGTGGATCAGGCACAGGTCCGCCGCGCCGCCAGTGGTATGCGGGGGCGGGCAGGGATCGTCGGGCGGGGCGGACATGAGGTTGGTCATCCGGTTCAGGGTCGCCCGGCCCCACTCCGGGTGGCGCGCGGCGAACTCCTGTCTCAGAGACTCGTACATGAACCGCTGCTGGGCCAGCGGGCGGAAGCCCTCAATGATCTGGAGGTCTACGCCGTCCGGCAGTGACTCGGCGGCCTGCGCCAGCATCTCGGCGACGCGGCGGCGGACGCTGGGCGTCCGGGGCATGTCCTCGAATTTCGGGTGCTTCTGCGCGAAGTGGATTCGCGGGGACAGGCCGCACGGGTCCACGAGCGGATCTCCGTTGTCTTGAATCCGCACGGCACGCAGCCGGGTCAACGGCTCGCCAAAGGAGCGGGGCACAGGGCGGTCCTTTCTTTGCGTGGCTGACGATGATTTTCTCGCCAGAATGGGTAAACTGGGGAAAGCACTCAGTTGCCGCCGTGATTCGGCTAGAGAGGATCACTTCTTTGGGCCAAGCTACTCCCCATGCCGCGCCGCTGCCTGCCCCCCAGGCAAGCGTGCCGCGACATGCGCCACCCTCCATCCCGCTCAAAGGCGAGGTATGCACACAATACATCCGCTGCAACAAGTCAGGCTGTCGCTGCCAGACGGGATCGCCGCACGGGCCGTACTACTACCGCGTCTGGCGCGAGGGCGTGCGCGTCCACAAGGCCTATGTCAAGTCGGAGGACGTGGCGGCGGTACGCGAAGCGTGCCAGGCGTACAAGGCGCTCGACCTGCGATTGCGCGACCTACGACGCCAGCGTGAGCAGGTCATGCGCGACATCCGAGGGGAGTGGCGCAAGGCGCAACGCCTGCTGCGCCAGTCGGACCAGCGCGGCGTCTAATGGGCCGTTTTGGGGAGGCCGGGGAACAAGTCCCCGGCCTTCCCTCATTTCTGGGGCAGGACCGCCGCCTCCGAGACGGCGGCGAACTGCGCCCTGAGAGCCGGATAGAGAGCGCGATAGATCGCGTGGTAACGCCCGTAGGCTCGGTGCGCGTCCGGATGCGGGGCGACGCGGGCGACGGGCTGGATGGCGGCGCGGCAGGCGTCGGCGACGCTCGGATACGCCCCGGTGCCGACGGCGGCGAGCAGCGCCGCGCCCAGGGCCGGGCCTTCGTCCACCGTGAGCGTGACATGCTCACGGGCCGTCACATCGGCGTTGATCTGGGTCCAGAGGGGAGATTTCGCCCCGCCGCCGGACGTGCGCGCCTCGGTCATGGGGATGCCGAGGGCATCAAAAATCTGGAACGTGTCGTTGAGGGCGAAGGCGACGCCTTCCAGCACGGCGCGGGTGAAGTGGGCGCGCGTGTGGCGCAGAGTCATGCCGAAGAATGTCCCGCGCGCGTTGGCATCCGGGTAGGGGGTGCGCTCGCCGGTGAGGTAGGGCAGGAAGATCAGGCCCTCGGCGCCGGGGGGCACGTCGGCGGCCTCGGGCACGAATTCATCATAGGGCTGGCCGGCAAAGAACGTGTCGCGCAGCCAGCGGAGGCTCCCGCCGGCCGAGAGCACCACGCCCATCAGGTGCCACTTGCCGGGGACGGCGTGGCAGAAGGTGTGGACGCGCAGATCGGGGTCGGTCGCCGGCTGGTCGGCGTAGGCGAAGACGACCCCGCTGGTGCCGATGATGTTGGAGACGATGCCGGTCTCGACGATGCCGCTGCCGACCGCCCCCGCCGCCTGATCCCCTCCGCCCCCGGCCACCGGAGTCCCCGCCGCCAACCCCGTCGCTCGCGCCGCCTCGGCGCTGATCCGCCCGGTGATCTCCACGCTCTCGGCGCACTCCGGCATCCAGGCGCGCGGGATTTGAGCCGCGTCCAGCACCTCCTGCGACCACGTCCGATGAGCCACATCAAAGAGCGCCGTGCCGCTGGCGTCGGACACCTCGGTCGCGTGAACGCCGGTCAATTTGTAGCGGATGTAATCCTTGGGCAGCAGGACCTTGGCGACTTTGGCGTAGGTGTCGGGCTCGTGCTCACGCATCCAGACGATCTTGGGCGCGGTGAACCCGGTCAGGACGGGATTGCTGATGTATTTGACCAGGTTCTCGCGCCCGACCTGCGCCGTGATCCAGTCGCACTGGGCCTGTGTCCGCTGGTCGCACCAGAGCAGGGCGGGCCGCAGGACGTTGTTCTCCCCGTCTAAAAAGACCGAGCCATGCATCTGGCCGCTGAGGCCGACGCCCGCGACCTCCTCGGCACGGATGCCCGATTTTTCCAGGATGTTCCGGGTCGCCCTGACCGTCCCCTCCCACCAGTCGGCGGGGTCCTGCTCGGCCCAGAGAGGCCGGGGCGTGGACAGAGGATACTCCTGCGTGTCCGAGGCGACGGGCGCGCCCTCCGCCGAAATGAGCAGCGCCTTCGCGCCGCTGGTGCCGATGTCCAGTCCGAGATAGTAAGGCATGGGTTGTTTCCTCGTGGCGGGGCGGCCCCCGCCCCTAATGCGATAGCGACGGTGGGCGGTTCTCCGCCGCCGCGCCCCAGTCTTTGTTGGGCGACGCGCCCAGCGTGAAGGTCAGGGAGCCGCCCTGGGTGATGGCGTCCGTCGGGACCCAGCAGCGCGGCAGGGCGGCGCTGTTCAGGCGCGCGGACTGGACGTACTGGTTCTCGTCCGACGCGGCGGGGGCGCTGACGGTGAACGCGCGGCCCGCGTAGGGGCGGCTCAGGTGCAGGGCCACTTTCGGGAAGAGCGGGCTGCACAGTTCATAGAAGGGGCGGCCTGCGTCCACGGCGTACAGGCCCATCGCCGATAGCACATACCAGGAGGACATCGTACCGCAGTCATCGTTGCCGGGGATGCCGTCAGGCGTGATTTTGTAGGCGTCCGCCTGCAGCTCGCGGACGCGAGCCTGGGTCTTCCAGGGTACGCCGGAGAAGTCGTAGAGGAACGGGGCCTCCAAATCTGTCTCATTGTAGGGATTATAGTAGTGGTCGTCCCAGACGGGGTGGGGGTAGGAGAAGAACTTGTCCATCTCCGCGTTGAAGGCGTCGTCGCCGCCCATCAGTCGGATCAGGCCCGCCACGTCCTGCGGCGCGAGCCAGCGGTAGTGCCAGGCGGAGCCTTCCACGTACCCATGCTCCTGGGCCGGGTCGAACGGGGCCTGCCACTGGCCGTTGAGCAGCCTGGGGCGCAGAAACTTAGTGTCCGGGTCGAACAGGTTGCGGTAGTTCAGAGCGCGCTTGGAGAGATACGCGGCGTCCCCGGCGCGGCCCAGCGAGGCGGCGACGGAGGCCAGGGCGCTGTACGCGATGCAGTCCTCCTCGGTCTGGGAGACGGAGCCGTAGCCCTCCTTATCGTCGGGGATGTAGCCGACCTGATCCATGTAATGGACGTTGGACTCGCCGCCGTAGGGCTTGCCCGGCGGCGGGGGTTGGGTCGCGTCTTTCATCATGCCCTCGTAGGCCGTGGCGATGTCGAAGTCCCGCAGGCCGGCGTTCCAGGCGGTGGCAACCATCGTCGTGAGGGGGCTGCCGCACATGACGTTGGTGTAGGTGTTGGCCTGCGGCCAGCGGTCAATCCAGCCGCCCTGCCGGTACATCAGGGCGATGCTCTGGCACATGTCCTGCAACCGCTGCGGCGCGACCAGGGCGAGCAGGGGCACCTCAGTGCGGTAGATGTCCCAGCCGGAGTAGTTGGCGTAGATAAGATGACCGTTCGGCGTTTGGTGGATTTGATTGTCAAAGCCGATGTAGCGCCCGTCAGCGTCGCTGAAGACGTTGGGCATCAGCAGGGCGTGATAAAGTGCGGTGTAGAATCGGACGCGCTGGTCGGTCGCCCCGCCGTCGGTCGTCAGGACGCCGAGTTCCTTCTCCCAGTCCCGCGCCGTCTGCCTTCGGACGGCCTCAAAGCTCTTGCCGCCGACCTCGCGCTTCAGATTCTCCCGCGCCCCGGCGATGTCCACGAACGAGATGCCGATGCGCGCCGTCACGGACCGCGTCCCCGTCAGGGAGATTGAGGCCGCCGGCAGGTAGCGCACATACGCACCGATGGGCGGCTGCCCGTCGTCCGTCTGCGCCGCCGCCCTGCCGCCCTCGGCCAGCGTCGCGCCCGTCCAGGTGCCGTGCTGGTCGAACGGCCGGTCAAAGCGCATTGCGAAATAGACGCTGTAGCGCTGGCCCGCGCCGCAGAAGCTCTGGCTGGTCACGGAGCCGTCAATCTCGTCGTCCCCGACGACCTGGGCCTGCGCCGCGTAGGTGTGGGTGAGGGTGTGGCTGATCGGGACCAGGATGTTGTCCACCTGGTTGGCGGGGAAGGTGAAGCGGGCGACGCCCGCCCGCAGGGTCGCGGTCAGCTCGGCGTTGACGTTGAACTTGGTCAGCCGCACCTGGTAGTAGCCGGGCGAGGCCGACTCCTGCCGGTGGCTGTAGGGGGACCGATAATCGGCGGGCTGGGTCTGCACAGGGCCGGTGGTGGCCGTCAAAAACACGTCGCCGTAGTCGTCGCAGCCGACGCCGCTCATGTGGGTCAGGCTGAAGCCGGCGATCTGGTGGTCGCCGTAGCCATAGCCGATGCCGTTGGTCCCCGTATCCGGGCTGAACTGGACCATGCCGAACGGGGCGACCGCGCCGGGGTAGCAGTTGCCGCCGCCGTCCGTGCCGATGAATGGGTCAACGTAGTCCGCGAGCGTCCGGTACGTCTTTGCAATGACGTGAATGTGCTTGCGCTGGGCCGGCGGCACGTCGGGCAGGACGGTGAAGGCGAAGCCGCTGACCGCCTGAGCGGCCGTGGCGTCACCGCTGGCCCCCGTGAAGCCGACCAGGGCCGTGTCGCCGCCGACCGCCGCCGGGAGGTCCAGGGCATGTTCCTCGGTGGCCGCGTCGCCGGTCGTCTGGTCTTTGAGCGTCTCGGTCAATACCGCGCCGTCATAGTCCAGCGTCACCTGAATCGGATGCCCGCTGCGGAGGTCCACCCCTCCGGTGTCCCCGTATGGCTCGCTGGCCCCGCCTATGCCGACGCCCTCACCGGAGTCGGGGAAGATGCTCAGACGCAGCGCGCCGCTGCGCGTGATCTGATCCGCGCCGCCGCCGTAGCCCAGGGCATTGCCATCGCTGCCCAGCGCGCGGACGCCGTGCGGGTCGTTCTGGACCACGAATGCCGCGCCGTCGCCCCCGCCCGGCGGGTTCGGCCCGCCCAGGTGAGTCGCCTGATAGGTGAACGTCGCTCGGAACGCCCGGATGCGCTGCGGCGCGGAGCCGAAGGCGCTGGCCGCCTCATGCGGCCCGCCGTCCGTCAGGGTCAGGAGGGTTTTATCGGCACTATAGCCGACGGACGTGCCGTGCCCGCCGGCATTCACCGGGGCGAAATCGGCGAAGCCGTTGAGGTCGGCGCGAGCCGGCGACGTGACGGCAGCACTGCCGACCATCAGCACGGCGAGGGAAGGACCGAGCGTTTTCAGGGTGAGCATGAACGTCCCTTCGGGAAATAAAAGTCAGGTGGGGTAACATTCGGCGGTCTCCCAGCAATCGCCTGCCGGAATCAAAAAAAGTTTCCAAGAAGCGTCGGTTTTCGTCGCCGGGGGCGTCTTATTATCAAACATGGATCATCAGCCGGAGGAACAGGAAGCCGTCTTGGTGCGACGCGCGCAGCGGGGGGACGTGGTGGCCTTTGACCGGCTGGCCCACCGTTGCCGTCCCGCGCTGCGGGCGCTGGCCTTCCTGCGGACCGGCGACCGGGAGGAGGCGGAAGACGTGGTGCAGGAAGTCCTCACCCGCGCCTGGCAGAACCTGCCCGCGTTGAGCGATCCGGGCGTGTTCCTGCCGTGGCTCCGGGCCATCGCGGCCAACGCCTGCAATAGCTGGCACCGCCGACGTCACTGGCCGCTCTCTCCCCTGGCGGACACATCGCCTCAGGCGGCCTCCACGGCCCCCACCCCACTGGAGGCAGTCCTCACACGCGAAAAACAGCGGGAACTGCGTCAGGCACTGGCGGCCCTGCCGGAAGCGAATCGGATCGCGCTGCTGATGCACACCTGGGAGGGTTCGTCCTATGCCGAGATAGCAGCCTTCACCGGCGTCGCCGTCACGACCGTGGAGGGGCGCATCCACCGCGCCCGAAGACAGTTGCGCCGCCTCCTCTGGGACGAGGGTGTCACACTGCTAGGTATGCCTGACCCTTCAAAACGACGCCGTCCCACGCCGAGAAAGTACGACGAAAGGACCATTTTCATGAGCCGAACTGAGACCAGAAAGACTGTCCCTGCCGACCTGGCGCAGCCACTCGCGCTGACCCTGTTCAGCTACCAATTCTCAAGACTTGTCGCGTCAGGCGTTTCCCTGGTGCGCTCCCTCCTGGTCTTGGAGGATGCCGCGCCCCCCTACGCTGAGGCCGCACGGGCGCTGCGCGAGAGGATCGAACAGGGGGACACCCTTTCTCACGCCATGTCCGAGCGCCCCGACCTCTTTTCCAAGCTGCACATCAACTTGATTCGAGCCGGGGAGGTCGGCGGGGTGCTGGAAGAAACCCTCAGCCGCCTGGCCGACCTGATGACGAAAGAATGGCGACTCGCGCGGCGTCGGCCCGGACAGGAGGAGCCTCTGTTTCTGAATCTGCCGTCGAGCCGGCCGCGCCCCCGCGAATGGGCGGATTTCACCCCCTACCAGCAAACGGTCACACTGCTGCTGTTCTGCGAGACGCTCGCCGATCTGCTGATCTCTGGGGTCCCGATCCTGCAATCCCTGGAAACGGTCTCTCACCTCCTGCCGCCTGACAAGGCCCCCGGTGTGATGCAGGCACGGGAAGTCATAAAAACGGGAGAGCCAATCGTATCGGCGTTGGAGCGGATGGGAATTCTCCCCGGCTTTGTCCTCGAATTGATTTCCATCGGAGAAGAGGCCGGGTCTCTGGACCGGACACTGCACCAGGCCGCGGACATCTTTGAACACGATCTGGAATGTCAAGGCCTCATGGACTAAAATCTCGCGCGGTCGGTCAGGACGATGACGGCGGCGACCAGTTTGTGGCAGCAGCCGTTGTACGGCTCGCCCAGGCTGATGGTGAGGAGGACTGTTTTCCCGGCATCATCGCCGACCGCCGCGTGGGGATGGCACCCCGGCCCCAAGTCGCTCAGGCGCTGCGCCCAAACCGGGTCCGTGACGGCCAGGTTGTAGGGCGCGCCCTTCCAGCAGAAGACTGCCCGCATCTTCCGCTCGCCGGAAGGATTTGCCCTGATCTGCCAGCGCAGGTCTTCCGGCTGAATCAGCGCCAGCGACTCCTCTGCCGGCGTGTCCTGAAACTGCTCCTCGCTCACCCGGTCGCCCCGGCTGCCCAGCAGCAGTGGCCCCTCGCTCAGATGAGTCTCCAGCCGGGCCACTATGTCCTCCGGCGCGGGCCGGGCGACCAGACGCCAGGGCCTGTGCCACGGATTGTACCAGACCCGGCGCAGCCGCCAGTTCTCCGGCTGGTGCGGCTTGGGGCAGGCGTCGCCCAAGCTGACGCGCAGGACGTCCAGCACGCGCGCGTCGGGCTTTTCCGGCAGCGTCCCATCCGGCGTGTCCCCGACGGGACGCACCCAGCCCCCGCCGTCCGTCCGCAGCCCCGCCATGCACCGGCCCCCGCGCTTGCGGGACCAGGTCAGGCAGATCATTTCGACTTCGCACGGCCCCTCGTGAGGGCCGGGCAGAAAGGTGGCAAGCCTTTGAAGCAGCGGTGACATTTGTGTTCCCCTCCCTGGAAACCGGCCGTTAGAGATGAGTGATTTTCAAGCAGCCCCACTTCTCCTGCAAATACTCCAGCACCAGCCGTCGGTGGCAGAAGTCCGCCTCCGGCTCATAGCAGAGCAGCACCGTTGGAATATCAAAGAATTTGACACTGATCTGCTTTTCCACCTGCCGTTCCGCCATCAGCGCCAGGAAATCCTGCTCGTACTGTTCCCAGTCGCCGCCGTGTCTCTTGTAATCATCCAGCAGTTCCCGCGTCGGGGCCAGCAACGGCTCATGCACGTACTCCGCCGCGCATAGCTCCTCCAAAAAGAAGGGCAGGTCGTCGCGCTTGGTGAACCCGGCCAGCTGCGTCCAATTGTTCAGGCGGACATCGAGCAGACGCTTGATCCCGGCCTGTCTCAAGGCGCCGAAGAATTCGGGGGCGCTGTGGCGGGTGACGCCGATGGTAAAAACCTCCACCCCTTTTTGCGAGGCCGTTCCATTCTGTATCCGATCCTGGAGGGGGCGGACGCGCACGCCGCGCGCCGACAGCATCTGACTCATCAAGGAGCGGTGGCAACCCCGCGCCGGGTCGTCTTCGCTGCACAGGAGCGCGACGCGCCAGTGGCGTGAGCCGTCCGCCATCCAGTCAATGCCCGGCAGCGGAGCCAGAGATTTATAGGAGATGCCGTTGTCCTCAACGGCGGCCCGCAGCTCGGCCTTCTGGAAGCCGGGAGCGCACTCCGCGGGGGTGCGGACATCCACCAAGACCTCAATCGCCCTTGCCTTCAACACACGTAGCAAATCATCCTGCGAATGCCCCAGAGGGCTAACGGCAAATACAACTCGCTCTTCCATAAGCAATTTTCCTTCCTAAATGTGGTTCAAGTCTTCTGGGCGAGGAACAGGGTGTGGCCGCCCTCCCCTTCCGGGACGAAGCGCTCCGACAGGATGCTGAACCCGCACTCTTCCAGCCAGGCGCGGTAGGTGGCCGCGTCGGCGTGGCTCCAATACATCGCCGCGCCGTGCCAGTCCTCCTCCATGCCGGTCCAGGCGCGATGGCCGACCGTGACCAGCAGGTGTCCTCCGCTTGCCAGCCAGCCGGCGGTGCGCCGGAAGAGGGCGGGCTGCTCCCCGACCGGGACGTGGATGACGGCGTAGAAGGAGACGACGGCCTCGAAGGAGCCGTCCGGGAACGCCGCCTCCGTCATGTCGGCCCGCAGGAAGCGGGCGTTCGGCACGAGCGACCGCGCCCGCGCGATCTGCACCTCCGAGATGTCCACCCCCGTCACGTCATGCCGCCGAGCCAGATGCCGGGCGATCGGGACTCCGCACCCGCAGCCGAGGTCCAGAATGCGGCTGCTTGGCTTCAGCAACGGCTCCAGCTCCGACAGGAACTGTCTGTAGCCGGATGCCTCGAAGTCGAACGTGTCGCCCCGGTAGTTGCGGGAAATACGATCGTACCCCTCGCGGACGAGCGATTTCGGGTCTTGCATAGGGTTCACCGCGCCGGGACCTCGCGGCGGAAGAAGTCGCGGACTTGTTCCAGGCGGGCGATCTCGGCCTGGCAGGCTGCAGTCACGGCGTCGTGCTGCGTCTGGGCCTGCGCCTTGAGGCCGTGCAGGCGGTCAATCTGCGCTTGCAGAAGCGCGAGCTGCTCGTCGGCCCTGGACTGGAATTCCACGAGCGTGTCGCTGCGGCGCTGCAAAAAGGCGTGCAGCGCGTCCTGCTTGTCGGTGGCATCCACCACGATCTCGTCGGGGGTGGCCCCGACGTTCTTGCCGAAGGCGGCGATCACCTTGATGGTCTGCCGGCGGGCAACGTCGTCCGTGCCGCTGTCCTGGAGCAGCTCCAGCGCCTGCTCCGCCGTGAATCGGGCGGGGGCGACTCCGGCCTGCGCGTAGACCTGGTCGAAATGCACCGTCCCGTCAGGGTCCACCGGATCGGCGGCGATCGGGCCGGCATTCCGGGAGGGCGGTGCGGCGGGGACGATCACCTCCTTGCCGCGCGTGGCCGCCTCCAATTCCAGTTCGGACCGGCGGCGCTGCTCCGGCGTCATCTCCGCCGCCGCCAGGGCCGCCGCCTGCGCCTCCATATCCTCCGGGTCGGGCAGGGTGATGCCGAACTGCTCGCCGAGCGCCTTCCAGAACCGCCGGGACACCGACTCCTTTTCCCGCTCCACCTGTGCCCTGACGTCGCCGATCTTTTTCATGGCCCCTGCCCGTGCCACACCGCCGCCGCCTCGTTGAGCGCATCGTAGGGCGGCAGCTCCGTGGAGATGTACGACGCCTGGAACTGGGCGCGCTGGGCGGGGCTCAGCCGCCGCGACAGCGCCTGCGCGCCGCCGGTGCCGGCAGGGCGGAAGCCGTACTGAGTCCCGTCCGTCTGCGCCTCGTCCGAGGCCAAAAACTTCAAGAAATCCTGCGACGTCTCCCGCTGGGCGGGCGTCACCCAGGACGCGATCAGCGCCGCCCCGGCCTGGTCGGCGACGGCGGTGGGCGACGGGTAGATCATCACGAGGTCGGGGTTGGCCGCCACCGCCTCCAGCGCCGCCGATTCGTAGGCCGTGATGAAGTCCCGGCTCGACGGGGCGGCCAGGTAGGCCTTCTCCAGCCGGCTGGAGCCCTGGGTATCGGCGCGGTCCAGCCCCTGGTCAATCTGTTTCAGGTAGGCCGCAAAGCCGGGCGAGGCGGCGGCGGCCGCCAGATCATTCTGACCTCCGCGCTCGCGGGCATACTCGTTGAGGCTATGGATTTAGTCGCGTTGTTCCGAAGATGGGAGCATGATAGCCCTTTCCTGCCCCCACTGCGGCGATACCGACGTCATCAAGTTCGGCACCAACCGCTCCGGTACGCCCCGCTGCCGCTGCAAGGCCTGCGCCAAGACCTTCA
>JAFAZD010000309.1 GCA_019239955.1 Armatimonadota bacterium | reverse complement strand
TGCGGCCAGGGAAGCCAGCGGCCACGCCGTCAACGGCGAGGCTCGGTAGGCGCTGCGCGCCGGGCGTCCGGGGGACGCAAGAACAAGAGGCCCGCGCCGGTGGTCGTCCGCAGGGCGATTGGCCGAAGGCCTCCTGAGCCTCGTCCTTCAGGACGTGGCCCTACCGGGCGATTGTTCCCCCGGCGTGGCTGTCACCGCGTCCAGAATCCGCTCGGCGGCCTCGCGCTTGGTCAGCAGGGGGAGGGAGATTTCCTCCCCACGTGCCCCCAGCAGGGTGACGATGTTGGTGTCCCCGTCGAAGCCCGCGCCGGGCTGGGTCACGTCGTTGGCGACGACCCAGTCCAGGTTTTTCGACTCCAGCTTGCGCCGGGCGTGATCGAGCAGATGCTCTGTCTCGGCGGCGAAGCCGATCAGAGTCTGGCCGGGGCGCTTGCGGCGGCCCAGTTCGGCCAGGATGTCGTCGGTCTCGGTGAGGACAAGAGTTAGCCCCCCGACCTCCTCTTGTCCGGCTCCCCCAGAATTGGGGGCGGGGGGGGCTTCCTTCTTTATCTTCTGTTCAGCTACCTCCACCGGGGCGTAGTCGGCGACGGCGGCGGCGGCGATCAGGATGTCCTGCTCGGCGGCGCGGGACAGCACCGCGTCACGCATCTGGGCGGCGGTCTCAACGGGGACGAATTCCAGCCCGCCGGGGCGGGGCAGGGCGGTGGGGCCGGAGACCAGCGTGACCGCCGCGCCGCGCGCGCGGGCGGCCTCGGCCAGGGCGTAGCCCATCTTGCCCGATGAGCGGTTGGACAGGAAGCGGACGGGGTCCAGCGGCTCGCGGGTCGGGCCGGCGGTGACGAGGACGCGGACGCCGCGCCAACTGTCCTGCCGGGCCAGCATCTCGTGAATGGCGGCAAGGATCGTCGGCACGTCGGCCATGCGCCCGACGCCCTCGGTGCGGCAGGCCAGCCGCCCCGTCGTCGGCTCGATGAAGTAGTACCCGTAGTCACGCAGCCTGGCGAGGTTGGCCTGCGTCGCCGGGTTGTCCCACATACCCGTGTTCATGCCGGGGGCCAGCAGGATCGGGGCGGTGCAGGCCAGCGCCGCCGCCGTCAGCATATCGTCCGCGAGGCCGTTCGCCAGGCGGGCGAGGACGTTCATGGAGGCGGGGACGATGGCGAACAGGTCGCAGTGGCGGGCCAGCCAGATGTGCGCGATCTCGCCGGGGAACGGCTCCTCAAACACGTCAATGGGGCAGGGGTGGTGCGTGAGGGCGCGGAAGGTCGCGGGCTGGACGAAGCGGGCGGCGTCCGCCGTCATGACGGGAAACACCTCGACGCCGGACTTGACCAACTGGCTGGCGAGGTCGGCGGCCTTGTAGGCGGCGACCGAGGCGGAGACGCCCAGCACGACGCGCTTAGACATCACGGCCCCCACCCCGGCGGCAAGCCGCCGACCCTCCCCCGCAGGCGGGAGAGGGTCCGGTGGCGACAGGCAGCCTCGCTTGTCCAGAGGCACAGCCGGATGCGACTGGCCCCTCTCCCTTTCCTAAGGGGGAGGGGTGGCGAGGAACGAGCCGGGGTGGGGGCCTCTTCAGCCATCGCCGCCCCTCCGTATCCGGCAGTGCTCGGCGCGCAGGATGGCGCGGATGTCCTCCACGGCCTCGGGGACGGCGTCGTTGGTGACGGCGTAGTCGTAGTGGGAGCGGTAGTCCAGCTCCCGGCGCGCGTGCAGCAGGCGCTTGGCGATCTGGTCGTCGCTGTCGGTGCGCCGGCGGCGCAGGCGGCGCTCCAGCTCCTCCAAAGAGGGCGGCTGCAGGAAGACCAGCACGGCGTCGGCGGCCTTCTGCTTGACGATCATGCCGCCCTGCACCTCGATCTTGAGGATCACGTCCACGCCCTGCGCCCGCCGCTCGGCCACCCAGTCGCGCGGCGTGCCGTAGTAGTTGTCGGCGTACTCGGCGTACTCCAGCAGCGCGTCCTGCGCCACCATCGCGTTGAAGCGGGCGGGGCTGACGAAGTGGTAGTCCACGCCGTCCTGCTCCATGCCGCCGCCCTCCTTGGGGCGCGGCGGGCGGGTGGTGGCGGTGACGCATTTCTGGAGGGGGTGACCCGACGGGGCGGCGGACAGCAGGGCGTCCAGCACCGTGTCCTTGCCGACCGCGGAGGGGCCGGAGACCACGACCAGCAGGCCGGGCGCGGGGGGCGGCGGGGCGGCGGGGCTAATCCTCGGCCTCCTCGGCTTCGTCGTCGGTCTCGACGGCGGCCGGCGCGCTGACCAGCCGCTTGGCGAGCGTCTCCTGGGAGAGCGCCGAGGTCGCCAGATGCCCGCCCTCCAGGAAGATCACGCTCTTGGTCTTGCGGCCCTGCGTGGCGTCAATCAGCCGGCCGCTCTTGCGGAACTCCTGGACCAGCCGCCGCATCGGCGCGGAGTCGCTGGAGACCAGGGCGATGACCTTGTCCACCAGGACAAAGTTATAGAAACCGACGTTGAGCGCGATGGGCTGCATGCGAACAAGTTCTCCTTGGGGCATCGGAACATCTCAGAATAGGTGGTGTGCTCGTGGAGGTGAGAGACACCCGCTTTCCGCCGCCCCGCATCGCGCCCGTTAGTGAAAGATGGCTCACAAAAAATCAGGGGCGCGCGCTCAGGATTATAGCACGCCGCCGGACGGCAAGTCAAGCAAGGCGGTCATGGCGCGGGAGGCGCCCGGAGGGGGCCGAAATTGATTTGCGACGGGAGGCAACGGGACTATTGCCTTTTTTGCGCGATTATGATATTATTGGGACAACTCACCTGTGGACACGCCGAAAGCCTTTCGGAAAGGCATCGCTCTATGAAGATACGACGCTCCCTCTCTCTTGCTCTGCTGTCCCTGGCAGCCCTGCTGTCGCTGACCCTGGCGGCGAGCGCCCAGCAGGACGACAACACCATCAAGGTGGACCCCAACGCCGCCGGCCACTACAAGACGCTGGCCGCGGGCGTCCAGCCAGCCCGCCTCCAGGCGACGGTGCGGGCCCTGTCCGGCATCCATTATCCGCTCCCCGCCATGCCCGGCGTCGCGCCGACCCTGGCCTACTCGCGCCTGGCCGGCACGCCCGGCGGCGACCAGGCCCGCGATTATGTCAAGGCCCAGATGCAGGCCATCCTGGGCAACGTGACGGAGGAGACGTTCAACGTCACCGTCCCGGTGGACAGCGGGGCCAGCATCACGGCCAACGGCAAATCCTACGCCCTGCGCCCCCTGTGGCCGAACCTGGTCCGCACGTCCACGCTGCCGACGGCGGGCGTCACCGGGCCGCTGATCTACGCCGGGCGCGGCGACCTGCGCGCCTTCCGCGGCAAGACCGTCGAGGGCAGCGTCGTCCTGCTGGACTTCAACTGCGGGACGCAGTGGCTGAACGCCGCCCGCCTGGGCGCGCGGGCGATCCTGTTCGTGGAGCCGACCCAGACCATGCGCGGCGAGGCCGAGGCCAAGTTCATCGGCATCCCGGTCAACATCCCCCGCTTCTGGGTCTCGCGCGCCGACGCCGCCGCCCTGCAATCGGCGGCCCTGACCACGCCGCAGTTCCAGGTGACGCTGGCCTGCGACAACCCCTGGCAGACCCACCCGGCGTCCAACCTGATCGGCCGGATCGAGGGCACCGACCCGGTTCTCAAGAAGCAGGTCGTGGTGATCGAGTCCTACTACGACTCGATGTCGGTCGTGCCGACGCTGGCGCCGGGGGCCGAGCAGGCGGGCGGGATCGCGTCCCTGCTGGAGCTGGCCCGCGCCTACAAGGCCGACCCGCCCAAGCGCACGGTTTGGTTCGTCGCCTGCGGCGCGCACTTCCTGGGCATGCAGGGCGCGCGCACCTACGTGGACCAGCACCTGGAGGAGTGGCAGGAGCCGTCCGGATGGGAGCGGTTCAAGAGCAAGATCTTCGGCACGCGGGTGCCCCAGCGCGACGAGGTGCTGCTATTCTCCGGGCTGGACCTGTCCTCGCAGACGGGCGGCGTCGGGGTCTTCTACAAGGGCGTGTTCTACGACTACCGTGAGGACGTGCAGGGCGACTTCGCCGACATCGGGCGCGCCTGCCGCGAGAACGCCGCCAAGATTGGACAGGTTCTCGGCTTCGACCCCACCGTCGCCTTCGCGGACGGCATCAACCAGATCAACGGCAAGGGGTGGCGCAACTACCTGCCCGGCCAGTTCGCCTTCGACGCCGAGGTGGCGACGCTGGCCGGCGGCAAGGGCATCACCTTCGCCTCCACCGACGACTCGCGCCAGCGCTGCGACACGCCCGCCGACACCGCCGACAACGTCAACGTCGCCAACCTCGCCCGCCAGACCCGCCTGCTGGCCTGCGAATACTGGCACCTGCTCAACGACACCAACGACCCCAACGCCGTCGCGCCCAAGAGCGCCATCGGCGTCATGCCGGTCCCGGACTGGCCCGCCTGGACCCGCCAGGGCCTGCGCCTGGGCATGACCCGCCTCACCGGCAGCACACTGCTGTTCGACCCCAAGCAGAACTTCGTGCCCGACATCCCCGTGCCCGACTCGCTGGCCGTGGTCGCCAACCCGTCCAAGACCATGGTGGGGGTGCGCGGCAATCTCATCGAGGGCACGTACACGCCGCCCGGCTCGAACAAGCCCCAGGCGCGGTTTGATTTCGTCGGCATGCCCATCGTGATCTCCAACGGGTCCGGCCTGCGGTTCGGCGCCGGCGGGCCGATCCACCTGGCCTCGTACCACATCCACGCGCAGGACACCCCGGCCGGCGCGGACCCCAACTTCCCCGCCGGGGCCAGCCGGGGCGACATTGACTTCGCGCCGGACCAGGGCGTCAACGGCTCGGCCAACTACCCGACCGAGTTCGACCTGACCAGCGACGTCAAGAACACGCAGGTGATCGTCTTCCCCTGCGTCCCCACCTCCATCTTCGACCTGATCGACCAGGAGGCGCTCCGCTCGCTGACCGGCGTGACCGTGCTCGACGGCGCGACCGACGGCCAGCCGCGCCAGTACGGGTTCGTGCTGGCCGGCAACGAGCCGGGCGTCTCGTACGTCGAGGACGTGGCCGTGCTGTTCTCGGCGCCGGGGGAGAACACGCGGCTGAAGGTGCTGATGGACTCCGGGCCGGCGGCGACGCGCTTCCTGCTGATCAACTCCAAGAACTGGGACGACGTCAAGGACCTGGCGCCGGGCCAGCGGCCCTGCACCAGCGCCCAGACGTGCGCCCAGGGGATCGGCTACCCCGTCGGAGTCCCCAGCGACGTCGTGGTCAACGGCGCGATCACCAACACCGCCCTGCGCGTCGCCCAGGACATGTGGAACCTGGACGACTTCCGCATCCGGCAGCTCGCCAAGTACCGCATCCTGCAGCTGCACAACGCGGACGACCCGATCACGGGGCTGCACGACATCGCCAACGATTACATTCAGAAGGCGCAGGCGGCCCTGCAGAGCAAGGATTATGACGCCTTCGATGCCTTCAGCCGGCAGGCGTGGGCCTACGAGGCGCGCGTCTACCCGCAGGCGCAGGCGACCGCCAACGACGTGGTCAAGGGCGTCATCTTCTACCTGTTCCTGCTGATCCCCTTCGCCTACTTCATGGAGCGGCTGCTGTTCTCCCGGCCCAACCTCAAGGGCCAGGTCGGCTACGCCGGCGTGATCTTCCTGCTGATCTTCCTGCTCTTCTCGCAGATTCACCCCGCGTTCGACATCACCATCAACCCGATCATCGTCCTGATCGCGTTCGTCATGCTCGCCCTGTCGGTGATCGTCTCGCTGCTGGTCTGGGGCAAGTTCGAGGAGCAGCTACAGGCGTTCAACCGCACCGTGTCGGGCGTCCACAAGGCCGACGTCGGCAAGGCCAGCATCGCGTTCGCCGCCTTCGCGCTGGGCATCTCCAACATGCGCCGGCGCAAGGAGCGCACGCTGCTGACCTGCATCACCCTGGTGCTGCTGACCTTCACCGTCCTGTCGTTCACGTCCATCGTCAACTACACGCGCATCAACGACGTGACCGCGCCCGGGAAGCCGGCCTATCAGGGAATCTTGCTGCGGACGGCCAGCTGGGACGCGCTCCAGGAGCCGGCCTACCGCCTGCTCAACGATGAGTACGGGCGGCGCTATCCGGTCGCGCCCCGATCCTGGTTCTTCGGCGTGGCGGCGGGCCAGCAGACGTTCCTGCGGCTGACCCGTGCCAACTCCGGCACGGACCTCAAGGGCGTGGTGGGCTTCTCGCCGGCCGAGGCGGACGTGACCCACACGGACAAGGCGCTGACGGCGGGCCGCTGGTTCAACCCGACCGACTCCTACAGCGCCATCATCCCGCAGGGCATCGCCGACACCCTGGGCATCACCGCCGCCGACGTCGGCAAGGTCACGGTCAACTTCAGCGGCGTGCCGTACCTGGTGATCGGCATCCTGGACCCGGACAAGTTCAAGGCGATCAAGGACCTGGACAACGAGACCATGACGCCCGCCGACTTCCAGGCCACCCAGCAGCAGGGCAACGCCTCCAGCGCGGCGGCGGCGCAGCAGGGATTCCAGGAGTACCAGCACCTGGACCCCAACAACGTGCTGTTCGTCCCCTACAGCACCCTGATCAACATGGGCGGCGACGTGCGCTCGGTGGCGGTCAACTTCGGCGACACGGCCACCACGGCGAGCGAGCTGAAGAGACTGATGCCCCGCCTGGACCTGAACATCTACGCCGGGGAGGGCGGCGAGAACCACCGATTCTCCTCCATCGGCGCATCGCAGACGCAGGGCCTGCTGACCATCATCATCCCGCTGCTGATCGCCGGCCTGATCGTGCTCAACACCATGCTCGGCTCCGTGTTTGAGCGGGTCAAGGAGATCGCCATCTTCTCCTCCATCGGCCTGTCGCCCACCAACGTCGCCATGCTGTTCATCGCCGAGGCGCTGGTCTACGGCATCATCGGCGCGGTGTCGGGGTACTTGATCGGGCAGGGGCTGGCGAAGATCATCAGCGTCACGGGCATCCTGCCGGGCCTGTACCTGAACTTCTCGTCCACGTCGGCGGAGCTGGCGATCGGCCTGGTCGTCGCCGTCGTGCTACTCTCGACCATCTTCCCCGCGCGCAAGGCCTCGCAGGTGGCGACCCCGTCCGTGGACCGGACGTGGAAGGTGCCCGACCCGGACGGCGACGTCTGGCACATCAGCCTGCCGTTCGCCGTCACCGGCGCGCAGGCGCAGGGCATCAACGGCTTCCTGGCCGAGTGGTTCCGCTCCTACGAGGAGCAGAGCGTCGGGGACTTTCTGACGCAGGGCATCCGCACGGGGACGCGGGTGATGGAGAACGGCGTCGGCTTCGTGCTGACGGGCCGCGTCTGGCTCGCGCCGTTCGACCTGGGCGTCTCGCAGGACATGGTGTTGGAGACGGTCCCGACGGACCTACAGGACGTGTACGAGGTGCATCTGACCCTGACGCGCCTGTCGGGCGACGTGTCCAACTGGAAGCGGGTCAACCGCCGCTTCCTGAACGTGGTGCGCAAGCAGTTCCTGATCTGGCGCACCCTGAGCGCCGAGCAGCGCGAGCGCTACCTGGCGATGATGGCCGAGCCGCAGGAGGGGGCCGTCGACCCCGTCCCGCCCACGCCGCCGTCCGCCGTGGCGACCGTGGCCCCGGCATTGTAGCGGCCCCCTAGCCCCCAATCCTGGGGGAACAAGAGAAGACTCTGCTCTCTCCGGCTCCCCCATTATTGGGGGCCGGGGGGGTAATCCGAACGAGGAGAGACACGCCCCGTGGCATCATTGGAAGAACAACCCAGGCGGCGCATCGTGGACGACATCGAGGCCGCCCGCGAGCGCGCCGAGGACGTCAGCGAAGAGGAAGGCGCCGGCCAGCAGATACAGTTCGAGAACGGCTTCACCGGCAAGGTCGTGGTGGGCGCGCTATTCGTCTGCCTGATCATGCTGCCCGGCTCGATCTACCTGGGCCTGGTCGCCGGGCAGGGACTCGGCGCGGCGGCGCAGTGGGTCACCATCGTCCTCTTCTCCGAGATCGCGCGCCGCTCGTTCCTGCCGCTCAAGCGCCAGGAGATCTACTGCCTGTTCTACATGGCCGGCGCGCTGGCCACGGCCGGCTGGGGCGCGCTGCCGGGCATCTCCGGCGGCGCCTTCGGCAACTTCATCGCCACCGCCTACCTGATGCAGTCGCCGGCGATGGCGAAGGTCGCGCCGGAGCTGACCAGGCACGCCTGGATCGCGCCGCCCCTGGGCTCCTCGGCCTACATCCACCGCAGCCTGCTGGACGCCGCCTGGCTGGCCCCCATCGGCGTGATGCTGTTCGGGCAGGTGTTCGACCGCATGAAGTGGATGGGCCTGGGCTACATACTGTTCCGCATCACGTCCGACGTGGAGCGGCTGCCCTTCCCGCTGGCCCCCATCGCCGCGTCGGGCGCGACCGCCTTGGCCGAGTCCTCCACCAAGGAGGAGTCCTGGCGCTGGCGCGTCTTCTCCACCGGCACGATCATCGGCCTGCTGTTCGGCTTCTTCTACCTGGCGATTCCCATCTTCACGGGCGTCACGCTCGGGAAGCCCGTCCAGCTCCTCCCGATCCCGTTCCTGGACCTGACGCCCTCCACGGAGCGCATCCTGCCGACGGCGCTGGTGGGCTACAACCCCGACCTGGGCGCGCTGATGGTGGGCTTCCTGCTGCCGTTCCCCATCGTGCTCGGCGGCTTCCTCTCGTCCGTCATCGCCCAGATCTTCGTCAACCCGATCCTGTACCACTACGGGGCGCTGCACCTGAACGCCCTGGGCCAGAACGGCGTCTTCCCGCACTACATCAGCGGGTCGCCGGCCATCCAGACGAAGGCCTCCATTGACTTCGACTTCTGGATGTCGTTCGGCATCGGCACACAGCTCGCCATTGCCCTGATCGGCCTGGTCGCCGTGTTCGGGACGCTGGCGCGGGGGCGCGGACGGGAGCAGCAGGCGCGGCGCGGCAGTCTGGCGCAGGTGCCGGAGGGGCGCGGCGATTTCCCCTGGCAGGGGGCGCTGCTGGCCTGGTTCGTGGCGAGCATGGGCTACATCATCCTGAATCACTTCCTCGTGCCGGCGTTCCCGATCGCCATCGTCATCTTCTACGCCCTCTTCTGGACGCCGCTGAATTCGTACATCTCGGCCCGCCTGATCGCGCTGACCGGTAACACGGTCTCGTTCCCGTTTTTGAACCAGGCCGTGGTGTTGTCCAGCCACTACAAGGGCCCGGACATCTGGTTCGCGCCGCTGCCGCTCAACGACTACGGCGGCCAGGCGCAGCGCTTCCGCGAGATCGAGCTGACTGGCACCAAGTTCACCAGCATCCTGTGGCTGGAAATCTTCATGCTGCCGCTGATCCTGATCTTCAGCTTCCTCTACTGGAGCTTCCTGTGGAAGACGACGGACATCCCCTCGGCCCAGTTCCCGTACGCCCAGAAGTTCTGGCCGCTGTCGGCGATCCAGACCGCCATCTGGACGCAGATCAACGCGCCGGGCGGGGCGTCCTGGGCCTTGCACGCACTCAAAGGAGACATCATCGCCACCGGCGGCGCGCTGGCGCTGATATTCTACGGCATCACCCGGCTGCTCAATTGGCCGCTGCTGTTCTTCTACGGCTTCGTCGGCGGCATCGGCAACCTGCCGCACTTTGCGATCCCGACGTTCCTTGGGGCGCTGCTAGGCCGGTACTACTTCGCGCGGCGGTTCGGGGCGGAGCGGTGGGGTCTGTACACGCCCGTCCTGCTGGCGGGCTTCGCCTGCGGCACGGGCCTGATCGGCATGGCGGCCATCGCGCTGGCCCTGATCAGCAAGACGGTGAGTTACCTGCCGTTCTGACGCAGACAGGGCGGCCGCGCCGGGCCGCCCCCTACGACGGCCCATTTTGGCAGGGGCCAACCCTATGTGGTTGCCCTGCATGTGGTTGCCCTGCATGTGGTTGCCCTGCTGATAGGAAGGGTAAAACTCCATATCTCGGACCATGATTTTGACGACCGCGCAAACGAACACCGGAGTCCGACGGAAAGGGTGGAAGACGACCGGGTGGCAGGGCATCACCGTGCAGACCCCGCCGGACTGGAGCCTGGTCGGCTACGGCGGCGACGCCAAGTCCGGCAACGTGCGTGTGGACAACGGGGCGGCCACCGGCAGTGCGCTGGGGCTGGAGGTGCGCTGGTCGCAGGTCAAGGGCAAAATCACCGACGCCGACCTGGAGCGACGGCTGGAGCCGTTCTTCAAGGCCGTCGCCAAGGGGGCGCGCAAGCAGAAGGGGCTGGCCAAGACCGAGACCAGGGTGCTGACGGACGACCGCTTCCCGGAGCGCGACGCCGTGCGGGCCTTCGGCTGGCGCGCGGACCGCAAGGCGGTCGGGCGGCTCTGGCACTGCACCGAATGCGGGCGGCTCTGCATCGCGCAGGTGGTCGGCAGCGCCGGCGGCGACTTCACGGGGACGGCCAATGACGTGCTGGCGTCGCTGGAGTGCCATTCGTCGGAGGCGGGCTGGCGGACGTGGGCGCTGTACGACCTGCTGACGCAGGTGCCGACCGACTACGCTCTGAAAGGCCCGCCGCAGCTCATGAACATTTATCTGCAGCTGAACTTTCAGCGCGGGCAGTCGCTGGACACCCTGAGCGTGGAGCAGTGGAGCGTCGCCAACGTCCAATTGCGCGGGGCCTACCTGGACGAGTGGTACCGCAGCAAGAACGGCGTCCTGGAGCCGACGCTGCGCTACGAGCCGGGCGAGGCGGCGGCGCACGGGCACCCGGCGCTGGAGCTGATCGGGCGGCGCGGCGGACTGCACTACTGGGCCGGGCAGGCGGCCGGGCAGGTGATGAAGCTGCATCGGCCGGCGACGCACTTCGCCGCCGTCCTGTGGGAGTGCCCGGAGAGCAACAAGATCACGCTGGTGCAGAGCCTCAGCCGCAGCCCGCAGCCGGACCTGGTGCGAGAGATCGTCGAGCGCACGCCATGTCACTGATCGGCACGCTTCAGAAGTACCTGCCGTTCGGCGGCAAGCCGACGCTGCCGCGCGGGGAGACGCTGGCCCTGCGGCCCGTCCGCAACCGCGCCGTCACCTGGGAGAGCCTGCGGGAAGAGGAACCGTCCGGTGATGAGGAGGCCGCCGGCGAAACGGAGGGCGGCGTCCGTCTGATCGTGCCGCGCCGTCAGGATCGGCTGGGGCGATTCCTGGGGCGCGTCTTCCCGGTGCCGAATCAGAAGACCATCGAACTGGATGAGTTCGGCGCGGAGGTCTGGCAGATGTGCGACGGCGCGCATACCGTCGAGCAGCTCGTCACGCACACCTGCGGAAAATACAAGCTGAACCGGCGGCAGGGCGAGGTGAGCGTGATCGCCTTCATGAAGATGCTCGCCCAGCGCCGCCTGATCGGATTTTTGACGAAAGAAACGGTGAAAGAGAAGGAACGCCCCCATGCCAACCACAACCGCCCGCAACGGCAGCGTCGGGCCGGCCGCGCGCGAAGGCGGCATTAGCACCCAGATCAACCTGCCGTGGCCTAAGGCCATTCAGATCGCCATGAACTCGCTCAAGATTCGGTTCTGGCGCTCCATGATCACCGGCGCCGGCATCTTCCTGGGTATCGCCTTTCTGTGCTTCTCCGGCATCCCGCTGCTGATCCAGTACCAGCACCACGCCATCCGCAGCGACCAAGCAACCTATCGGCAGATCTGGCTCGTCATCATGGCCCTGCTGGTCTGCACCGTGGGCATCACCAACGCCATGTTGATGTCTGTTTCCGAGCGTTTCCGCGAGATCGGGACGATGAAGTGCCTGGGCGCGCTCGACTCACTGGTGATGCGCCTGTTCGTCATCGAGGCCATGTTCATGGGCGCGGTCGCGTCGCTGGCCGGCTGGCTGCTGGGAATCCTGGCCGCCGGACTGGTACATCTGATTCAGGGCCAGCAGGACATCACGTCGTCCATCGTGGGCCAGTCCCTGCTGATCTGCGTGGTCGTGGGCGTCGTGCTGACGTTCATCGCCGCCATGCTGCCCGCCCGCCGCGCGTCCCAGATGCCCCCGGCGGCGGCCCTGCGCACGGAAGTCTAAGAACCCACCTCGGCCAAAGTGAGCCGGAGGGGTGAATCAGGAGAAAATACACGTGGCTGCAACAGAATACATCGTCCGTACCAAGGACGTCGTCAAGGTCTTCACGCTGGGCGAGGAGAAGCTGCGCGCGCTCGACGGGGTGAGCGTGGACATCAAGCGCGGCGAGTACATCTCCATCATGGGCCCCTCGGGGTCCGGCAAGTCCACCCTGTTCAACGCCATCGGCGGCCTGGACCGGCCCGACAGCGGCAGCGTCTTCATCAACGACGTGGACATGGCCCAGCTCGACGCCAGCGAGCTGGCCTACCTGCGCTGCCACACCATCGGCTACATCTTCCAGACGTTCAACCTGATCACGGTCATGACGGCCCTGGAGAACGTCACACTGCCGACCATCTTCGCCGGCATGAACCGCGACGACGGCGTGGATCGCGGCATGGAGCTGCTGGACATCGTCGGCCTCGGCCACCGCTACCACCACAAGCCGTCGCAGCTCTCCGGCGGCCAGCAGCAGCGCGTCGCCATCGCCCGGTCGCTGGCGAACAACCCCAGCATCATCCTCGCCGACGAGCCGACGGGCAACCTGGACTCCAAGACCGGCGAGGAGATCATCGCCCTGCTGAGAAGGCTCAACAAGGAGCAGGGCGTGACCATCATCACGGCGACCCACGACTACAAGATGGTGGACGTGTCCGACCGGGTGATCTGGATTCGGGACGGCAAGGTGGAGAAGATCGAGAACCGCGCCGACATCCGGCTCAACATCGGCGGCATGGCCGGCGAGTCGGAGCAGCTGAGCGGCGGCAAAGACGCGATGCCCGTCGCTAGCCCAGCTTGATCAGGTTGAGCAGGCCGTCGCCGGTGTAGACCAGCAGCCAGCGGCCGTCGGGCGAGGCGAGGGTGCGGCGGATGGTGGCGCCGAATCGGTAGGGGGCGGTGATGCGCCCCTCATCGTTGAGATGGTAGAGCGTGCTGCGGCCATCGGAGACCGTGACTCGGTGGCCGTCGGCGGCCACCGAGACCAGCGTGGGCGAGAACAGCAGGCCGCCCTTCTCCCAGAGTGTGTTGCCGGCGTCGTCCAGCACGAGCAGGCGCCGCTCCGCGACGCTCTGCTCGCCGTGGGTGACCAGACGGGTGTAGGTGACGGCGACGTAACTGCCGTCCTCCGAGATCATCGCCTGCGGGTATGAGGCTTCGTCACCCAGGGCGTGCGTCCAGGCCGGCCGCCCATTTCCCCTGCCGCGCCAGAAGTACAGCGTCCCATCCCCCTCGTGGACGTTGGCATAGGAGACGCCCAGTACGCACTGTCCGCTGCGGGCGACCTGCGCCTCGAAGAGACGGTTGGACAGCGCCTGCCGCGCCCGCGTGTCGCCGGGGTACTGCCAGAGAGTCGCGCCCCGAGGCGTGTAGCAGGCGACGCCGCTGCCGTCCTCCGGCAGTACCCCCCAGGTGCCGGCGGCCACGTAAGAGCCGTCGGGGCTCAGGGCGAGCGAGTTGCCGATGCCGCCGAGCCGCCAGTGGTGCAGCGCCGGATGGGCGCCCAGCGTGAAGAGGTAGAGCGAGTGGCCGCCCGTGGAGACGGCGGCGTAGTTGCCGTCGGCGGAGCAGCACACGTCCCAGATGGCGCCGTCGAGCGGGATGCGGGTGATCCCCTGTCCCCCGGCCCCCAGGAACGAAACGGCCGTGCGGGTCGGGTCGAGCGGGGCGTAGGCCAGGACGGTCCGGCCGCCGGCGCTGACCGCCGCCTGGGACGCGCCGGGGACGGCCCGCCTCCACAGAGGTCGGCCGGGGCGGCGCTGCCAGTCCCACAGCCGCACGATCCCGTCGGCGCTGACGGTGGCGATGTCGCCGCCGTCGGCGGAGAGGGCGGCGGCGCGGAAGCCGGGGATGGCCTGCGCCCAGACCCGCTGAAACGTGTCGGCCGCCTGCGTCTGCGCCTGAACCACCCCCGGCGACGCATGGAAGCGCCCGCCGTGCTGCCAGAATCCCGTCAGCGCGAACAGGCCCCCGATGGCCGCCAGTCCCGGCAGAACGCGACGCGCCTTCACGAGTGTTGCCCCCCCCAGACTAAGGACAGGAAATACCGGTGGACCCGGTCATCCTCGGTCAGTTCCGGGTGAAACGCGCTGCCCAAAATGGCCCCCTGCCGGACAAACACCGTCTTGCCGTCATGGACAGCCAGCGTCTCGACGGAGGGGCCGGTTCGGACCACATACGGCGCGCGGATGAATACGGCGCGCAGCGGCTCCGTCCCGATCTCCGGCGCGTCCAGCGCCGCCTCAAACGAGTCCACCTGCCGCCCGAAGGCGTTGCGGGCGACGGCCACATCCAGCAGCCCCAGCGTCGGCTGCCCGCCGCGCTCCTCCGTACCCACCGCGATCTCGCGGGCCAGCAGGATCAGCCCGGCGCAGGTTCCGTAGACGGGTTTCCCCGCCTGCGCCGCCTGCTTGATTGCGTCGTCCACGCCGTAGCGGGCCAGCATCTTCCCAATCGTCGTACTTTCCCCGCCGGGCAGGATGATCCCGTCCGCCCCGGCGATTTCCTGCGGCAGCCGGGCCGGGTAGGCGTCCGCGCCGAGCCGCCGCAGCACACTCAAATGCTTTTCGTAGTCGCCCTGCATGGCGACGACTGCGATTTTCGGTTTCTCCTCCACGCCTTTTCAGACTTTCCTCATGTCAATTTTGTTCATTGGCTGTCAGTATACCATAAGGGTTGCCTACCACCCTAGCGTCGTGAACAAGAGAGTGGATCATCCTGGTCTACAACTTGACCTTGAGCGTCTTGATCTCGTAGGGCCGGTAGGCGAAGGCGACGCTCTGGCCGCTGGTGGTGATGACGTTGGCCCTGGTCTCGTCCGTCTCCCGCTCCACCAGGTTGACCTCCACCGCCGATTGGACGGGGCGGGCGAAGGTGAGGGAGGCGCTGCCGCGCTGGCCGTAGGCTTCATAGAGGCGGACGATCAGCGAGTCGTCGTCCTCGGCCTTCTTGACCGTCTCGACGATGAGGTTCGGCACGTCCGGCGAGATCAGGGACAGCGAGGCGGGCAGGGCATCGCCGCCGCTGGGGGCGCTTTCGGCGCGGGCGGGGGCGCTCTGGACGGGGACGTTGAACTCGTAGGCCCTCCGGACGGTCTCGGCGGTGCGCCAGTCGCCCGCATGGGGGTAGAGGGCATACGAAAAACGGTGCCGGCCCCGGTCGGCGTCGGGGTCGGGGTTGATCGCGCCTTTCAGCAGGGTCAGGCGCATGACGTTGCCCCGGATGTCCCAGCCGTACTTGCTGTCCGAGAGGACGGAGACGCCGTAGTCGCCTTCGCTCAGGTCGGCCCACTTATGGCCGCAGACCTCGAATCGCGCCCAGTCCCAACTGGTGTTCCAGTGGGTCGGCCGCTCCAGGTTGCCGAACTGGATGTCG
>JAFAZD010000285.1 GCA_019239955.1 Armatimonadota bacterium | reverse complement strand
GCCAGCACCTGCCTCATGACATCGACTTCGAGGTCACGCTCGGCCAGGAGCCGCTTGAGGCGGGCGTTCTCGGCCTCGAGTTCCTTGAGCCGTCGGGCTTGGGGCACATCCAGGCCGCCGAACCTGCGGCGCCAGCGGTAGAAGGTGTTTTCGGCGATGCCATGTTCTTTGCAGAGCGCCGTGATTGGCTTCCCGCCGCGCTCGGCCTGCTGCAAGATGCGGACGATCTGTTCGTCCGAGAACCGTGATTTCTTCAAGAGACTCTCCTTCTTCTAGGAAGAGTCTAACATATTCCGTGGCCCAGTTTCCGGGGAGCAGGTCACCACATCCATGTCCGGATGGATGCCCAGGACTACACCCTGCACATCCTGTCCCTTCCGGCAGAGGAGGGTGAAACGCTCATCATGCGATTTCAGGAGCAGTGAGTGATTTGATGCAGCGAGGACGAAGGGTCAGGCAGGCGGTGACGAAGGGCATGGCCTGCTCTACCCCGTCCTGCGGAGGCGTTTCAGCGGCATCAGCCCATACTTACCCGCGAGCCGCATTGGCCGGAGCAGATAGTAGAGCCAGGAGGCCGAAGTCGGCAGACGAATAAATGATCGGTCTTCGGCATTGGGAGTCACCATCGTGAGAAGAAAGGCCCGGAGATAGTGGCGCAGGTATGGCAGCCTGCTCTGCCATTTCTCCCGGATGTGCAGGTGAAAGGCACACTCTTTAGAAAGCCCCACCCGTTGACCGATGGGGCGAAACAGCCAAGCGCTTACCTGTGTCGCCAGGCGCTGCACCACGACGTCAGCCTGGATTTTCCGCTCGGCGATGGCTGGGAGCGGAGCCGCGAGGAGATCACGCGCCAGGAGCAGACCGAGCAAGACCATTCGCCGGGCGTCCATCTGCCCGGCATCGGCCAAGACCCTTTCCCAATCCGTATCCCCGCCGTGAACGCGGATCAGTTCGGCGACATCGACGATCCAACTCAATCGCCTCCACAGGTGCTTGGCCCCGTGTACGCAAAGAATCAGGAGCAGGCCCTCCGGCGAGAGGCCGGCAATGCCCGCACCCAACAGGGGAATCGTGCGCCGGCGCTGCCACAAGCATTCAAAATCAAGCGGGGAGGGACCAGGCTTCGGAAGGACTTCCCAATGTGGCGTGATCTGCCAATGCAGTTCCACCATCACCTGGCCGTCCTCGCGCACAAACTCATACTCCCAGTGTGAGCGGAGGAGAGCCGCCTCCTGCGCGGCAGTCCGCTCCGTCACTGGCCGGTATCCCTGAGACAGAAGCAAATCCTTGGCGCGCAGAAGGTCCGCGCGGCGCATTAAAATATCGAGGTCGTTGGCTTCCCGGAGTGCCAGATTGTCGTAGACAAAAGCGGCGAGGAGTGGACCTTTGAAGGGAATGGCGGGGATGCTGTTTGCCTCGAACTGCGTCAGGAGGGCGAGGAGTTCGCCCGCCAAGAGCAGGTTATGTCCTGTGATGCGAGAGGACTGGTCCCGAAGTCGTTTCCACGCGGTGCTCGGAACCGCCGGAGGGCTTAGGGCGCTGAGGTGCCAGTAAAGCAGCGGCATCATGGCGTGCTGCGACGCGGCTTCGAGCAGACGTGCCCAGTCGGTCCCGGTCTGGAGCAGGGCCTTGATGCGTTCATCCCGTTCGCTCTCCAGGCGCGTGCGGGCGCAGCACAGCAGGATCTCGTCAACAGAATGCATGGGAGCCGCAAACCCCATGGCGCGTCACGCTCAAGAAAGCCCCGCCCGTGGCCTGGGGCCACGGGCGGCGCATTTCGACCAGCAATATGCCATGCAACGGTTCCTCGCCTCGTCCATCACGGATCGACATAATTGGTGCAGAAGCAACGCGTTTGGTCTTGGCCCGCCAACGGCGGATGGCAGGTTTGGTTGTTTGGGTAAGGGCATTTGGGGTTGTTAGCACACGTCCCATTCTGATAAGCCCCGCAATCTTCACCGCCTGCGATGATTCGCCCCGATCCCGCCATGGCGGGCGTGGGAGCAATGATGGAAGTGACGACCGGCAACAGCAGTGTCATGGCTCCGGCCAGTCCCAGCCTCCGGATGACTTGACGACGTGTGATGCTCTTGGCTTCCGGGCACTCGTCTCGCAACAGGCGTGTCTTCGCCAGCCGGGCTAGGGCGAGACGTACCACCTCCTCGTCGGCGGGCAGGCCGGATTCGCTTTGGAGCAGAGCGGCCAGCTCTGCGACTCCGGTCCTGCCGTCGCAGTGGCGCCAGACCAGAGCGGCGGTCTTGTTCAGGCGGTGGACACGGTGGTGCTGCTGGTCGTAGACCACCAGTTCGTCGCCCACCTTCTGAACCAACAGTTGATCTTGCCGGGCTTCGGGTGTCATGCCGATTCTCCTTCTGCCGGTGGCCGGCCAGCGGGTGCTTTCTTGGCCAGGGCTTCCAGTCGTTGCAACAACAGTGCGGCTGCCTCACTCGCCTCACCACGTTTGCCTTTCAGTGTCACCGCACCGACGGCCATGCGCTCCAATGTCTGCAAGGCAAGTTCTGATTGTGATCGTGCGAGAACAGTATTGTCGAGCAGTGCAAGGACCGCATCACCCGCCGAAGCCTGGCGTGGATGCCACGCGGCCTGCGGCTGGTATTCCGTGACGGCAATCAGTCTCACGGGGGCGGGCCGAACGCCTGCGCGTCCCCCCAAAGCTTCAACGGGACAGAGACGGGGCCGCTCCTGCCCCTCTTCCCGCAGAGACAGCCGCTTTGGGTAGGGATGGACACGCCCCTGTTCATCCAGCACTGCGTATTCATCGGAATAGTAAGTGGCCCCGGCTTCCACCAAAGCCTTCACGAGAGAGCTCTTGCCGCTTCGGCTGCGGCCAGGTATCACGATGGCTCCGCCGCGCCACACCACCACACCGGCATGCACAAACAGCCGGCCACGCGCAAGCACAGAGATGCTGAATTGGAGGGACGATTCTAAATCTTCGAGAACTTCAGTGAGATCGAACTTGCGCGCCAGTTGCGCTGCCCCGATGTACAACATATTGTAGCGACGCACATTGGTGTTGGCAGACTGTCCGCCGACGATCAGCGAATAGAGATACTCCACAATCGGCGACGCAGAGGGTTTCCACCCCGGCGGCAGGTGAGGCGAGAGATGTTCCAGGACGGCGGGGGCGGTGACCCGGATGCCGATGGACGCCCCGTGGCTGACGAATGGGAGTCCGGCCGCCCAACCTAGGCGGTCAAGTTTCGCCATTCAACTGGAGGTCTGCTTCAACCTGGGCAAGATCAAGGTTTCCACCCGTTCTTCACCCCCTCGCTCGGAAAAATGATTGAGATGATGCCCGTCAGCACGAAAGAAGATGGGCGTTCACCGTAGTTGAAACGTGGTGCGAGAGATCGTACCTGACAGGTCAGAACTTGCAGTATTCAGTCCGATAGAGCGACAGGACGACGTTCTGAGGTCTCCGAAAGGATAGCCCATTATACGACACTTTGCCGCAAGAGTCAAGAACTAAAAAAGATGGGTCAGCCAATCAAGAGGCGCGGGAGGCGGGCGGTCAGGCAGGTGGTAATCTCGTGGGGGGTGGTGGCGATGGCGGCAGCGAGTTCGGCGGCGGTGATCTGCGCGTCGCCGTCCGCGCCGATGGCCGTCGCCGTGTCGCCGGAGCGGACGGAGGGGATGTCCGTCACGTCCACGACCAACTGGTCCATGCAGACGCGGCCGCAGAGGGGGGCGCGGCGGCCGTGCAGCAGGACGTGGCCCCCACCCGACAGGCGGCGGGGGAAGCCGTCGCCGTAGCCCAGGGCGAGGGTGGCGTAGACGCCGCCGCCAGGGGGGACGGCGTAGGTGCGCCCGTAGGAGATGGTCGCGCCGCCGGGAAGTGGGCGGCAGAGCAGGACGCGGGCCTTTAAAGAGAGCACGGGGCGCAGGGGCAGGTCGGCGGCAGCGAACATCCCCGGGGCCGGCTCAATGCCGTAGAGCAGCAGGCCGGGGCGAATGAGGGCGTGGCGAGTGACGGCGGGCAGGCGCAGGGCGGCGGGGGAGTTGTCGGCGTGGATGAGGAGCGAGTCGGCCTGTGTCCCCAGCCCGGCGAGGAGGGCGGCGAATTCGCCGTACTGGGCCTGGGCATCGTCCAAGTCTTCATCGGCGCGGGCGAAGTGGGTGGCGAGGCCGGTGACGCGCAGACCCGGCAGGGCGTCCAGCGCCGCCAGCAGGCGCGGGACGTCTCCCAGCAGCGCGCCCGCGCGGCCGATGCCGGTGTCCGCCTCCAGATGCGCCTGGGCCGTGACGCCCCGGGCGCGGGCGGCATTCGCCAGCGCGCAGCCCATCTCCTGCGTGCTGAGGAGCGACGTCAGGCGGTGGGCGACGATGATCTCGGCATCGGAGGGTAATGTCAGGGTGATTAGAAAAATTGCCGCGTCGGGCAGGAGGGCGCGCAGGGCCACGCCCTCGGCGACGGTTGCCACGCCGAAGTCCGTCACCCCCGCGCGCGCGGCAAGCGGGGCGATCAACGCCATGCCGTGGCCGTAGGCGTCGGCCTTGACGACCGCCATCAGGCGCGTCCCCCCGGAGGCGTAACGCCGGTGCAGCAGGGCGATGTTGTGTCTGAGCGCCCCGGCGTCAATCTCCGCCCAGGCGCGGGATTGCGGGGAAACGTCCGGCATGGCCTCTAGCCCCCCATTCGGGGGGAACCGGCCTGGCTGACGCGGCGGGGCGACCAGTGGGTGTCCATGCGCCGGTAGGCGGCGGGGGCCAACTCCGGCAGGGCGCGCCGGTACCGCTCCCGGCGGCCGTAGACCACAATCATGTTGGTCAGATTCCGGCCCGGATGCGCCAAGACCGCGCCGTTGTAGTAGAAGCCGGTGCTCGTGCCCGCGTCCAGATTCATCGCCTCCGACGCCCCGACCGCGTACATCACCTTCGCCAGCCGGCCGAGATAAATGGGCTTCTTGGTCATCACGAAGACGACCTTGTTGCCGCGCGTGATGCCGACGGCGATGCGGGAGTTGGGGGCGAGCATGTGCCGGTCGCGGAACCGCTCGGCGCGCGGGTCCAGCACGACGCGCCCGCGCCGCAGCAGGCGCGGGCCGCAGGCGACCACAAAGTCGTAGTGGCTCCAGTCGTGGTGCCGCCCCCACTCGCACGTCACCATCTCGGCCTGGTTGTCCGGGGTGACGCACAGGGCCGTGCCCATGCCGCCGAAGTGAATCAGGCTGCCGTCAATGACGATGTCGCCGATGGGCCGCAGGTTGTCGAGGGAGAAGAAGGTGCCGGTGACGGCGACATTGGGCTGGGCGCGCAGGATCATCTGCCGGAACGGCTCCGACGTGCCCGTGCCGCGCCGGGCCATCACCGCCGAGACCTTGACGTTGTCGTCATTGAGGTCCACCGTGATGCACTTGACGGGGACGCCGGCCGCGACGGTCTGCCAGAACTTGATGCTGCGGCCGCCGCTGCCGTCGCCGTGCAGGGCGACCCAGTGCGACCGCTGGGCCGCCAGTCGTGCGTTGTGCAGGGCGCGCAGCTGCGCCAGCCGCGCCTGATGGCTGAGGGCCTTCTGCGCCAGCGCCTGCTGATGCGCCCGCAGCCGGGCATCATGGGCCGCCCGCTGCCGCGCCAGATTGGCATTGTGTGCCGCCAGTCTTGCGCCGTGCGCCGCCTGGAGCCGTGCCAGGCGGGCGCTGTGGGCCGACAGCCGCGCGTCATGCGCCGCGCGGAGCGCCGCCAACTTCTTGGTGTGCGCCGACTGGGGGGCGGCCTTCTGGGCGACCTTCTTGGCATGAAGCACAGGCTGTTGCGCCAGACGCTTGGGATGGACGCTTGGCTTCTGCGCCTGCTTCGGCCGATGCCGCCGGGCGAGCGCGATCCGCTTCGCCTCGTGCGCCGGGCGCTCCCGCTGGGCGGCGCGCGCGGCGACGTGCTGCGTGTGCAGGACTTTGATCAGGCGCTTCTCGTGCCGCTTCTGGGCCAGGCGCTGCCGGCGGGGAAGGTCGCGCAGCTTCGCCAGGTGCGCCCGCCAGGCGGCCTTCTCCTTCGCCGCCACGCGCGCCAGGTGCGCGGCCTGCGCCGCCTTGTGCGATGAGTGGGGGCGATGCTTTTTCGCCGCGCGCGCCGGGATCACGCATAGCCACGAGGCGATTGCCAGAAACACGCCGGCCCAGGCGGCGACACTGCTGCGGATATTCAAGCCCACCATCCTTTGAGGGAATTTGCGACGTGCTATGATAACATACAATGCCTGCCGCCGTCAACCGCTCTGCCCGTCGCGCGGGGCACGCCAGGCGGCGTCCAGGGCGGCGCGCAGGGCGGCGGCGGCGGCCTGCGGGTCAGGGGCGCGCGTGACGGCGTCGGTCACGGCGACCCCGTCCGCGCCGGCGCGGATACAGGCCCCGACCTGCTCCGGGACACGGATGCCCCCGAAAGCGATCACGGGAATGTGTACGGCGTCCTTGACCTTGCGCAGCAGGCTCAGACCGGCATCGGGGGCGCCGGACGCTTCGGGATCAAACGCCGGGCCGACCTGCACGTAGTCGGCCCCGCCCCGCTCGGCGCGGCCCGCACCGGGGACGCTGTGGGCGAACGCCCCGACCATCTTGGTCTCGCCGCGCAGGAAGGCGCGCGCCTCCGACGGCTTGTAGGAGCGCTCCGCCAGCAGCACGCCATCGGCGCGGCACTTCTCCGCCAGCTCCAGGTCGCCCGTCACCACGAAATGCGCCCGCCCCGCCGTCAGCTCGCGCAGCCGCATCGCCACCGCATAGAGGCCCAAATCGTCCTGGGACGCCCGCGCCCGGAGCTGCACGATGCCCACGCCGCCGGCGATGGCCGCCTCGACCAGCGAGAGCGGGTCGGCCTTCTTGTCCGCGTGGGGGCGGTACAGCCTGCGGTCGGTGATGAGGGTGAGACTGGGTCGGGGAATGTCTGCCATGAGGCACATTGTACCCTGAGTGCGAAGGTTGTGAAACAGGCGGGCGGGCCGGCGCGGCTTGTCAAGACTCGGTGATTGCATTATAATGTGCCCATGTACTGCTACCGGCACCCCAAGACCGAGACCGCCGTGCGCTGCGGCAAGTGCGACCGCCCGATCTGCCCCCGGTGCATGGTCCCCGGCCCCGCCGGGATGCGCTGCCCGGACTGCGCCTCCCTGCGCCGGACGGCGCTGTACCGGATACACCCCGCGCGCCTCCTGCTGGCCGCCCTCGCCGGGCTGGTCACGGGCGTACTGGGCGCTTACCTGATGATGCTGACGGGATTCTTCGTCTTTTTCGTGGGGCCGCTGTACGGCGGGTTCGTCGCCGAGGCCGTCCTGCGCGCGGCGGGGCGCAAGCGGGGGCGCGCACTGGAGGTGATCGGCGTCGGCGGCATCCTGGTCGGGGCCGCCGTGACGCTCCTCCCGCAGTTGTGGATGGTCACGCGCGCGGTCAGCGCCGGCCCCGCCGGCGGGTTCGCCTTCGCCGGTCTGCTCTGGCCGCTGGTCGGCTTCGGCCTCGCCATCCCGGCCTGCTACGCCCGGCTGAAATACCTGTGACCGCCGAGTCGGAGGTCAATACGCCGGCAGTTCCTCCACCTCGTCCTCGATGTAGACGCGCTTCTGGGCCTCCTCGAAGGTGGTGATGCCCTGCATGACTTTGGAGGCGGCGTCCTTGCGCATGGAGGCCATGCCGCGCGCGATGGCGGCCCGGCGGATCTTGTTGGAGGGCTGCCGCTGCAGCACCATCGCCCGGATCGCGTCGTCCATCACCAGCAGCTCCTGGACGCTTGCCCGGCCCTTATAGCCGGTTTGGCCGCAGACCTCGCAGCCCGTGCCCGCCATGAAACGCGCGTGGAGGAACTCCGGGGAGTCCGTGTCGACGCCGAAGGCCACCAGATCGGCGTCCGACGGCGGCATGGGCCGGGCGCACTGGGTACAGATCCGGCGCACGAGGCGCTGCGCCAGGATGCCGATCACTGACGAGGCGACCAGGAACGGGTCAATGCCCATGTTGAGCAGGCGCGTCACGGCGCCGGCGGCGTCGTTGCAGTGCAGGGTCGAGAAGACCAGGTGCCCCGTCAGGGCCGCCCGGAAGGCGATCTCCGCCGTCTCCGCGTCCCGAATCTCGCCGACGTAGATCACGTCGGGGTCCTGACGCAGAATGGACCGCAGCTGCTTGGCAAAGGTCAGGCCGGCCTTCTCATTGACGTTGGACTGGCGGATGCCCTCCAGGTGGTACTCGATGGGGTCCTCGCAGGTGATGATGTTGATGTCGGGATTATGGATAGCGTGGATGGCGGAATACAGCGTGGTGGTCTTGCCCGACCCCGTCGGCCCCGTCGCCAGGAAGATGCCGTGCGGCTTGCGGATGATCGAGTTCAGCTTCTTGAGGTTCTCGGGGGAGAATCCGAGCTGGTCAATGTCGGGCCGCGCGCCGCTCTTGTCCAGGATGCGCAGGACGACGGACTCGCCGAACTGGGTGGGCAGGGACGAGACGCGCATGTCAATGGCGCGCCCGTCCATGGTCACGGCGATGCGCCCGTCCTGGGGCAGCCGGCGCTCGGCGATGTTCATCTCCGCCATGATCTTCAGGCGCGAGGAGATGGCGGACTGGTACTGGCGCGGGATCGTGTCGATCTGGTGCAGCGTACCGTCAATGCGGTAGCGGATCACCAGCGAGTCGCGGCGCGGCTCGAAGTGGATGTCGCTGGCCTTCTTCACGATGGCGTCGGCCAGGATGCGGTTGACGAACTGGATGACGATCGGCTGGTCCACGCCGACCTCCTCGCCCCCGATCTCATCCAGACTCCCCCCCGGCAGGCCAGCGGAGGGGCGGGCCGGGGCCGTCATGGCGGCGAACATCTCCGACGGGCGCTTGCCGGCGAGCGGGGCCGGGGTGGCGGGCGGCGGCTTCAGGACCTCGCCGCCCCCCGGAGGGATGACGGCGGGGACGCCGTGGCGCGCATTGTTGCCGCCGGGCGCGGCGGCGGCCCCCCCGTTACTGGAGGCGGCGGGGGCGGCATCATAATAATGTTCCAGGGCACTGCGCAGGTGCGCCTCCGTCGCCAGCGCGGGCGCGATTCGCAGGCGGTGCGCGGCGGCGATCCTCTGGGCGGCGTCCATCACCGCCATGTTCCACTGGCCGACCACGATCTTGAGCGTCCCGTCCGGCGTCTTCCCAACCGGCAGGATGAGATGCTTGTGCGCCACGGCGGCGTCCACCAGCGGCAGCACCGACTTGTCCACCGTCAGGTCCTGGATGCGGATGTAGGCCATGTCCGCCTGCTGCGCGCGGGCCTTGGTGACGTCCTCTTCCCCGACCAGCCCCAAATCCACCAGCAACTGGCCAAGCGGCTTGCCGCTGCTTTTCTGCTGGCTGACCGCCTGATTGAGCTGATTGGGTGTCAGCAGGCCCTGCTGGATCAGGATCTGGCCAAGTTCTTTTTTCTGTCCCGGCGGGGTGGCAACCGACATGCTTATGTTCCTCGTGCGTGATTATAGATATCTGATTGTGACGGACAAAAGTTAAGATTTAATGAAAGGGCAATGCTGGAGCTTACATCCTGGAATTATATCGGCCCGCGCGGGGCGATCCGTTAGGGCGGGAGCATTCCTCGGGGCGGCCCGGCGGGTCGCCGCTGCTGAGGTGCGCGGAGGTCAGCGTTCGCGGTGGCGAAAGTCGTCGTCCTCGTCGTCGTCCTCGCCGCCGAAGCGCTCCTCGTCCATGTCGTCGAGCGCGCCCGACGAGTCGGTGTAGTTGGAGATCTCTTCGCCGCGGAAGACGGTGACCAGGAAGTCTTCGCGGTCGAACGAGGGCAGATACGAGGAGACGATGTCGTCGTCGATCTGCGCGAGCAGCTCTTCCTCAATGCTGACGGGCATGTCCGCTTCCAGCACCAGGGTGGCGTGGACGGTGTCCTGCGCGTAGTGCAGGTCCACCTGCCCCACACGGCGATCCTCCTCCCAGATCAGGAAAATCTCCGAGGAGGGCGTGCGCACCAGGCGTGAGAGGCGGTAGCGGTAGGTATTATCCATAATGGCAAGGCGTAGGGGCATGGCATGCCATGCCCCTACAAAGGTGATCGGTTAGGCCGGCTCCGGGCGCAGGCTGGGCGGGACGCGCCGCGCCCGGTCGAGCAGCGGGTTCTTGGCCGGCGCATCGCCGGTGGAGGAGGGCGGCACCGTCGGCGCGGCGGGCGGGGCGGCCGTGTCGGGCGCCTTGGCGCCCTCCATCAGCGCGATGAACTCGTCGCGCTCCAGCGACTCCTTCTCCAGCAGGACGCCCACGATCTCGTCCATCTTGGCCCGGTTGTCGGTCAGGATCTGGCGCGAGCGCTCGTAGCAGTCCTCGATGATCGCGCGGACCTCCTTGTCGATCTCGACGGCGACCGTCTCGGAGTAGTTGCGCTCCTCATTCCAATCGCGGCCCAGAAACGGGTTGCCGTGCCGGGTTCCCAGCACGACTGGGCCGAGCCGGTCACTCATGCCGTACTCGCAGACCATGGCGCGGGCGATGGCCGTCGCCCGCTCGAAGTCGTTGGACGCGCCGGTCGTGACCTCGCTGTAGACGATCTCTTCGGCGACCCGGCCCGCCAGCAGGGCGCTGACGTCGTCCAAGAATTCCTGGCGCGTGGTCAGGTACTTGTCCTCGGTCGGCATCTGCATGGTGTAGCCCAGCGCCCGGCCGCGCGGCAGGATGCTGACCTTGTGGACGGGGTTGGCGTTGGGGAGCAGCTCGCCGACGATGGCGTGGCCGACCTCATGGTAGGCGATGCGCTCGCGCACCTGGTCGTTCATGATGCGGGACTTGCGCTCCGGCCCAGCGACCACGCGGTCAATGCTCTCGTTGAAGTCGGGCATCTCCACGCGGGTCTTGTCCTTGCGGGCGGCGAGCAGGGCCGCCTCGTTGACCAGGTTCGCCAGGTCGGCCCCGGAGAACCCCGGAGTCCGGCGCGCCAGCGACTGGGCGTTGACGTCGTCGGAGAGCGGCTTGCCGCGCAGGTGGACGTTGAGGATCGCCTCGCGCCCCTTGGCGTCGGGCGTGTCCACCGTCACCTGCCGGTCGAAGCGTCCGGGCCGCAGCAGCGCCGGGTCCAGCACGTCCGGGCGGTTGGTGGCCGCGATCATGATGACGCCCGCATTCGGATCAAACCCGTCCATCTCCACCAGCAGCTGGTTCAGGGTCTGCTCGCGCTCGTCGTGGCCGCCGCCCAGGCCCGCGCCGCGCTGGCGGCCCACGGCGTCGATCTCGTCAATGAAGATCAGCGAGGGCCGGTTGGCCTTGGCGGTGTCGAACAGGTCGCGGACGCGGGAGGCGCCGACCCCGACGAACATCTCCACGAAGTCCGAGCCGGAGATGTGGAAGAACGGCACGCCGGCCTCGCCCGCGATGGCACGGGCCAGCATGGTCTTGCCGCACCCCGGGGGGCCGAGCAGCAGGACGCCCTTGGGAATCTTCGCGCCGAGCGCCTGGAACTTCTTGGCGTTCTTGAGGAATTCGACGACCTCCTGCAATTCCTGCTTGGCCTCGTCCACGCCCGCCACGTCATCGAACGTGACCTTAGGGACGTTGTCGGTCAGGCGCTTGGCGCGGGCGCGCCCGAAGGAGAGGGCCTGGTTGCCGCCGGACTGCGCCTGGCGCAGAAAGAACATCCAGAAGAAGAAGATCACGCCCAGCGGCAGCAGGAACGAGATGATCATCCCCAGCGTCGAGTCGGACAGCCAGGGATGGGCCAGATCATAGGACACCCCATGCTTGCGCATCTCCGTGTACAGGGCGGCGCGGTCCGGCGAGTCCTCGGCCGGAACGTTGGCGACGAACGTGCCGCCCCCTTGCGTCTTGATCCCCTGGAACTCGTCGCCCTTGAGGAAGGTGCCGCTGGCCACCTGGCTATTGTCCACCATCTGGAACAGCTCGCCCGTCTTGATGGTCTTGGTGGTATCGCGCTGGAACAGGCTGGAGCCGCCCTTGGCAAAGATGTACAGCCCGAATCCGAATACGGCGGCCAGCACCAGCGCGCGTATCAACTTGTTTGCGTTCAACAAAGCCCCCTCCGCACATACATAGTGACGTGGGAAGACGATCTCACATCACGGACGCGGCCGTCCGAGCCGTGCGCGTAGTATACCATATTATTGCCAGAGCGACAAGGATACTGTACCCCGGTGGCGGCGCGTCCTTCTCATCCTCTTACGGAAACGGAAAGGCAGGCGTTCCACCTGCCTTTTCCCACTGTTTAGAACAGTGCCGCCGGGGAAAATGTTCCATGCCGGAGGACCCGGCGTTGAAAACGCCGGTCTAGGGGGCCTGCGGCCAAGTGTCCTGCGGACGCCCCTCTGACCAAGCCCACTCTGCTCTTGCGTCCGCAGGACGCTTGGCGTCCGAGCCCACGAGCCAGGGGTTTTCAACCCCTGGCTCATGCTGGGACCAGAATCAGCACGCCGCGCGGGGGGATGTCCGCGTGGCCCTGCACGGCCTGGCCGGACAACAGGTCCTGATACTCTCCCTCCGGCAATGCCTGCGTGACGGTGGTTTGCGCGTGGTTGAGCAGGTACAGCAGGGTCTCGCCGGACGGGGAGACGCGCGGCATCACCTCCACACCCGGCATCGGGCCGCCCGGCAACGGCGAGGCGATACCCCGCTCGTCGCACAGCGCCCGCACCAACTCCGTCAGCGCGCCGCCTTCCAGCGCGGTGGCGAGGTAGTAGGCGCGTCCCTGGCCGAACTGGTTCACCGTCAGCGCCGGCTCGCCCTGATAAAAGTCCCGCCCGTAGGTCGCCAGCGCCCGCGCGCCCTCCAGATGCACCCGGTCGCACAGCAGCCGCGCCGCATGGGAGCCGCGCAGGTTGCCAAATGGCTCGGCGAAGATGACTTCGTTGCTCTCTTGCGGCGAGAGCACGTCAATCTCCTCGGCCCAGATGCCCAGCATCCGACGCAACGGGCCGGGGTAGCCGCCCAGGTATACCCGGTCGTTCTCGTCCACCAGGCCGCTGAAGAACGTCGTGACAAACGCGCCGCCCGCCTGAACGAACGCCTCCAGCCTCTCCGCGACGCCGGGCTTGACCATGTAGAGCACCGGCGCGATCACGATCTGGTACGGAGACAGGTCGGCCAGGGGCGAGACGATCTCCACGGGGATGCCCAGCGCGTGCAGCGCCTTGTACCAGGCGGCGCACTGGGGGACATATTTCAAATCCACGCTCGGCCCGCTGGAATACTCAATCGCCCACCAGTTGTCCCAGTCAAAGAGCAGGGCCACCTGAGCCGGCACGCGCCCGCCGAGTGTCCGCGTCCCCAGCGTCTCCAATTCCTTGCCGAGCGCCGCCACCTCCTGGAAGACGCGGGGCTGGCTGGTGCCGACGTGCTCCACGACCGCGCCATGATATTTCTCCTGTGCGCCGCGCGAGCGCCGCCACTGGAAGTACATCACAGTGTCCGCCCCGTGTGCCATCGCCTGGTAGGACCAGAGGCGCATGACGCCGGGGCGCTTGAGGCTATTGTACGCCTGCCAGTTCTGTTGCGAGGGCGTCTGCTCCATCAGCATGAACGGCTGCCCTTCCTTGAGGCCGCGCATCAGATCGTGGTTGAAGGCAATGCCCGCCGGGTCCGCGCCGCGCGGCGGGTAGCTGTCCCAGGAGACGACGTCCATCTCCGCCGCCCACTTGTGGTAGTCCAGCGGCTTGAACGGCCCCATCAGGTTGGTGGTGATGGGGACGTTCGGCGTCACCCCGCGCAGCACGGCGGCCTCCGCCCTGAAACAGTTCAGGATGCTGTCCGACTGGAACCGATCATAGTCAATCAGCAGCCCCTGCATGGAACGCTCGCCATTAGATGTCGGCGTCTCGATCTGCGACCAGTCCGTGTAGGTGTGGCCCCAGAACCGCGTCGTCCAGCGGTCGTTGACTTGCTCCAGGCTGCCGTAGCGCGCCTTCAGCCACTCCCGGAAGGCGGCGGCGCACTGGTCGCAGTAGCAGTACGTGCCGTACTCGTTGGAGACGTGCCACACCAGCAGGGCGGGGTGGTCTCGATAACGCTCGGCGAGCCGGCGGGACAGCCCCGTGGAGAGGCGGCGGAAGTTGGGGGAATTGGGGCAGAAGGTGTGCCGGTTGCCGTGCTTGCGCTTTCGGCCGTCCGCCCCGACCACCAGTACGTCCGGGTACTTCTGGTCCAGCCAGGCCGGGACGGAGGCGGTCGCCGTGGCGAGGCAGGCATAAATCCCGCCCGCGTGGAGCTTGTCCAGCACGCGATCCAGCCACTCAAAGGTGAACGTGTCCTCGTCCGGCTGGAGGCTGACCCAGCCGAAGACGGGCACGGTGGCGACGTTGACGTGCGCCTCCCGCATCAGCCGCACGTCCTCGGCCCAGATTTCTTCCGGCCACTGCTCCGGGTTGTAATCGCCGCCGTGCAGGATGGCGGGAAACATGACATCTTTTCGCATGTCGCCCCAGTTCCACCCCAGCGGCGGTAAATCCTGCCGCCAGTCCCGCCGTCACAAAGCCCCCAATTCCCACTGCTCCCCCATCCGCGCCGCAATCCCCGCCAGCACCAGCGTCCCTGCGCCCAACTCAACGGTGTGGTGCGCCCCCCGCGCCCGCACCAGCGGCGTCCAGGCAGGCACATTGGGGACGGTACGCAGGGTAGTCAAATCGGCGTCCAGGAACAGCAGGTCGAGCGGGAAGCGGACAAAGAGGGTATGGACGGCGGAGACGCCGGGCAGCCACAGGCCCTGGCCCGGAGGCAGGGAGCGCCAACCGAGGACGCCCCAGCCCTTCGCCCACCAGCCGTCCGCCCGCCGCACCGTTGCGACGATTTGGCCGGACGGCCGGTGGATCAGGGAAAACACCTCAGACAAACGCGGCGTCCAGGCGGGCGGCCTGGTCCGGGGTCAGCGTGACCTCGTCGCCCTTTGCGCTGTCCTCGACGCTCTCGATGCGGCTCGCGCCGGGGATGGGGATCATGCGGTCGTACTTGCCCAGCAGCCAGGCCAGCACGACGCGCTGGGGGCTGACGCCCAAATCCCGCGCGATCTCGGCCAGCGCGCCCTCCTGGCCGATGCCCTTCGCGCCGCCGATGCCGCCCAGCGGGCTCCAGGGCAGGAAGGCCAGGCCCAACTCGCGGCATTTTTCGAGTGAGCCGTCCTGCTCCGGCTGACGATGCCTCGGACTGTACTCGTTCTGGACGCTGATGACCGGAACGATGGATAGTGCCTCCTCGATCTGCGCCGGGCTGACATTGCTCAGGCCGACGTACTTGACCTTGCCCTGCTGCCGGGCCTCGGCGAACGCGCCGACCGAGTCGGCGAAGGGCACGTTGGGGTCAGGCCGGTGGAACTGGTAGAGGTCGATCTGGTCCACGCCGAGCGCCTTCAGGCTGGCGTCCACGGCCTCGCGGATGTGTTCCGGGCGGCCGTCGTGCTCCCAGCGGCCGCCGGGACGGACATGCCCGCCCTTGGTGGCGATGACGACGCGGGCCTTCAGGCCCTGGGGCAGCTGCCGATAAGCCCTCCCGAATAGCCGCTCGTTGTGCCCGGTCTCGGTGTCGTTGAGGCAGTAGGCGTCCGCCGTGTCCCACAGCGTCATGCCCAGGTTGGCGGCCCGCACCAGCACCTGGATTGCGTCCTCGTCGCTGGGCCGATCCTGCTTCACCGACATGGGCATCCCGCCCAGTCCGATCGCCCCCACCATCGGCCCGTCGGGCCCCAGTTGTCTCTGCTGCATTGCGTGTCTCCTTGGATTAGGTAGGGGCATGACATACCATGCCCCTACCCCTCATACCCCGATTCGGCGCTCACCCGCACCTGCCCCTGCCGATCCGTCCGCAACGTCACCCTGTTCGGCGACCCGCAGGCGGGGCACTCCACCACGCGCGTCTCCGGCAACGCCTCCCGATCCAGAGGCGTCTTGACCGACGCCGCGCAGCAGAAGCAGTCAAACGTCACAGTCTCACGCGGCGCGGGAACGGCCTTGGCCGCCTGCTCCCGCTCGAATCGAAAATGGATGAACAGCCGGCCCCAGTTGTCCCCGTCCTTCTCGATCCGGTGGTAGCGCGCCCTGATTTCGGGCCGGTCCAGGAACCGCAGCACGGCCTTCTTGAGCGCCCCCGACCCCTTGCCGGGGATGATCTCCACCTCCGTCGCCCGCTTCTCCAGCGCCTCCTCAATGATGCCTTGCAGCGACGCCTCAATCTGCCGACTGTCGTTGTAGATGGGGTGCAAGTCCAGCTTGAGCTTCATCGGGCAGATTCCCAGTCCTCTGCGGCGACTGGCTCAACAGGGTGGTCGTACCGAATGACCACGCCGCGCAAGGAATGGGCCTCATAGTTGTCGTAAGCATCCATCCCAGATGCGTTCCAGTCCTCGGCAAAGGTACTCAGGCGGGCAAGTAACTCCGCCGCCTGCGCTTTGTCAATCCCGTGAGCTTTCAGGTCTATGCCGTGCAGGTGAGGGCTGATGAGATTGGGTTCGCCACTATCACAGTTACCTTCATCAGTGGGCATTCTTAGTTCTCCGAGTCCCCCTCTGCCGGGGGAGGGGGCCAAACGTCCTGTTGAGCGGTATTACGATGAGGCTTGTGTTGAGGCAACCACATACCCTTCTTCCCTGTGGGGGTCAGGAACAGCCCTAACACGATGACACAAAAGCCTGCGAGAAATAGAGTCACCCCTACCGGCTCTGTCGTCGGCACAAGCAGATTAGAAATTTTTCCGGGCTTCAGCGGGACGAAGGCGTTGTGAAAATAGGCGAGGGCCACCAGCGCCACGCCCGCGTTGCTCATGATGGCCGCCGTTAAATCCCGGCGACTCCGGCGGTGGACAGTGTCCGCTATGCCAAAGCAGGCAATCAGAAACAGAAGGCCAAGAATACCAGCGGTGACAAGGCAGCCGTAATAGTGGAGTTGGGCAGTCCGGGTGACGGCAATATGGGCAATGTGGCTCGACACGACTCGTTCCTCCGCGAAAGGCGTCCTGGCCTATTGTCATTGTACCGCAGGCCCCCTCACGTCAACAACCCATGAGTGGTTAGTCGGGTACAATTCCCCGGAGGTCGGGATGCGTCTGCTCATCATCCGCCATGCGGACCCGGACTATGCGAACAACACCATCACCGAGTACGGCCACCGGGAGGCCGAGGCGCTGGCGCGGCAGCTGCAAGCCGAAGGGGTGGATCGGATGTATTGCTCGCCGCTGGGGCGAGCGATCCACACCATGCGCTACAGCGCCGACCTGCTGAAGATGGAGGCGGTTATCGAGGACTGGACGCAGGAACTGTCCGGGCTGGAGGTGGACGGGGAGTGGGGGCGGATAGGCCTCTGGGACCTGCCGGGCGAGGTGTACCGGGCGGGGGAGGCGCACCCCGCCTTTGACACCTGGCGGCGGATGCCGCCTCTGGACGAGGCGCGGGTTGGAGAGACGATGGACAGGCTGGCGCGTTCCTCGGATGCGTTTTTGGCCCGTCACGGCTACGCGCGGGAGGGACGGCGCTACCGGGTCGTCCGATCCAGCCGGGAGCGGGTGGCGGTCTTCTGCCACGGCGCGTTCGGGCTGGCGTGGGTGGCGCACCTGCTGGAGATCCCCCTGCCGCTGGTCTGGGCGGGCTTCTGGCTGCCCCCTAGCTCCGTGACGACCATTCTCATGGAAGAGCGCTCGCCGCACTGGGCGATCCCCCGCTGCATTGGGCTGGGGGACGTCTCGCACCTGTACGCGGCGGGGCTGCCGACGCGCCCGCGCGGCCTCTTTGCACTCAATCAGTGACGGTTTAGCGTCATGGCGTGTGGTTTAGGTCTCCCTCCCAGGCGGGGTATGAACGGAACATTGCCGCGCTGGATGCTGTCAGGAGACAAAACACGAGACAGCACAATTCACAGGGGCAGCCGTTACGTCCGGCAACGCCCACACCTTTCCCGCAGACGCAGGCTCCGCGCCTGCCCATCCGTCCCAAAGAAAGAACAGACTTTTGACAATTCCCCGAATCCTCATCCCGGCGAGCGCCCTGTGTGTCGCAGTGCTGACCCTGCCGTGCCTCGCCGCCGCGCCGGCCGACACCAAGCCGCCCGCGCCTGCGGATTCCGCCCGTGCCGGAATTCTCGAGGCATACGACCAGATCAACATGGACTTCCTGCGCCGGGACATTCCCCAGGTCATGTCCTACTTCGCCCCTGACTACACGGAAACCAACGAGCGGGGCGCGAAGGCCGACAAGGAGCAGACGTACCGGCGTTATCAGGACGAGCAGCGCCAGATCACGTCAATGCGGACCCGCTACACGCTCCAAAACCTCACCCCCACCGCCGCCGGCATCCTCGTGGAGATGCGGATGCACTCGGACGGCACCGGGGTGAAACGGATTCTGTTTGCGACGCTGCACGGGACGTTCACCAACGACCTGTGGGTGCGCGATCTGTGGGTGGACACGCCGCAGGGCTGGCGGCTCAAGCATCGGCAGACGCTCCAGGATCAGACCCACACCCACCCTGGGTGAATCAAAGAGCACGCCTTCCCACACGGGGCGTTTTACTGCCCCGGCGCGTAGACCTCGAAGCTGAAGAGCGAGTAGCCGAACTGGGTCGCCCGCTTGGTCCCGTACATCCGCACCCAGCGCGCCTGCACGGGCGCGAACTTGATCTGCTCCTCGTCACCCTGCCCGTCCTGGGTGGCGTACACGTCGGTCCACGTCTTCCCGTCCACGCTGACCTGAATCGCATAGGCGCTGGCGTAGGCGGCCTCCCACACCAGCCGGACGTGGTCAATGAGGGTGGGCTTGCCCAGGTCCACGGCGATCCACTGGGGGTCCGAGGGCAGGGAACTCCAGCGCGTTTCGTCGTCGCCGTCCACCGCGTTCTGCGGGCGGTAATCCTCCTGCACCGACGAGGCGATGATGGGCCGGTCCCGTGCCAGGTCCCTGCCCTGCGGGCTGGCAGCGGTCTGTTGCTCGGCCAGGTAGGGGATCGGCTCGGTGTAGTCGGCGGCGAGGCGCAGCCGCGCCCGCTGCCGGATGTCACGGGAGGAGGCGCCGACCTCGATGTCGTAGTCGCCCGCGTCGGCCTTCCACTGCTTGCCGGGGACGTCGCAGTAGGCCAGGGCGCGCGGGGCCAGGGTCAGGGAGACGGTCTTGGTCTGGCCGGGCCTGAGAGCGACCTTCTGGAAGCCCTTGAGCTCGCGCACCGGCTTGTCGATCTTGGGATTCGGATCGTGAACGTACAGCTCGACCACCTCCGCGCCCGCCCGGCGGCCGGTGTTGGTCACGTCCACGCTCGCCGTGACCGTCCCGTCTGGCGCGAGATCAGGCTGGGAGAGCCGCAGGCCCGCGTAGCGGAACGTGGTGTAGGACAGCCCGTACCCGAAGGGGAACAGGGGCCGGATGTTCTTCTTGTCGAAGTGCCGGTAGCCGACGTAGATGCCCTCCACGTAGTCCACGTGCCCGTGCGTGCCGGGGAAGTGGCCGTAGTCGGGGTAGTCCTCCCGCCGCGCGCCCAGGGTGTCGGGGAGTTTGCCGGACGGGTTCACGTCGCCGAACAGGATAGCCGCGAGGGCGTTGCCGCCCTCCTGGCCGGGGAACCACGTCTCGATCAGCCCCGGCACCCGGTCCAGCCAGCCGGTCATCAAGACGGGCGTACCGTTGTTGAGCACCACGATCGTCTTCTTGTTGGCGGCGGCGACCGCCCGGATCAGCGCGTCCTGATCGCCCGGCAGCGCCATGGAGGGCCGGTCCGTGCCCTCGCCCTCGGTCCCCTGGGTGTTCACGCAGACCACCACGACGTCCGACGCGGCGGCGGCGCGGGCCACCTCCGAGAAGCGGGACTGGTCGGGCCGCGTCCAGTTGAGCTGGGCGAAGGCCTGGCCGCCGGCCTGGAAGTACTCGACGCGCAGGCCGTAGGCGCGGCCCGCGACCAGATTCACCGCCACGGTCTGCGGGGTGCCCGAACTCTCGACCCAGTGGTCAATCAGTCTCCTGCCGTCTAAAAACAGGCGGCAGCCGTCGTCGGCCGTGAGGGCGAGGGTATAGCGGCCCGTCGCCGGCGCGACCAGTCTCCCGGTCCAGCGGACGCTGAAATTGGTCCGCGCCACGCCCGGTGCGGGCGGGCGGGAATTCCAGTCGAACTGAATCTGCCTGTCGGCGCGGGTGAGCGCGGGCACGCCCTGCAAATCCCTGTTGGTGAAGTACGCGCCGCGCAGGCCCGGAAGCGCGGAGGCGGGAATCGGGTCGCCCGCCGCCATCCCCTGGACGTAGCGGATGGCGACCCCGGACCCGGCCCGCCGCTGGATGCCGGCGAGCGGGCTGATGGAGTAGAACGGCTGGACGCCGGGGCTGCCGGCGGCGCCGTACTGCATGTCCGTCGCCGCCGGGCCGATGACGGCGATGCTCCTGATCCGGGCGCGGTTCAGGGGCAGGACGCCGCCCGCGTTCTTCAGCAGGACGATCCCCTGCGACGCCGCCTCAAACGTCAGCCGCTGGTGCGCCGGGGAGTTGACGACCGAATGATCGGGGCGATGCGGCCCGTCGAGCAGCCCGACGCGAATCACGGCGCGCAGGACGCGGCGGACGTTCTCATCAATGGCGGCCTGGGTGATCTGCCCGCGCTGTAACGCCCGCACGAGCCGGTCGTGGGACAACTGGCCGGGGCCGGGCATCTCCAGGTCGTTGCCGGCGTTGACGACGCCCGCCGTCTCGTGGACCGCGCCCCAGTCGGACATCACCATGCCGTCCCAGCCCCAGCCCTTCTTGAGCACCTCGGTCAGCAGATACTCATTGGCCGTCATGTGGTGGCCGTTGACCCGGTTGTAGGCCGCCATCACGGTCCAGACATGCCCCTCCTTGACGCCCGCCTCAAAGGCCGGCAGGTAGATCTCGCGCAGGGTGCGCTCGTCCACGCGCACGTTGACGTCGCCCCGGTCCACCTCCTCGTTGTTGCAGGCGTAGTGCTTGAGGCAGGCGGCGCAGCCGGTGCTCTGCATCCCCCGGACGTAGCCGACGGCGAGGCGGGCGGCGAGGTAGGGGTCCTCGCTGAAGTACTCGCCGTTGCGCCCGCCGAGCGGCGAGCGGTGGATGTTGACGGCGGGGCCGAGCAGCACCTGCGCCCCCGTGCCCTTGTTGAGCGCCTCCGCGCCGATGGCCTCCCCGATGCGCCCGACCAGCGCCGGGTCCCAGGTGGAGGCCATGGTGACGCCGGACGGGAACAGGGTCGCCGGCCCCTGCGTCCCCCGCGTGCCGCCGCGCACCCCCTGCCCGGCGTCCGCCATCCCCATGGCCGGGACGCCCAGGCGTGGGATCGGCGTCGTGGTGAAGTCCGTGCCGGTCAGCAGGCTCAGTTTCTCATCCTGCGTCAGCCGCCCGAACAGGTCACTGACGCGCGCCTCCAGGGGCGCCTGCGGGTCCCGATAGACGGGCGTACCCTGCCCGAACGCCTGGGGGGCGACGGAGAGCAAGGCCGACAGGGTGAGCAGAACAAACAAGGGAACGAGGAGCGGTCGCGTTGTCTTGAAAGGCATGGGTTGCGCTGTCCATTCGGAGGATAGGATGACAGGGGGAGTTGCCCCCATTGCCGCTATTGTACCGCAACGCGGTCCGGAATAAGCCTCAGCCAGTGACTACTCCGCAGGGCCTAAAGGCCCACGGCTTCTTGGTCGGTATACCGACCCCGCATTGTAGCCCCAATGCGGTTGAGTATGTTGATAGCGGCGTTAGTGTCCCTGTCGAGGGACGCCCCACACATCGGGCACAAGTGCCAGCGTTCCGAGAGTGTTTTCTTGGCCCTATGGCCGCACTGGTGGCAGTCCTGGCTTGTATGAGCAGGGTCTACCGCGTGGACCTCACGAGCGGCACTCTCAGCCTTCTGCGTGAGGCATTCGCGGAACTGCGACCAGGCGGCGTCGCTGATACTCTTGGCAATGTGCCCGTTCCGCACCATGCCCCTGACGTTCAACTTCTCAACTGCAATAACGCCGAAGCGGTTGACCAGCCTTCGGGCGTTCTGGTGGCAGAAGTCGTGCCGCCGATTGCGAACCCGTTCGTGGATGCGGGCGACGACCTTGCGGGCCTTGCGCCGTGCGCGGGAGCCACGCTTCTGCTTGGCGAGTTTGCGTTGGGCCTTTGCCAGAGCGTTTTCGTCCCTGCGGAAGAAGCGTGGGTTCTCGATGAACGTCCCGTCCGACAGGGCGGCGAAGGTCTTCAGCCCCACGTCTATGCCGATGGCTTCATGGGTCGTCGGCAGAGGCTCAGGCGAGACCTCGCAGGCGATGCAGACGAACCACTTGCCCGCCTGACGCCTGACGGTCGCCGTCTTGGGCGTCCCCTCCGTCGGGCGGTGGAACTTGCCCTTGACGTGACCGACCTTGCTGACGTACAGTTTCCCGCTCTTGAACGAAACGCCGTTGCCCCATTCCTTGAACATAAGGCTGTCGTATTGCCCGACACCCTTGAAACGCGGGAATCCAGGTTTCTCACCGTTCTTGACCCTGCGGAAGAAGGCGGTGAATGCCAGGTTGACGCGCAGGGCCGCGTTCTGGAGCAGGTGGCTGTGAACCTGGGCCAGTTCGGGGAACTGCCTGCGCCACTCGGCGAAGTGCTTCTCCTGGGCGTACTGGCTGACGCCCTTGCCCGTCGTCTCGTACAGGAACTTGCGCTCGTTCAGGAGCGAGTTGTAGACGAGCCGCAGGGTGTCCAGAGTGGCGTTCAGGGCCGTCTCCTGCGCCCGCGTGGGGTAGAGCCTGTACCGAAAGCACTTGATTTTGACGCTAACGCCGCTCACGAGTGTATTATACCCGAGAGCGTGTCAAAACGCAGTGGGCTAACTCGCTTCGCTCGGCCTAAAGGCCCAGTGGCGGAGGCCAGGGGAGAAGCCCGCCTGACGCCCCGCTGAAGCATGGGTGCTTGCGGCGGGCTTCATTCGGTCAAGAGGTCATGGACGGCTTGGGGGCCGGGCGCGAAGTCCCAGCGGGCGACGGGCCGGGACTGGCAGACGGCGGCGGCGAGGCCCAGGGCGGCGACCGTGCCGGCGGCGTCCCAGATGGGCGGCGTGGTGCGGGCGAGGAGCTGCGCGGCGGCGGCGGCGGGCGCGAGGGGGACGAGGCGGCTGGTCACGCCGTCCGGGGAGCGGCCCAGGAGCAGGAGACGCCGCAGGGGGGCCCATCCCGTGCTCACCTCCTCGGCGTCCCCGTGCCAGGGGGTGCCGTGGATCGTGAAGCCCGTCGGGGAAGACGGGTCGCGGCGCAGGACCACGCGGTCGTCGCTCAGAACCGCCGCGTCGGGGCAGGCGGCGCGCCAGAGGCGGCTGGTGGTGGACTTGCCCGCCCCCGAAAAGCCGGTGAAGAGCAGGCCCTCGCCCGTCGGGGTGACGACGCCGCAGGCGTGGCAGAGCAGGCCGGCATCGCCGGGGCCAAGCCGGCCGAGCAGGAGGGTCCAGAGCAGGGGCGTCAGGGGATAGCCGAGCGGGACCCGTGCCTGCCCCGCCGGCGGCGGTCCGAGGAACAGGTCGCCGGTCAGCGGGCCGTCGCCGGGCGGATCCAGGTCCAGCGTCATGGCGAGGTCCCCGACCGGGCAGCCGTGGACTGCGAGGCGGCGAGCGCCCGTCGCGGGATCGCGGCGCAGCATCCAGAGCCGCCCGTCGGCCAGCAGTTCGGGATGAGACGCGGGCGCGGCCACGCCGGGACGGACGCGCAGGCGCGCGGCGAGGCACCCCCCCGTGCCGGCAGGACTGGTGGTGATGAAGGGCCGATGGACCTCATCCCAGGCGGCGACGGAGGCCGCATCGCCGTCAAATGCGAAGGTGACGCTCAGGTCACCGATTGTCAGACACGTGCCCGCCGGATACGAGCCAGCGAATGAATTCGCCGCTCCGGGCGAGGACGCCGAGTCTCCGCCTGCGCGGAGACAAGACAGGTCCCTCTTCTGTCCGCGCAGGCGGACACCTGGCGCGAAGCGCCACCCAGCGGCGAATTCATTCGCTGGCTTTATTCTGCGTAACATCGGCTATGATTTCGTCTGCTGAAGGTGGCCGTGGAAGTGGCAGATGCTGGGAGTCTTCGCGCAGGAGGCAACTAGCAACTCCTCGGCGACCAGAGGCACCCGAGTCACGGCCGGCGCGGTGTAGGGCTTGCGGGGCGCAGCGGGGACGGGCGGGGGGTTTTCCATGGGTGTCATCCTTGCTTGTTTGCGGGAGCGTGAGGCATCAGCAGATCGGCCCGGGTGCGGGCGAAGGCCTTCTCGCGCAGGCGGGCAACGAGGGCGGCATGGGCGACGGCCCGGGCCCCGTCGCCGTCGTTTTCCAGCTGCGCCCAGCCGGTGCAGTGGGAGTAGCCCGATGGCTCATCCTCCCCCACACGGCGCGTTCCGGCGCGCAGGCCGGGGAAGACCTGCTGCCAGGCCTCGTCAAAGTCCCCCCGGCACAGGTCATAGCCGCCCCGCCGGGTCATAATGCACGGCGTCATCTGACCCGCTGGGTCAATGTGGAAGGCCGTCTCGCCCGCCGCGCAGGCGTACAGCGGCGCGTCCGCCCCGGCGGGCGGCGGCGCGGCGGCGCAAATGCTTTCCGACAGCTCGCGGGCGCGGGGCGGCGTCTGCCTGTCCAGCGCGACGACTTGTTCGGGCGTCAGCCGGTAGGCCAGCGGCCCCCGGTCGCCATCTATGCGCGGGTTGATGTCCGGGTCATACCGAAAGCGGACGCCCAGTTCGTCGCAGAGCGTTTGCATCTGGCCGAGTTCGTGCTGGTTGAGCGTGATCGCCACCGTCTTGAGCGACAGGGGCAGACCCCGCTTCAGCAGCAGGCGGATGCCCCGCAGGCACTTCTTGTACGAGCCGCGCACCCGCGTCACGGCCTCATACGTCTCCTCCGTCGCCCCGTAGAGCGAGATTTCTACGGCGAACGGGCGGTGCTCCGCCAGAAAATCCGCCATCGCGGGCGTCAGCATCGTGCCGTTGGTGAACAGGCGAATCAGGAAGCCTTTGGACTTCGCGTACAGATAGATGTCCTTGAAATCGGGGCGCATTAAGACCTCGCCGCCGGTCAGTTGCAGCCACAGGCAGCCGGCGTCGGCGAGCTGGTCGAAAATGCGCTTGATCTCGTCCAGCGTCATCTCGTTGGCCTTTGCGTCTCTATGATTGCCGGGCAGAGCATTATAACACATGACGCAGGATAAGTTGCAGCGGAACGTCAGCTCGTAGCTGCCGTTGACCGGTGTGCGCCGCGCGTAGGCGGCCTCGGCCGTGCGCGCCAGGAATTGAGCGTAAGCGCCGTCAGACATGATCTTGAACCTCCACCAGACGCAGGCTCGCCATCTCGGCCAGGAACGCCTGCACGTCCGACGCCGCCTGCGGCGGCGTCACCTCATACTCTGCGGCCAGGGAGGCGGCCAGCGCCTCCACGGTCTGCGGGGCCTCCAGACGGTCCCACAGGGCCGCCGCGACGCCATTGAGCGTGTAAATGCTCTCCAGGTCGCCGATGTTCTGCCGCACGGGCACCAGCACGGTCTCGTCTCCGATGCGCCGTGACACGGTCGCGGCATCCCGGATGTAGTAAGTATTGTTCATAGGCACATCGATTCTGTGAACCGGAAGATTGGGCGTTGGCAGCGAGGCAATCCACGCGCTGCGCGCTCGCCACGTTCCAGGCGCGCAGGTTCCGCATCATGCCCCGCATGAGCGGCGCGAGCAGTCGCGCCGACCGGCCCTGCGCCAGGTAATCCTGCGGGCGGCGGGCGAAGCCGGGCGGCGTATGGCAGTGGCAGACGTGGCGGGTCTCCGGGGCCGTAACGACGCCCTCGGCGAAGCGGCTGGATCTGCTGAGGATCCACGTCGCAGCCACTCAGCAAGTCATCATGCACCAGGGCGATTTTCAACGTCCCCTTTCCCCCTCCTCGGATCGCGCCGCCGAGCCAGCATCTGGTCGTAGACCTCCTCGACCTTACGCGCCGTCTGCGTAATCGTGAATCTCTCCTGCACCCGCCGCCGCCCCGCCGCCCCCATCGCCGCCGCCCACGCCGGGTCGGTCAGCAACGCGGCGACGGCGCTCGCCATGTCGGCGGCATCCCCCATGCGCACCAGCAGACCGGTCTCACCGGGGAGGACGATCTCCGGCAGCGCGCCGCCGTCGGTGGCGATCACGGGCTTGCCGGCGGCCATGCCCTCGATGACCACCTGGCCGAACGGCTCCCCCAGCGTGCTGGCATGGACCAGGATGTCGGTCCGCTCCAGCAGGGCCGGCACGTCCTCGCGGAAGCCCCAGAACATTACCTGCCCGGCGATGCCCAGCGCGTCGGCCAGCGCGTGCAGCGACCGCTCGTAGTCGTGCTCGCCGAACAGCGGCGCGCCGATGATCCAGAAGCGCGCGGCGGGAAAGCGCTCCAGAACGCGCGCCGCCGCCTGCAGGAAGACGTGCTGCCCCTTCCAGGGCGCGATCCGCCCCACCAGAGAGATTATGGGGCCGGTGGCCATCTCCCCCTCCAATTCTGGGGGAGCCGGAGGGGGCGCCGGGGCCGCCCAGCCATCGTGGACCACGCGCGTAGTGCCGCTGTAGACGACCGCTGTGCTCTGGCCGCGCGAGGCCTCCAGGACTCGTAGGGTGCTCTCGGAGTTGGCGACCACCACCTGCGGCACTACGCGGGCCAGCCACCGGAACGCGGCGGCGACCGCAGGCGGCAGGTACTTGGCGTCCACATTGTCGCGGACATGCCACAGAGTCGGGATGCCCGCGAGCCGCCCCGCCAGGCCGCCGTAGAGGTCGGCCTTGAGCGAGTTGGCGTGGATCACGCGGACGCCGCGCCGCCGCGCCCAACAGGCCAGCCGGATTGCGTAGCGGATGCAGAGCGCCGCCTGGCGGGCCCGAAGCAATGAGCGCCAGCCGAGGCTGTCCTTGCGCGCCTCCACCACGGACGGGTCCAGCGGCAGCACATGCGTCTCCACGCCCGCGTCGCGCAGCTTTCCGGCGAGCGGCCCGTCCGAGGCCAGCACAATCACCGGCTCAAAGCGGGCCCGATCCAGGGCCGAAATCAGGTTCAGCAACGCAATCTCGCCGCCGCCCATTTTCGCCGTGTGGTCGAGAAACAGGATGGAAACAGGAGTCATGCTTGTCCTTTTCAAGGAGTTTTTCTAGTATTCCGGATGTCAGGAGGCGAAGGATAAGCATCTGGGAAACCTCTGGTGAAAGCGGCCAACCTTTCCCCATGAAAACCAATACTCACTCATCCTTTCCTGCCTCTATTATCGCATACTTTCAGCCGAACCGACCTCGTCACAATCGACCTTTGTTGATGATTGGATGAAACAATACTACTATCTGATCTCCGGACAGGGCTGGGTCATGGAAGGGCTTAGTGCAACATCACGCGAGTTGTTGTGCGAGCGGCTCCAGCAACTCGCAGCCGTAGTAGTCGCAGATGCGCCGCTGGGTCTGGGACACCGTCTGCTTCCCGCCCGGCTCGGCGATGGCCCGCTTGCCGTGGACCCACTTCGGCTCAACAACATTGAGCCGCGGACTCTTGCTCGGCGGGGAGCACACCAGCAGGCGGCAGCCGCTCCGGCGCCTGACCCGCCGGTTGTGCGCCCGCAACCAGCCGCGCACCTCCCGGCTGAGGTGCTAGTGGGTCACTTGTCATGGGCGTAGCCTTTCGGCCTGGACCGCCGCACGGGCCGGAGCGTGCAGGCGCCGGAGCCGCCCAGCGCGTGCCGCCGC
>JAFAZD010000251.1 GCA_019239955.1 Armatimonadota bacterium | reverse complement strand
GACCTCCATGTACCCGTTCTCGACCTTCCACTTGGCAGCGCCGCCTTTCACGTCCTGCCACTGGGACAGATCGGTGCCGTCGAACAGCACAACGGCATCGGACGGCGCCGCCCCCGGCTGCTCCGGCGTACTCACAGTCCCCGGGGTGACGATGCGCGGCTGCAGGCGGGTGCCGTCATGCACCTTATACGCCGAGCCGGGGATCACGGGGGTATCATCATAGCCAAGATTCTGCTGCGCCATCGCTCTCTTGCTTCGCACAGGATTGTCTCTGGGCGGCCCGTCGGCCTCAAGCCCAGCCGTATTTCGACGCCCCCGTGGATTCTCCCTGCGCTGGGATCAGGGGCGTGCGGGAACGAGGGAAGAAGATGCCTTTACCGGCGGACGGGAGAAGACGGGGCGCCCCGCATATTCGCACCGCGCCGCTGCGATGGTTGCCCCAGGGCCGAGTTCAGCCACCGGGCCAGACGCTCGCCCGCCAGGACCGACTGGCGCTCGCAGATCATCGCCTGGCGCCGGCTGTAGTCCTCCGAGGGCACGCCGCCGACCGTGATGCCCGCGTAGACGCTCCGGTCCGCCAGCCGCGCGCCAGCCGCGATCCACGACCGGACGCTGAGGTCGCGCACCTCGGCCGTCGAGGGCGCCAAGCCCGGGTCGCTCGTCCACCGCCGTGAGACGGCGCTCACGGCGTCCGAGAGGCCGCCCGCCTTCTCGTGCTGCACGGCGCGGGCGATCCCCGTGTCCCAATAGGCGTGCAGGTTCATCGTCCGGTCCGGGCGTTCGGGGTCGGGGATGCCGAGCTTGAACAGGTTCCCCCCGGCGTCGCCCGTCGCGCTGAATTGGCAGCTGGTGGCGCAGTGGAGGGGCTGGTGCAGGTCCCCCGTCAGGTGCTCCACCCAGTACAGCCACCAGCACTCCGTCCTGCGGTCGGAGGAGCCTGCCGCTTCCAGCGCCCGAATCTGCTGGCGCGCGAGGGTGAGGGCGACCAGGGCGTTGGACGCCTTCACGGCAGGCACGGCCCCGGTGAAGCGGATGGGCGTGTCGTAGTAGTGCCAGGTCCGGCAGCGGAAGGCCTCCCGGTCCGTGGTGAGCGGGTCGAGGTGCGGCTGCCACCGGGCGTTCATGGGCCCGACGAGCGGCTCGTAAAGCGTGTCTGTGTGTGTCTTGAGATAGTCCGGGAACGTGGCGGCCAGGTCAAAGGCGCGGCGCACCGCCGCGGCCGTGCTGCCCGTCGGGCGGAAGGACGGGTCGCCCGCGGCCAGGATCGCGGCGACCTCCTTCTTGGCATGGGGCGTGAGCTTGGTCCAGGCGACGTCGGCGATCTGCTCGTGGCCCGCGGAGTCCCAGGCGGGCGCCGTGCCCGTCAAGCCGCACAGCGCGAGGGCCAGCAGGGCCGTCGTTTGCTTCCGTGTCATGGGCTTCTCCTGTGACCGCTTCGCCATCTCTTCCGTGACAGATAACGCGCGAAGCCAGGGAACGAGGCTGGGACTCCGATTCGGGGGCCGAAGAAGGGAGGGGATGGGCAGTACAAGATTCGAACTTGTGACCCCTACGATGTCAACGTAGTGCGCTACCACTGCGCCAACTGCCCAGGAATGGATAGAAGTATGGCACAACGGGCGCGTCTTTGTCAACCCTGGGGCGTCTACAGTTTCTTATCGTGGCGTGTTTTTCAGGCATCGGATTGTGGGAAGACTCAGTATGTGAGGTTACAGTCAGGTAACAGCGACGAAGGCAGGGCACGTCTATGGCACATCTCTACGACAGCAGCGACATTCTTCTCGGCGGCCTTCACTCCCTCCGCGGACTGCGGGCCTATGCCCCGGCGACGCCGGAGGCGATCCCCCGGACGCGGCTGAACCCGAAATTCGGCTCGGAGGAGATCGTGCCGGGCCTCGAGTGCAGCTACGGCTCCTTCGCCTATTCCTACGGCCCGTTCTCGCACGACCCCTTCCCCCGGCATTCCCGCCTGCACGGTTGCCACAATCCCGTCGAGACTCCCAAAGAGCGCCACCACTGCGACTTCTGCGGCGGCGACTATTGCAGCGTCCACGCCGAGCGCGCCGCCCATGACTGCAGCAACGTCGTCCTGCCCGCTTGATGGCGCGGCTCATTTGGGCTTGCGCGTTGGCTTGGCCGCCATCTCGTGGAGTCGGTGCAGGTGGCGCTGACGGGCGACCCGCTCCTCGAGCGCGGCCAGGCGTGCCTGCGCCTTCTGCATCCGGGCCGCGCGCTGCGCCCGCTCCTCGCGCGAGAGCGGGGCTTCCAGGTCCTCGCCCACGCCCATGTCCTCGCCCGCGCTGTCACCGGCATCCGGGCGCGAGGAGTAATAGCGATGGCCGTTGCGGTAGTGCCAGTAGTAGCGCCGGCCGTCGCGCACAAAGCTGTCGCCGTTGTCGCCACTTAAGCCGCCGGACGAGTTCGTGCTCGCGCTGTCGCCGTAGCCGCGCCCGTAGTGGTAGCGGCCGTATTGTTTGTAATGGCGGTAGTGACGGTAATGGCGGTAGCCGCCATGCCGAGGTGCCTTAGATGTCTTCCCACCTGAGGACCTACCGGCGGCGAGAGTGCTGCCGCCCCCCGGCGATGTGTCCTGGGCCGACGCCGGGTCCGTTCCGAGCACGGCCGTCAGTATCATCAGTATCATCAGTACGGGGATGACGCGAACCCCTTGCTGCATCTTGAGCAACCTCCTCTGCGATGTCACCGCGCGGCCGTCTTGGCGGCGGGACGGGCCGGGCGTGTCGCCAGCACTAGGCCCCGGCGGCTGGCCGCCTTGATAAAGATTTTACCTGCGACGGCGAGTTGCCGTCCTCATCAAACACGGTCAGCGTATTCTTCCCCGGATTCAGCCAGCACTCCTGCAAGTAAACGCCATCTGTCGGGGATTTCTCCGGGTAGCGGCCCAGATTGTGGCCGTTCAGCCGCATGAACCCGCGTGAAAGGCCAGCCAATGACGCGCGCAGGATCGGGTGCGGCCCGACCGCGCCCGGCGGCGTCGCCGTGAATTCCGCCCGATAGAAGGCCGGCACGCCCGGTGCGTCATTGCCGGGGAGGGAGCGCCAGGCCGGCGAAGCCACCGGAGGAGGGGTCTCGCCGCCCTGCATCCTCCAGCCCCGAATCTCGATGCCGCTGCCCAGGCCACCCTCCAGCGTGACCTTGCCGAGCAGGCCGCCAGCCCCGGCCGTATTGCGGACGAGCACCGCCAGCACGTGCGGTCCGCCCCCCCGCCGGCCGTTCAGGTAGACCGTGCCCTCGTCGTCAGTGCTGGCGAAGACCAGAAGGCGGCGAGGGCCGCGCATGTCGGGCAGGGTGGCGCGGAAACGGGTGTAGCCGACCCGGCCTTGGAACACGTCGGCGGTCGTGTCGGCGTCCTGCCAGTCGCCGCCGGCCGCCGGCAGTAACATCGGGGCACGGGGCCAAGTAACCGGCCCTATTGATGCACTCGCCTGCGGGTAGTGTCAAAGCCCCCTGCTTTAGCAGGGGGATAAGTTACGATAAGTCATTATAATGGCTGGGGCCGGGCGGTGTCAAGGAAGCGCGTCGGCTGACAAATTCCCCCTTTCCGGGTACAATAGCGGCGATGGCACCTGACGGCCACAACCCGCATGGCTCCGGCCGGGGCAGCACGCGCCGGGAGGCGCGCGAGCTGGCCCTGCGGATGCTGTTCCAGCTCGATGTCGGCAAGCAGCCCCTCGACGAAGTGATCGAGGCGGCCCTGGCGCAGTCACACCTGGAAGGCCGGAACCGGGCCTTCGCCGAGGACACGGTGCGCGGAGCGTGGGCGCGCCGTGAGGACATTGACGCCCGCCTGACCGCCCTGGCGACCGATTGGGCACCGGACCGGCAGGCCGCCGTGGACCGCAACATCCTCCGGCTGGGCGCCTATGAGCTGCTGTTTCTCCCCGATTCGCCCGTCGCCGCCGTCGTCAACGAGGCCGTGGAGCTGGCGAAGAAGTACAGCACGGCGGAGTCGGGCCGCTTCGTCAACGGCGTCCTGGGCGCGCTGGCGCGCCAGCCGCGCGGCGCGCCTCCGCAGGAAGTCTGAGATTTGAGACATGGCGCATTATGAGCTGCGTCCCTTCGCCCTCGCCGAAGCCGAGACGGTGGCGTCCTGGGCCGCATCCCTTGATGACCGGCGCGACCTGGACGGTTCCTCGCAGCCGCTGACGGCCGACGACGTGGCCGTGTGGACGATGGAGACCAACTGGGCCTTCACGCTGCGCCGCGACGGCGACCTGGTCGCCTACGGCGAGGTCGTGGAAGACGAGGTGGAGAACGACGTCGAGATCCAGCACATTCTGGTCGCGCCGGACATGCGCCGGGCCGGGGTGGGGCAGGCGCTGGTCTCGCGCCTGTGCGCGTTCCTGGCCGCGTCGCGCCCCTACCGGGAGGTCTGGCTGCGTGCCGGGCGGCAGAACGAGGCCCTGCTGGCCTGCGCCCGCGCCGTCGGCTTCTCCGAAGTGGATGGGATGTCCGGACCGCGCTACCAGTGGCTGAGGAAGTCGCTCGCCCGCCTCCCGGCCTCCGATCTTGGGGGAGTAGAGCGCCCCCCGGCCCCCAATTCTGGGGGAGCAGGATCATGATTCTCTCCGACCACAGCATCAAAGAGGGCATCGCCGCCGGGCGCATCGCCATCACCCCCTACGACGAGTCGCTGGTGCAGCCCGCCTCCGTTGACATCCGCCTCGACAGCCGTTTTCTCGTCTTCCGCAACCACAAGTACGCCTACATTGACCCGCGCGCCGCTCAAGAAGAACTCACGGAGATGGTGACAGTCGGGGGCGGCGATGAGTTCTACGTCCACCCTGGTGAGTTCATCCTGGGCAGCACGGTTGAGCGGATCGCTCTCGGCAACGACTTGGTCGCTCGTCTCGAGGGAAAAAGCTCTTTAGGACGCAAGGGGCTGATCGTCCACGCGACGGCGGGCTACATTGACCCGGGTTTTGAGGGCAGAATCACGCTGGAACTGTCCAATGTCGCCAACCTGCCGATTCGCCTGTACCCCGGCATGAAGATCGGGCAAATCTCATTCTTCCACATGAGTACGCCCGCCGACCGGCCCTACGGCCATCCCGACCTCGGCAGCAAGTATAAGGGGCAGGACGCGCCGACAGCGAGCCGGATGCATCTCAACTTTGCCCCCATGGAGACGCGGACGACCCCATGACGATCCAGAATTTTCAGGTGTTTCAGCGCGATGCCGACGACCGGGCGCGCGTGCCGCTCGCCAGCGGCGATATCAAGGAATTGCCGGTCGGCGGCCCGTATGAGGCCGGCGGCGCGTCGGAGATACTGGTCGGCGACCTCTGGGTGCTGGCCGGGCAGAGCAACATGGAGGGCGTCGGCGACCTAATAGACGTGGAACCGCCGTCGCCGTTCGTGCATTCCTACCAGTCGCGCGAGGAGTGGGCGGTCGCCGAGGAGCCGCTGCACTGGCTGGGCGAGTCGCCGCGCTTCGTGCATCACAGGCTCTGGGGCCGCGAGGCGATGCCCGACCAGCCGGACCCACGCGACCCGCACCGCAACAAGGGCGCGGGGCTGGGTCTGGCGTTCGGCAAGGCGTATCACGCGCTGACGGGCGTGCCCGTCGGCCTGATCCCCAGCGCCCACGGCGGGACCTCCATGGAGCAGTGGAGCCCGCAGCTGAGGGGCGAGGGCGGCAACTCCCTGTACGGGGCGACTTATGAGCGCGTCCAGGGCGTCGGCGGCAAGGTCAAAGGGATTTTATGGTATCAGGGCGAGTCGGACGCCTACCCCGGCGGGGTCGCGCTCTACCATGAGCGCATGACAGCTCTCGTCAATGCCTTCCGGGCCGACTTCGGGCAGTCCGACCTGCCGTTCTATCTGGTGCAGATCGGCTGCTTCGCCACCGAGTCGACCTCCGACGGC
>JAFAZD010000201.1 GCA_019239955.1 Armatimonadota bacterium | reverse complement strand
TTCCCAGCGGTCTCTTTTCGTCCACTGCTCACGGCCCCACGCCGCCGTGTCGCACTGCCCGTCATCGCAGCCATGGATGCCGAGGGCGTACACCTTCACCCGGCATCCATGCTCCCGGAAACGTGCGGTGATTTCCTTCACCACCTCCTGCGCCGCGCCGTGAGCATAGAACACTTCCGGCTGGCGGCTGATCGGCTGCAAACCCTTCTTGTAGGTCAGGTGGTAATGAACCTGATTGCCCCACTTCGACATGAGCTGCCCCCTAATCATGGCAGCGATCAGGCGGCCTCGACCCCCAGCCGACGGGCCTCGGCGTGGGTGAGGCCGAGGACATTGCTGATCTTAAGAACGGCATCTGCCCCTTGTGCCTTCTGGTAGGCGTCCAGGATGATGCGCCCCCGCTCTTCCATCGGGACGTCACCCCAGGCGTCCCAGATGACTCGGACGTAGAGATGACTGCCACGGGGCGTCTCTTCTTCAATAATAATAGGCGCGTCCGGCGGCCCGTCCGGCCTTTGCAGGCGCAGCTCCTGGGCGATGGCCTCCGCAAAGTTCGGATCAATCTTCGGCTTTTCCGCCGCAATGAACTTGTAAGGCATCCTCTATCTCCAAAGCAGATCGTAATTCAGGCGCAGCCAATCCACGCCGTCCGCAGTCTCGTTCAATTCTGCCTCCGTCGCGGCGCTGAACCGGTAGCGCAGGAATTCGCGCCAATGGGCATTCACGGCCAGCACCGAAGCCGTAATCAACCCGGCTGTCACAGGATTGAGCGGTTTGCCGATGGCTTGTCGGACGTCAATCAGGAATTGCAGCCAACCCGTCAGATCATGCAGGTTGCGGCCCGTCCAGGAGGCAAAGGTTTTCACCTGGTCGAACGCCCCCTGCCTCGCCCATAGGTTATCCTGCGGGCCTACTCCGGCCGTGCGGAAACAGGCTGTCTTCAGCAGTATCTCCGCGACATAGCCCAGCAGGTAAATCGCCCCGGCCTCATGTCCGGCATCGGTCGCCAGTACGAGGCCATCCCAATACCTCTGCTCGGCGGCCTGCTCCATGCCGGGCCAGGTCTCATCAGGCTCCAGCGCCGCCAGCCGCGTCAGAAATGGCAACTCAGCGCATCTCCTGGCCGCCGGTGACGTTGATGGCCTGCCCCGTCATGTAGGAGGAATCCTCTGAGGCCAGGAACACGACCACGTTCGCCACGTCGTCATAGGTGCAGCCGCGACCCAGCGGGACCTGCGACTCGTACTTGGCGCGCACCTGCTCCGGCGTCAGCCCTTGCGTCTTGGCGTACTGCTCATACAGGGACTGCTGCCAGAGCGTGCCGTCCAGGAGGTTGCCGGGGCAGACGGCGTTGACGCGGATGCCGTGTGGGGCCAAATCCAGCGCGATGCTCTGGGTCAGTCCGATGCCGCCGAACTTGGAGGCCGCGTAGGCCGAGTTGCGGAACGACCCCTTCTTGCCGGATTTGGAGTTGATCTGGATGATCGTCCCGGACTTGCCGGGGACCATCGCCCGCGCCGCCGCCTGCGCGCACAGGAAGTAGCCGGTCAGGTTGATGTCAATCACCATCCGCCACTCACTGACCGGGAACTCGGTGATGTCGTGGGCACGCAGGACGCCCGCGTTGGCGACCAAAATGTCCAGCTTGCCGAATGCTTCCAATGCGGCGTCCACCATCGCCTGCACGTCGGCCTCGCTGGCGACGTTGGCCTGCACCGCCCCCGTCCGCCGCCCCGTGTCCCGCGCAATGCTGTCCGCGGCCTCCCGCACCTTGTCTTCGTTGATGTCCGCCAGCAGCACGTCGCAGCCTTCCACCGCCAGCCGCCGCGCCAGCGCCTCGCCCAGCCCCTGCGCCGCCCCGGTCACAATGGCGGATTTGCCCGATAGTCGCATGTGGTTCTCCTGAAGAAAGAGCCTACCCCTGGCGGCAAGCCGCCTGTCCCCTCCCTGCCAGGGAAGGGTGAGGAAAGGCCGCCGCGCTGGCAACAGCCTTTCTCTCTTCGCCCCTTCCCTGGCAGGGAAGGGGCAGGTCGCTTGCGACCGGGGTTAGGTCTTCTGCGGCAGGGTGAGGTTCCTGTTCCTATCCCAGTTTCTCCCGTAGCAACTCCTCCTCGGCCTCCCTGGTCCAGAACAGGCCGTCCTGCATCTTCTCATAGACGTCCGGCAACTGCTGCTTGATCTCGTCCACCGACATCAGCGGCAGGTCGGGCAGGAGGGGGAAGATCACGGTCTTGCCGGGGAAGCGGCCCTCCTGGACCGCCGCCAGGCCCTCCCGGAAGGCGTCCAGGCCGCCGATGGCCGCCAGACTCGCATTGGTGGAGAGCGAGTCGGACTCGACCAGTTCCAGCGTGTGCCGCAGGTCCGCGATACTTGACCCCGACGTACCGATCAGGCGCTGGTGCTTGGTCAGTATCATGCCCAGGTCCAGGTTCGCCAGCGTGCCCTTGCCCAGCCCGGCGAAGATGTTGTAGACGCCGTTCTCGGCCAGATGCGGCACGGTCTCCTCGATCACCGGCGCGCTGGGGACCAGGCTCACGATGTCGTCGAACGGGCCGTGCTCCGCCGCATCCTCGTCGTGCTGCGGGTTGACCAGGATCAGCGTGATGCCCCGCTGGTCCATCAATTTGCCGAACCGCTCGCGGATGCGGCCCAGGCGGTCGTCGCTCATGTCCGTGACCACGACGGTCTTCGGCGGCGCGTCCAACATGGCGGCCCGCTGGAGGTGCATCTGCCCCATCGGCCCGCCCGCGCCGACGAACCAGACTTTGCCGCCCGGCTTGATGTCCCGGCGCGTGTTGGCCGTGTACGTCTCGGCCGCGCGATCCTGGTCGGAGGTCCCGACAAACAGGTGCTGCTCGTAATGCACCCGACCCACGTCCACCGGGACGGTCCCGCGCAGGGGTCGGTGCTTGACCAGGTTCAGGATGCCCCGGCGCCCCAGGCAGGTCATGATCTGCCCCAGCATGGCGGCGGGCGGCGTCCCGAACACCACGATGTCGTCAAAGCCCTGCCCGTCCGTCTCCGCCTGACGCAGCGTCCCCCAGTCCGTCGCCAGCGGATCGGTCACGGTCGTCACGGAGGCCGGCTGATGCCCCGGCACGGTCAGCGCGCGGGTGTCGGCGTTGACCTCGACGCTGGCACGGACGACCAGCAGCCGCCCCCCGTCCCGCAGGCCGTCCCGATAGTTCGGGTACTCATACGCTGCGACCACACACGCCCAGGGTTCCACCAACGCCGCCTCCACGTACCCGGTCTCTTCGCGCAGCGGCAGCAGGTAGCAGCCCTCGTCCCCTTGCAGCACTTCCTTCGTGATCACCCCGTACTGCGCCATGCCGCCGTCCAGTTGGTAGCCATACGCCGGGTTCGCGCCCTTGTAGAACACGTCTGCCTGGATGATGAAGCGGTCGCCGACGTGGAACTGGTCCTTCAGGCTGTCCCCGACCCCCGCCACCGTCAGCGCCACCTCATGCCCCATCACGACCGGGTGACGCTGCATGTCCCGCCCTTGCAGGCGTGCATGGTTCGGCCCCTGCGTGATGATCTTGATGTCCGAGAAACAGATCCCGACCGCGTCATGGCGCACCAGCAGCTCGTCCGGCCCGAAGGGAGGCAGGTCCACCGTGGCCTCCTCCAGCGACTCCAGCCCCGCCCCGTGCAGATGCCACCGCTTGATCTGCGCGGGGACGGGCTGCCTGACTTCTTTATATTCTTCGAGGATGTCGGCCATTGTCTTCTTCCTTCCGCCCCAGAGTTGGGGCCATAGGGCGATCCTGCCCTGACTCGTTCGCCGCCGACCGCCGGGTTTCCTGCCCGCCAAAAACAAAAGGCCGGACGCAAGCGCGTCCGGCCTGTCCTCTCCTGTTCCCCCAGAATTGGGGGCCGGGGGCGATCCTAATGCTCGTCCTCCAGCTCCTCCAGATACCGCTCGGCCTCCATCGCGGCCATGCAGCCGGACCCCGCCGCCGTGACGGCCTGCTTGTAGAGCGTGTCCTGCACGTCGCCCGCCGCGAAGACGCCCGGCACGCTGGTCAGCGGGCGGCCCGGAGTCGTGATGATGTAGCCGTTCTCGTCCATCTGCAACTGGCCCGCGAACAGCTTGGTGTTGGGGGAGTGGCCGATGGCGATGAAGACGCCGTCCGTCGGCAGAAGGCGCGTCTCGTCGGTCTTCAAATCGTGCAGCACCACGCCCGTGACCTTGCCCACCCCAACGTCCTTGATTTCTTTGATGACGCTGTTCCAGGCGAATTCAATTTTCGGGTTGTCAAACGCCCGCTTCTGCATGATCTGCGAGGCCCGCAGCGTGTCCCGCCGATGCACCACCGTCACCTTCGACGCCATGCGCGCCAGGTAATTCGCCTCCTCCAGCGCCGTGTCGCCGCCGCCGACCACGACCACCTCGCGGCCCCGGAAGAAAAACCCGTCGCAGGTCGCGCAGGCCGAGACCCCCTTGCCGTACAGGGCCGTCTCCGACGGCAGCCCCAGCCACTTCGCCGACGCCCCGGTCGTGATGATCACCGTGTTGGCGTCAAATTCCCGCTCCCCATCCGTCTTGAGGTGAAACGGCCGCCGCGAGAAATCCACGTCGCTGACGTTTTCCGTCAGGAACTCCGCGCCGACCCGCGCCGCCTGGTTCCGCATCTGCTCCATCAACTCCGGCCCCAGAATCCCCTCCGCGAACCCCGGAAAGTTCTCCACGTCCGACGTGATCATGAGTTGCCCGCCCGGCAGGTTCGGCGCGCCGCCCTCAATCACCAGCGGGCGCAGGTTCGCCCGCGCCGCGTAAATCGCCGCCGTCAGCCCCGCCGGCCCGGACCCCACAATCACCACATCGCGCACATCGCCGCCCGAATTGTTCACAAGCTGCTCCTTGCTCTCCTCAACCGCCTCATTTCAGCAATCTCTGTCTCCTTGAACAATCCGGCCGGGACGCGGGTTCCCTGGGCCGGCCGGGTATAACAAAGGCGATGCCGCCTGATGCCGCCATGTTCCATGCCGTCCGCTCCCGCCGCCGCCTGCTCGCCGTGGTCGGCCTGACCCTGCTGCCCTGGCCCGCCGTCTGGCTCGGCATGTACCGCCTGGACAGCCTGTGGGAGACGTTTTTCCTGTACCACGGGGTCTGCCTGCTGCCCGCCATCATCTGGGGGCGGCGGCTCTGGCGCGACGCCTGGCGCTGGCCGACCCTGGGCCAGTGGCTGGCGCTGCTGGCCGGTGTGGTGGTCGCCCTGCCGCTGTTTCGCATCGGCTATGCCTGGATCGGCGCGACCGTCATGGACGCGCACGACCTGCGCGCGGTCGTCACCGAGCGCGGCTTCGCCGCCCGCGATCTGCTGCCGCTGGGGATTTACTTCGTGCCCGTCAACGCCACGCTGGAGGAGCTGTTCTGGCGGGGGGTCGTCCTGAACGAGCTGCGCGGCGTGGACGAGGCCGCCTTCACCTTCGGGGCCGTCTGGACCGCCGCCACGTTCGCCGCCTGGCACTGGCTGGTGCTGCGTCTGCTGCTGCGCCCCGGCTGGGCCGAGGCGACGGTGCTGGGGATTCTCCTGGCCGGCGTCTTCCTCTCCTGGCTCTACCGGCGCACCCGCTCCATCGTGGTCCCGATCCTCTGGCACGGCCTGGTGTTCGACCTCGCCCTGATCGTCGTCTTCGCCGCCGTGCTCAAGGCGGCATAATGAGCGGTGGCGCGGGCCTTACCATGCCCAGCCGGTACATTTCGGCTGCCTCAGAATGGCCCTGCATAGGGAGTAAAAGATGACCCGGATTGTATGGGTTTTTCAGATGGTACTGCTGCTGGCCCTGCTGGCGGGGGCCGGCCGCACGGATGGCCTTCCCTTGCTTCACACGCAAGGGGCGCAGATCGTGGACGCCCGGGGCAACGTCGTGATTCTCCGGGGCGTTAACCTGGGCGGGTGGCTGGTGGAGGAGCCGTGGATGCAGCCGTTCGTCACCACGCCCCCGCCGGGCACGGACTTCGGGCCAATCAAGGACCACGTCTCGCTGTGGGGGACGGTGGAGAAACGCTTCGGGGCGGCGGGGATGGCGCGGGTGCGGACGGCGTTCCGCGAGGCATGGGTGAATGAGGCGGACTTTGCGCGAATCCATGAGGCCGGGCTGAACTGCGTTCGACTGCCGTTCCTCGCGTCGCTGGCGGACGAGCCGGACGGGCTGGTGTGGCTGGACCGGGCGGTCGCGTGGGCGGGCCGGCACGGTATTTATGTCATCCTGGACCTGCACGGCGCGCCGGGCGGGCAGAGCGGGGAGCCGCACACGGGGCAGGCCAGGCAGAACCGATTTTTCAAGGACCCGGCCAACGTCGCGGCGGCAGAGGCGCTCTGGACCCGCATTGCGCGCCGCTACCGGGACAACCCCGCCGTGGCCGGGTATGATTTGATCAATGAGCCGACCGGCACGCCGGGTTCGGACACGCTGTACGTGGTGATGGACCGCCTGTACCGCGCCGTCCGCGCCGGGGACCCGTCGCACTTGATTTTCATCGAGGACGGCTACACCGGCCTCCAGTGGATGCCACACCCCGCGCCGTGCGGCTGGCGGAATGTCGTCTACAGCGGGCACTACTACCAGTTCCAGGCCGAGTCCGAGGCCGACCAGCGCAAGGGGGTGGACGGCTACCTCGCGCAAATTGAGAAACTGCGGCAGTCCCATTCCGTGCCATTCTACCTGGGCGAGTTCGGCCTGGAGCCGCACGGCACGCCCGCCACGGTCGCCTACTTGGTGGACGCGCTGGGGCAAAAAGGCATCGCCTGGTCCCTGTGGACCTATAAAGTCATCTTCCGAGGCAATGGCGGGCGCAGCCTCTGGGGCCTGATCTATAACGCCAAGCCCGTTGCCCCGCTCGACCCCTACCGCGACTCCGAGGCCGACCTGATCCGCAAATGCGCGCAGCTTCGCTCGGAGAACCTGGCCGAGTACGCGGCGGTCGCCCAGGCCTTTCAGGACGCGGCACAGGCCGGTCGCCGCCCATGATCGGATCGGGAGTTCACGGCGGATATTGACAAACCTGCGCCAATCCTCTAGAATAAAGCAACCAAGAGTCTCAAAAGGAACGTGTCACGCATGACGCCGCAAGTCAAAGGGGATGCCGCCGGGGAGCGGGGGGAGGGCGCGCGGGGGGACGTGTCGGGACCGGTCTGGGGGACACTGCGCGCCCGCGCCTGGGTCATCGGGCTGTTGCTGATCCCGCTGCTGGTCTTCTGGGTCGAGTACACCGAGAGCGTCGCCAAGGGGTCGGACCTGGCGGCCATGTCCCTGCCCATGGCGGTGGTGTTCGCCCTCCTCGTCCTGATCCCGGCCAACCTGCTGATCAAGCGGTACGCGCCGCGCGCCGCTCTCACCCAGGCCGAGCTGCTGCTGATCTACAGCATGAACACGATCGCCGTCTACATCGGCGGCATCGGGATGATGCAGTTCCTCCACCCCGCCCTGGTCGGCTGGAAGCACTTCGCCACGGCGGAGAACAAGTGGGCCAACTGGTTCCGCTTCATCAGGCCCTGGGCCGTGCCCGACCCGAGCGTCGTCCCCGACTATTACAACGGCAAGTCGTCTTTCTTCACCGCCCAGCACCTGACGGGCTGGGCCGGCGCGATCCTGGTCTGGACGGCGTTCATCTTCGTGCTGCTGTTCTGCATGTACTGCATCGCCACCCTGGTGCGGCGGCAGTGGGTGGAGAACGAGAAGCTGATCTTCCCCATCGTGCAGATTCCGCTGGAGATCACCCGCGACGGCGGGGCGTCGCCGCTGTGGCGCAACCGCCTTTTCTGGCTGGGCATCGGCATCCCCGTTGTGCTGGAAAGCATGGCGTCGGTCCACTTCACGCTGCTCCCGACCTTCCCCTACTTCCCCGTCAAGCCGGAGGCCAGTCTCCAGCTCGACACGGGCCTCACGGCCCCGCCCTGGAACGCCATCGGCTACACCGTCCTGGCGTTCTACCCGCTGGTGATCGGGCTGACGTTCCTGCTGTCGCTGGACGTGTCGTTCTCGTGCTGGTTCTTTTATCTATTCACGAAGGCGGAGAACGTCGGGGCGACCGCGTTCGGGTTCCGCGACCCGGGGGCCGGGCAGGCGCTGGCGCGCATCCCCTACATCAGCGAACAGGGCGTCGGCGCGTATGTCGGGCTGGCGCTGTTCTCCCTGCTGCTGGCGCGGCCCCACCTGAAGGCGACCTGGCGGCGGGCCTTCTTGAACGACCGAACGGTGGACGACGCCGACGAGCCACTGTCGTACCGGACGGCCTACCTCGGCCTCTTCGCCAGCGCGTTGCTCCTGATCGGCTTCGGGGTGGCGCTGGGCCTGTCCCCGCTGGTCTCGGTCCTGTTCTTCGCGCTATACTTCCTGCTGGCGCTGACGTTCACGCGCATCCGGGCGGAGGCGGGCCTGCCGTGGGGGCAGGGGCCGTGGGGCCTGTCGCACGGCACACTGGTCGGCTTCGGCGGGACGCAGGCCTTCTCGTCCCAGGAGCTGACGGCGTTCTCATTCCTGCGCTGGTTCGACGCCGACTGGCGGTGCCTGGCGCAGCCGGCGGAGATCGAGGCGATGAAGCTGGCCTCCTCGACGCAGCCACGCCCGATCAACCCGCGCCACCTGACGGCGGCGATCCTCGTGGCGGTCGTGGTCGGATCGCTGGCGGCCTGGGTCTCCTGTCTGGGCATTTACTACCACTACGGGGCCGACAGCGCGCTGGTGGAGCCCTGGCGCACGGCGCAGGGCCACTACAGCTTTGATGAACTGCAAGGCTGGCTGAACAATCCCAAGCCGCTGGACGCGCCGCGTATCACGGGCGCGGTCGCCGGACTGCTGATCGTCGGCGCTCTGAGCCTCCTGCGCACCCGCTTCGTCTGGTGGCCCCTGCACCCCATCGGCTATGCGGTCGGCAACACGGACACGATGACCTGGATCTGGTTCCCGACGCTGCTCGGCTGGATGTTCAAGACGCTGATGCTGCGCTACGGGGGCGTCAAGATCTACCGGCAGGCGCTGCCCTTCTTCCTGGGCCTGGTGCTGGGCGACTACGCCATCTCCGGCCTCTGGGCGCTCTACTTCCTCGCCACCGGGCTGCCCGGCTACCGCACCTTCCCCATCTGAACGCCTGCCTCGGGCCGGAGGTTCGCTCGACGGCGCTACCGCCCCTGGCCGACGCCCTGGGCGCGCTGCTGGGACTTGCCCTCGGTCTGGAGGGCGGGGCGTAGTTCAGCCCCAGTACCAGGAGGTGACATCAAAGCCGACGTCAAAGGCCGCGACGAGTTCCAGCCGCCCCAAAATCGGTGCGAACGCGGCGGCCGCGGAGAAGGCGACCGGCACAGTGATGGCATAGCCTTCCACAGTCAGGCTAACGCCGGGGTGGGACGGGAGCGTGAACGTGGTCCCAGTCGCTGCCCTGAACGTCACGGATGGCCCGGACGGCGTGATTCCGATGGCAGTGGCAAGGCTCAACGGCAGAATGGTGTAGTCTGCCCCCGTGTCGACCAGGCATTGGACAGTAGGACTTGTCCCACCCCCCGCCGGGCTGCTCATGACCACGTCCGCGTAGGCACGGAAGCTGCGCGTCGGGTCGAGGGGCCGAGAGCCGGAGGCGGTCGCCAGGATGATGGGCATCAGAGGGCGTCCGCCGTGATGAAGGCGATGGCGACATCGGCGGGCTCGATGTTCTGCGCCCGGACTTTCGCCATGAGGTCGTCAATGGACGGGGCCGTTCCGACAAGGCCGGCCTGATTGGCGGCAGCCCACTCGTTGTTGGGCAGGCTGGCCCGATGGATGTCGATCCACTCCGAGCCGGGGTGACGCTGATAATCCGGCTGTCGCTGCCCCTGGCGCGCGGGGGCGGAGACGGCAGCAACGCTCCGGGCATTTGCGGATGTCGTCATGGCTTTTTCCTCGTATGCCCCTGTCGCTGAGGCGCCTTGTCTCGACCGGCAACGCTCTCCACGAGGGCCACGGTCGGGACACCTTCCAGAGCAGCGTACTTGATCTTGATAGTGTTAGCCTCGGTACGGCTGCCGCCGCCGCCCAGGTCAAGTACCCAAACGTGGAAGCCGCCTTCCGCCTTGGCCTCCGCCTCAATGGCGAACTCCAGCTCGCACTCCTGGAATCGCATCACGGCATTTCCACGCCACTCCGCCGCCTCATGCGCCCGGCGCAGTTCCGTTGTGATTTGTTGCAACAACTCCGCCAAGGGAATCTTCTGCATATCTTCTCCAGTTTACCCGCTCACGCTGGGATTCGGCGACGGATCCGCCCGATTTCACCGGCCCTGGCCGACGCCCTGGGCGCGCTGCTGGGACTTGCCCTCGGTCTGGAGGGCGGGGGCGACGAACATCTCGGCCTGCTGCATTTCCGGGATGTTCCTCGCGCCGCAGGAGGCCATCGCCAGGCGCAAAGCGCCGACCAGGTTCATGGTGCCGTCGTCCTTGTGGGCGGGGCCGAGCAGGATCTCGCGCAGGGTTCCCGCGACCTCGACCTTGATGCGCGTGCCGCGCGGCAGGTCCGCGCTTGACGAGGCCATGCCCCAGGACCAGCCGTGGGCGGGGGCCTCCCGGGCGGCGGCGATGACCGAGCCGAGCATGAGGGCGTCGGCCCCGGAGGCGATGGCCTTGGCGAGGTCGCCGCCGGTTCGCATCCCGCCGTCGGTGATGACGGGGACGTACCTGCCGGTGCGCTTGTGGAAGTCGTCGCGGGCGGCGGCGCAGTCGGCGGTGGCCGTCACCTGGGGGACGCCGATTCCCAGGACGCGGCGCGTGGTGCAGATGGCGCCGGGGCCGACGCCGACCAGGACGGCGGCCGCGCCGGCCTCCATCAGCTCCAGGCAGGCCTGGTAGCCGACGCAGTTGCCGATGATGACGGGGACGGGGGAGTCGCGGCAGAAGCCGGCGATGTCCACGGCGTCGCCGGAGGCGGAGGAGTGGCGGGCGGTGGCTACCTGGGAGGCGACCACGAAGAAGTCCGCGCCGGCCTCCACGGCGACCGGGGCGATGCGCCCTGCGGTCGGCGGCACGGCCGAGACGGCGGCGATGCCGCCCGCGTCCTTGATCTCGCGGACGCGGCGGGCGATCAGCTCGGCCCGGATCGGCTCCCGGTAGAGCGATTGCAGCGTCTCGATGACCTCGGAGGCGGGGGCGTCGGCAATCCGCTGGAGGGCGGACGCGGCGTCCTCGTAGCGGGTCTGGAGGCCGTCCCCGTTCAAGACGGCGAGGCCGCCGAGACGGGACATCTCGACGGCCAGGGACGGGCTGACGGCGGCGTCCAGGGCGCTGGCGACGATGGGGATGTCGAAGCGGTGCGGGCCGAGCCGCCAGCTGGTGTCCACGTCGCGCGGGTCAACGGACAGGGCGCTGGGGGCGAGCGCCACCTCGTCGAAGCCGTAGGCCCGCCGCGCCTTCTTGTTGCCCCCCAGGGTGATGGTCGGTTCCAACCGTTCGGGTCCTCTCCCACGTTTCGGGGGAGTATACCCGACGCGCCGTCCCCGCTGTCAACCGCCGAGCAGCAGCCGGGCCGGTCCGCGTCAGAAGCGCGTGTTGAGGCCGAGATGCGCCCTGGCCACGGCATGGGCGGTGGCGCTGCTGGACGAGCTGGACGAGGGAAAGGTGCTGCTGGAGAACGCCGGGGGGCTGGGCGGGGACGCGGACGTGAAGACGACGCTGCTGGAGCCGAAGCCGATGCCTCCCACATAAGGGCTGTTGCCGCCGCCGCCTTGGCAGCCGGACAGGGTGATCGTCAGCCCGCCCGCCACCAGCGTCAGGGCGCTGCCCGACAGGGCGCGCAGGAAGCCGCGACGATCCAGAGGCGGCGGGCCGTCCGGGCCGGTGCTCTGCGGCGCCTCGGGCGCTGTGGGCCGCGCATGTTCTGATGGAAAATCTGTCATAGGTCGCTGATTGCTCCTCGTGTGCTTGCGGCAGTTTCGACGCCCCAGGGCGACATTCCTTCCTGAATCGAGGCGTTTCCAAAAAAACTTTGGAAATCACTCAGGACACGCAGGACGAGCGCGTTCTGCCGGAATTGCCTGTGGAGCGCGCAAAAACGGGGAGGGTTTGCTGAAGCCGGAGGAGAAAGACAACGGCGAAGAAACCGGCGAAAGGTGAATGGAACTTATGGCGCTGTGCGAGATGCACTTTTGGAGTCCGTCGCTGTAGAAGCAGGCGGCGGCGATGATGATTATCCCGGAAGGCAAGCCCGGCCCCTGGCCCGTGCTTTACCTACTGCGTGGGTACTGAGTACCTATTGCGGAGTGCCGGGGAGAGGAACAGCAAGGGTAGAGTTGCTTCCTATCATTATATACGTTAATTTTGTTGTACGTCACTATTGACATACGTTATTTTTGGCAGTATAACAAAGGGGGAGAGTGAGGGTGGTCAGGAGGTGTCTTCATGCGCGCTAATCCCGGAGGTCAGATTGCGCCAAAAGATGTCATCGGCAGAGATAAGCTTGTCGTGCGCATTTGGCAGGCACTGGATCGGCAGAGTGTCGTGCTGACTGCGGCACGGCGGATGGGCAAGACATCCATTGCCAAGAAGATGATCGCCGAGGCGGGTGAGACGGTCCTGCCCGTCTATCACGACCTGGCAAAACTTCGGTCCCCGATAGAGTTCGTTGAGACGATCTACCATGACATTGAATCCTTTTTAACGACGCGACGTAAAGCCGCCAAGCGCGCCCACGGCCTCATCGCTGCGTTGAGTGGCTCAGAAGTCAAGGGGATCAAACTCCCCAGCGTGATTGCGCCGCACTGGAAAAGCCTGCTGCAAAACCTGGTGGAAGACCTGTCGGAACACCGGGACGAACTGGTGATCTTCTTCTGGGACGAAATGCCCATGATGCTGGAAAACATCAAACAGGATCACGGGGAGAAGTCGGCGATGGAGGTCTTGGACACTCTACGCTCGCTGAGGCAGATGTTTCCAGCCATGCGGATGGTCTATACCGGCTCCATCGGACTCCATCATGTCGTGACATCACTGAAGCGCTCGGGCTATGCCAATGCGCCTACCAACGACATGAAGATCATTGATGTCCCTCCACTGGCGCCGGTGGATGCAGAGCATCTTGCGTCCCTGCTGCTGGAAGGCGAAAGCATTCAGGTTGCCGATAAGCAAAAGGTCGCTGCCACCATCGCTCGAAGTACGGACAATGTACCTTTCTACATTCAGCACGTGGTGGACCGTCTGAAGGAATGGGAGGTT